>JBECUL010000021.1:0-34656 GCA_040225955.1 Candidatus Asgardarchaeum abyssi | reverse complement strand
TATCCCGTACAAGTGTGAGCGTGAGAGCTGGCCGCCGCCGGTGATGATAGCAATATGACTTGTGATTGTGATGTCTACTGGTTATTCTAATATTTGATGCGTACGATGCTTTCACATGACTTTTTGGTGTGTGCGCGGAATATTTTTTATTGGGGAATTTTGAAAATTCATGGAGGATTGAGGCGGATCTTGGTGTCTAGGGAGCGTACTCATTTCGAAAATAGTGCGGAAGTACTGGAAATAGAGTTAAAATTAATATACATATACATAAAAATAAAAATAATATAAAAATATGTTAACAAAGGCTTTAAAAACATTTACTATGCAGTTGACATTATTATAAATGCACGGAAATGCATGGGGGACCCCTTTTGAATGCTATAGATAGAAATGATGTATTTCAAAAGATAAAAGAGGTTTCACATAAGGATATGCATATTGAAAAAGGGTTAACACTTAATCAATATTATAGGAAGGCGATTAATTTAACGGTGTCGTTAATAAGATGTTTAGAATTTTGTGATGTAAAGACTCCTACATTTGGATATTTTTTTGAAAGTATACTTTCAGATACAAACATGAACCTTTTCGTTAAAGTATTCTCAATCAGGAGATTGATAGAAGAAGATGTTACACTTGATATCCCAACGCATGCATACGATATCCTCATGAATATTGCGAAGAATGAAAATGAAGTTCAAGCACTTAGGTATTTAGCTATAATATATCTTTATACACAACGCATGTTAAACGAAGATGAAGTCCTTTCGTTTTTAAAAGATCCAGCTTTACCTTGGCAGTTTAAGGAGAAAATCATTGAGAGGGTCATACCCCGTGTTCTGAGAATTTATGAAATAAAGGAATACATTTCTGATGAAGAACTTAACCTGAATTTGAAAATGAAGATATTTTTGGAGCTTTTTAAGAAAAGAAAAGTATGTGTTGATTGGTCAATAAATTTCCTGAAAAAAATTTTTGAGGACAAAACAATAGAGCCTCATATTAGATATGATGCATTTCTATGTCTACTTAAATGTGAGGAAGATATATCTAAATACAAAGATCTAATTTTTAAGAAAGATGAGAATATAGTAGTAAGAGCCCTTCTGCTTGAGGAGTTAGATAGATTAGAGAAGATAGACAGCAACGAGCTACTTTACTTATTTAAAGAAGAAGAGAATGAGGGGCTTAAATTACTTTCCTTGTATAGATATCTTCTTAAGGGTCTGCGAATTCCAATGGAGGATCTACCATACATTTACAAATTAATTTTTGATAAGACTATTGATGCAAAAATGAGATTTGCCGTTTTTGATTTAATATTGAAAACATCACCAGATTTGATTTCTGATAGAATTTCAGAATTTATCAATTCTATTGATGATCCTTATGAAAGATGGGATATTCTTTTAGAATTATTTCTCGTGGAAAAAATAGATGATGAACAATTTAGGAAATTAAGTTTAGATATTCTCAGCCATCCTAAGCGAACATTCTCACTCGTTCAAAAGATTGTTAACACTCTTTATCGTAGAGGCATTTTAACAGAGGATGAATATAGAGCAATTTTACCATCATGAATATTATTACTATTTTTTCGATGTTTTAACAGTTAGTTCCTGGTAATAATTTAAGAATAGCAACAAAAATTTATGTAAAAAATATTTATTTTAGGCTATGAGCGAAGAACCAAAAGTACTAACCCAAGTAGAAATACTATTTGATGTTATAGTGTTTATCGTTATCTGGACCTTAATATCATTACCTATCTTAATCCTATTGCAAATAATAGGTATGAGATATTCATCATTGTTGCTACCTCACACGGTTATTATGGTTTATCTTGCATTAAAACGTTATAAGACTGATCCGTTTAAAGCAATAGGTTTTGAGATCTCTAAGGCAATAATTTTTCAAATAATTATCTATTCTATAATTGGAGGCTTTTTGCTTACAGTTATCGTTTTAATTTTCATCTTGCTTAATTTTGCTTCAATTCATTGGGTTATTAATTACACGCATCTTAATATTCTAGTAATTCCGATTATTGATACCCTCTTGTCCGCTGGTGTTGAAGAACTTATTTTTAGAGGATATATCGTAAATGTTTTAAGTTTAAAATTTTCTGAGAGAGATACCATATTATTATCAGCTTTTTTCTTCGCATTTATGCATTTGGCAACTCCAGCATTTAATTTAATTGCGTTCTTCCATCTTTTTATAGCGGGGATTGCACTGGCAATAATTTATCTCAAGACACATTCAATATATACAGTTATAGCTTTTCACTTTTCATGGAATTTTTTTGAGGGAGAAATATTTGGACTTCCTGTAAGTGGACATGCTTCAGAGGGGATATTAATAGTTAAAGTTATAAACAATGCTATCTTGACTGGAGGGGCTTACGGCCCAGAAGGAGGACTAATAGGCCTTTTTATAATAGGGATATTTACAATAATTTTATATGTAATATATAGCAAGAAATAGCATAACTCAGTAAAGTGCTGTTACAGCCCAGCAATTTTCCTTAACAAATCCGTTCTAGTAACTATACCGATCATTTTGCCCTCATCATCAACTACAATTAGTCGGCTAATATTATTCTTGATCATTAGTAAAATCGCATCTAGGATATCGCCATCCTCACGAATAGTTAACACTTTTTTATTTGCAACTTCTCCAATTTTTAGATCTATCTTTCCTTCATATATTACCCTTAGTAGGTCAGTGGATGAAACAAGACCCACTAAAGCCCCATCTTTGACTACTGGTGCTGCACGAATCTTATTATTATAAAGTAAATTAGCAACTTCTTTAACAGACATGTCAGGAGTCACAGTAATTATGTCTTTAGTCATGATATTACGGACTATCTCCTTGGGGATGCTAGCCATTGTTGTAATTCTAATTAAAATCTCTCCACGTTCAATATCCTTATCTATTACAGAACCCTCTATAATTAAACGTGAATACGGAGTTGGGCCTATTCTAAGATAATCACCAGTCTTAAGATTATAAATATCACCTACAACTCTGACTATAGCTCTATCTCCTGTCGGACTATTTAAATTGAGCAACTCTAAATCTGTTAAAAGAAGATCTGTTGCCTTTCCATTTCTAAAAATAAGTGGTGCAGCACTTTGTGGCAACAATGTTTGAGGTATTCTAATAATTTCAATAGCTTTCATCGTAGGAATGTAACCACCACCGGGACCTGGTTTTGCCTCTATCAAATTTAGAGCTTTTAAAGTACTAATAGCATTTCTTATTGTTACATCATGTTTTCTCAACACACTTGCGATATCCTTGCTAGTAACTGGTTTCTTATGTTTATAATATAATTGAACTAATACCCTTAGAATCTGTCTATGGGTTAAAGACAGAGACATTTGATCACCAATTTGTAACTATTTGTAATTATTAATAGTGAATCATTCTTAAATATAAAAGTTTTTTACATGCTACAACGAAAGGTGAGAGTAATGGACTTGATCGAATACCATAGAATTTATCAGAAGTCCATAGAGGATTCTGTGAAGTTCTGGTCAGAAATCGCTAGCGAACTACATTGGTTTAAATCGTGGGATACCGTACTCTCTATAGATAATATTAAGAAAAAAATACTATGGTTTTTAGGCGCAAAGACAAATATCACATACAATGCACTTGATAGAAACATTAAAGCAGGATTTGGGGAGAAGGTTGCATTTTATTGGGTTGGTTTAGATGGAGAAAAGAAAAAATATACATATAATGATCTCTTTTCTGAGGTAAACAAAGCATCCAGAATTCTCTTAAATATTGGTGTTGTAAAAGGAGATCTTGTTCTGATAATATTACCAAAAATCCCGGAGTTGATATCATTTTCACTCGCTGCTGCTAGAATAGGTGCTATTAGTGTTATATTAGAGCCTACTTTTGCAATAACACACTTCAAGGAGATTTTGAGTCTAACAAATCCTAAAGTTGTTATAGCGTCTGATGGTATTTTTCATAGAAATATGATAATCCCTATTGCTAAGAGAATTTATGAATACAGAAAGTCTTTAAAAAAAGATTTTAAACTAATTGCTGTTTCAAGAATAAAGGACTATTCAAAAGCACCAATTATATTAGATAGGGAAGACTGTGAATTCCACTCATATGAAATTGATAAGAGTACATTCGTGTGGCCAGAGCAGCTTGATTCTAATTTTCCACTTTACAAAATATTAAGATTTGATGAAAGACATAAAACTTTCAAAGTATTTACTTACACACATGGAAGCCACATGGTTGGTATTTATGCAACAATGAAACTTGTTTTTGATCCGAAAGAAGAAGATATATACTGGTGTACTGCAAATATCGATTGCATTGTTGGTCAAGCGTATGGAATTTTTGGTCCATTATTAGTCAAATTGACATCACTTATCTATGAAGGAAATGGATATAATGTTTCTCGTAAATTGGGTAGATTAATTCAAGAGTATAATGTGTCTATACTTTATACAAAATCTGATGATATCAAAGAATTACTAAAATCTGGTGAAAATATAGCACGAAACTTTAAAGTTAGTAATTTAAGATTTGTTGCATTATCAGGAAAGTCATTATCTGTTAAAGAGTGGATAAAGCTTTATGATTTATTGGGACACAAGCCTATACTTGATACACTTGTAAGCGAGGAACTTGGAATTATTGTTTTCACGCCATTTCAGCATGTCCCATTAAAGCCAACATCCGTATTTAGGCCTATTCCAGGAGTCATAATAGATACTTATCATAATAAGCAAGGTGGTGAAAAAATTGTATTTAAAAAGCCCTGGCCGGGACTTCCATTTGAATATAAACTTAGAGACATTGAAGTTGACATTCAAGATGTATTGAAAACCGAAAAGACTAATTTTAAAATATATAGAACTAATGATAATTACTTTTATGTCAAGTTTACGTAACGCGATTAGGCGTTTTTAATTTTATGAATAATAATTTCTCTTACTTTTATCCCAATTTCTTTAATTGCAATAGCTGAAGGTGAATTAGGAGCATACTCTATTATTGGTCTTTCATTTGCAATTGCCTCTGGTACCTTTTTATCATATGGAATTTCTCCTAATATCTCAATATTCATGGTTTTAGCGTATTTATAGACTTTATCCCTGAACTCAGGAACAAGATCTGATTTATTTATGACAATACCATGAGGAATTTTAAAATGCCTTGCAATACCAACCGCTCTATCTAAATCACTTAAAGCCGCAGGGGTTGGTTCAGTAACAAGAATAACATAATGTGAGCCAGTCACTGATGAGATTGTAGGGCAACTACTTCCTGGTGGACCATCTATAAGTAAAATCTCTGCCTTATGTTTCCAAGCTTCCATTTGAGCGAAACGCTTAGCTGAAGCTACTATGTGACCAGAAGCGGATTCACCTACATACAATTCGCCAGTTACACATGGGAACCCATATCTACTCTTTCCTATTTTAATTATGCCACTTTCCACTCTTTTTATTTCGATCGCTTTTACGGGACAAACAAGAGAGCATACGCCACATCCTTCACACAGGTAGTATATAAAGTGCAGTTTACCATCTATTATTTCCAATGCTCCTTCTTTACAATGCTTAGCACACAGACCACAATTTATACACTTCTCAAAATCAATAAATGCTTTTTCGGATGCTTGAACTGGAATAGTTCTTTCAGCATTGCATCCTAAAACGATTCCGAGGTTTGGAGCATCTACATCAGTATCGACAGCGACAATAGAAATATGTTTTGATAGCTCTAGTACTAACGATGATGATAAAGTGGTTTTGCCAACGCCTCCCTTTGCGGAAATTATAACTATTTCTTTTGCTGTCATTTACAAACCTCCTCTACAATATTAGCGATCTCTATTATAGCTACGCTAGATGGAGCATTTGGATATTCAATTAAAACTGGTTTCCCATTAGCATATGCTCTTATCGCAAAGTCATCATAGGGAATAGAGGCTATGATTTCTGATTTTTTCTCATCAGCGACTTTTTTGATGACTTTTTCATCAGCTACAATTCCAGCCCTATTTATTATGATCTTCACAGGGATTCCGACAACATTAGTCAACGTTATCAATCGTTTTAAATCATGACTGCCAAAAGGTGTTGGTTCCGTTACTGCTAATACTACCTTACTATTTATTATCGCTCTTAAGACATCACAATGTACGCCTGGAGAGGTATCTATTATTACCCAATCATAGTTGGCCATTATTTTTTTAACTTCTTCTTTAAGTTCGACTACAACAGCAGCGGCGGAAGCCTCACCTAATTTTAGCTCACCCATCAAAAGGTCTACTCCGTAGGCATGTCCTGAGTATATCCATCCCATTAATTTCTGGCCGTCACTAATAGCTTTAGTTGGACAGACAAGGGCACACGCACCACAGCTTGTACATATTTCTGGGAAAAATACAGGATAGTGGTCACCAGCTTGTATTAGAGCATGAATCCGACAAACTTTTGCACATTCACCACACTTTATACATTTTTCATTATCAATAACTGGAAGAAAAGCATAGACGTCCCTTATCTTTTCTCGTGAAGCACCCATAAGAATATGAACATTTGGAGCGTCTGCATCGGCATCAACAAGTAACACTTTATATTTTTTCTTGCTCAATGCAATTGCGAGATTTACAGCGACTGTTGTTTTTCCAGTACCACCTTTACCTCCACTAACTGCAATAATATTAGTCATTAAGACATCTCCTTAGCAACATCGAGAAGTCATATCTTTACCAAGATTGCCATCCTCGACCCATACCTCGACCACGACCCATACCCATTCCTCTGCCAAAACCTCGACCACGTCCCGGTCCAGCACTAGTTGCAGGAGGTAATTGACCAGAAAGAAACATTGTAATTGCATCTTTAACAGTAATATTAGGAGGAACCATATATGCGGAGATTCCAAAGTTAGCTAATGCTTGAAAAGCATTAGGGCCAAAGTTTCCAGATATTACAACATTTACACCCTCTCGAGCGATTGTTTGAGCTGCTAGTGGCCCAGCACCATGCATAGCTTGTGTTCCTGGATTTTGAATTACTTTAACATCTATGATTTTTCCATTCTCATCAACATCCACAATTGTAAAGAGGGGAGTCCTTCCGAACTGTGGGTTTACAACCGCAGTAAGGCCACCTGGTGGTAGGGTACTTAACGCTATCTTCATAATGTAACACCTCTTTTTTGCATATGCACATTTTTAATATAATCCATTAATTTTAAAGTTTTTCATCTTTTTAATGATAGCTATTTTATGAAACAGCCTAATTTCAAATGTACCAGTAGAATACTTTCTAAGCTTTATTTCTTCTACGATTTTACCCATCGACTCATATCGTTCCTGTTGCGTAAGCTTTTAATATCCAAGTCCATAAAAATGTATAAAATTTAACTTTATTAAAGTTCGTTTTAACTTCCGATTTGAAAGTTATGCGAATAAAAAGTGCGTGAAATAATCATTAAGTGAAATGCCCAAGCCCACAAAATTAAAAACCAGAAGGAATGAAAATTATGCATAAGAAAAGTATTGGTCACTTAATTGGTCACATAGTATATATTATTTTATATGGAGTACTGATAATATCTACCATTTTTCTTTACAATTCTGCTAATTTAGCGATATTATTATATGCAGGATGGATAATTTTAGCATTTGGAATTATTTTTCTATTGTGGTCAAGCAAATCACGAAAGGAGGGGCGTGTAGAAGAAGATATTAGCAGGGGAGCTCTTGTTGAAAGTGGAATGTATGCCTTTGTTCGCCATCCTGAATTCTTGGGCCATATATTGATAATTTTTGCGCTGATTATTATTTCACAGCATTGGATCAGCTTGATTGTTGGTATAATCTTAATTGTTCTGCTGTGTTTTGCCATAATAGAAGAAGAAAGGAGAAATATAGAAAAGTTTGGCAAGGTATACATGGATTATATGAAGAGAGTTCCGAGAATAAATTTAATAGCCGGAATTATTAAGCATATACATAGCAAGAGAGAAAATAAAGACGAGCGATAAAAGTTTAAAATGAGCGGGCTTGGACATTCTGCGGTGCTTCGCACCTTCCCCTTCGGGTCACTTAATAGGTGAATATGTGGCTCCGTCTTTGGCTACGCCCAAATTTGCTCTGCTATGCTCCGTAGTCATTCAGAAAAATAATATCTATCTGTATCTCAATCTATATCGTCTTCCCTCGAAAAAGTTCAATATCTCACGCTTATGGCTTCAAGCCGTAAATAACTTGTTCGATGAACACCTTTTCAACTGCCTCCAAATCTCCTCAACCGGGTTCAACTGTGGAGAGTAAAACAATAATCTCTCCCAAATACCAGAAATTTCCAAAGTCAATTCTGGAGCAGTATTGACTATTATCGAGTTTTTGTTTAATGATCTTTAAATATTCTTCTGCTTAATTAATGATGTGTTGATGTTGGGCATATGCTGGAAAGTAGTGGGATGATGCTATAAATCTTGTGGTAATGCAGATGACTCCCGCTACTTTTCCACTAACTCTTTTTCAAGTGCCTACGCAAACTTTGCATATTCCCAGAACGTTATACCAACAATAAGTTAGCAGAACCGATTTAGTACTTCCGCACTATTTCGAAATGAATACGCTTCTAGGCACCAAGATTCGCCAGTCCTCGAAATTTCGAAATCCTAATAAAAATAATTTTTCGCACCAATACGGATTTTTCACCTAATTAGTGCGGAAGTTTAGTGCGGAAGTACTGTGATTTTAGAAAAATTTTTATATCAGAATTTTTAAAAATAAAATAGTCACAAAATGTGATTAAATGGAGGGATACATTGTGTGGAGAAGAAGACCTAGAACATTTATCTCGATTATATTTGATGATATTATAAAGATTCAAAAAGAATTGGAGCGAATGATTAATTCATTGATGGGATATTACTATCCAGAGTATCCTGAAAAGATTGAGGAAGAAAGATATATTGAGCCCCTTACGGATGTTTATGAGGATAAAGACTACGTTTACGTAACAATGGAAATCCCCGGTATTCGCAAAGAAGATATTAAGGTAAAGCTTTTAGATAATAGAACATTAGTTGTAAAAGCCGAATCAAAATTTGAGGAAGAACTAAAGGACAAGAACATTGTACGAAGAGAGCGTGGAATAGCAAAATTCTATAGAAGGATAACATTACCTTGTGAGGTAGACAAAAGCGGAATAACAGCAAAGTATAATAATGGCGTACTTGAAATCAAATTACCAAAAATAGAGAAAGAAGAGGAAGGCGGTTTTGACATAAAAGTTGAGTAATGTCGCATCAAACTACCATATGTTCCATTTTTACTTCTCCTTCTTTGAATCTTCTTAGGTTTAATGAATCAATTGGGATACTTGTTTTTCCCTCAACAATTAACTCTGCAATCAGTTTAGAAACCATAGGTGATATCATAACACCGTGGCCACTATATCCATTTGCTTGTATAAATCCTTCAACCTCATCAACTTCTCCAAGTATAGGTCTATGGTCGGGGGTAATATCATAGCATCCAGCCCATTGTCTTAGAACTTTTACATATCGTAGGTCAGGTAGTACTTGAACTGCTACTCTAGCAAATCTCTCCAAAAAGTCAGGGGATGATTTAAAGTTTATTCCAGGTTTTTCATAAGGATTACCCATTCCACCAATTATTTCACCGTTGTTTGTTTGTGTGATATACAATCCATGATGAAATGAGATTATCATGGGGTTGATAATAGGTTTAAGAGTCTCAGTTACCATTATTTCACGCCTATATGGCTGATTTGGCAATTCGACACCAGCCATTTCGGCAACATATCTAGAGAATGCTCCAGCTGCATTAACAACGATTCCCGCTTCAATTTCACCTTTATCTGTAATAACACCTTTTATCTTTCCATTTTCCACTTTTATCCCAGTAACTTTAGTATAAATGTAAACATTAATACCCATTTCTTTAACTTTCTTCCAATAACCATAGACTAGTCTTATAGGATGTAATACACCGTCTGTTGGATTATAGGCTGCACCTAATATTTTACTTTCATCAATAACAGGAGCTATCTCTTTAGCTTTCTCTGGAGATACCCATCTACTTGGCACACCTAGCTTATTTTGCAACTTTATATTTTCTTTATATTTTTTAACCTCCTCTTCTGTAAAAGCAAGAATTAAATAACCTGTTTGCCTGAAAAAGAAGTTCCAGTCGAGTTCCTGTGGAAGTTTTTTAAACATCTTTACACTTTCTCTGGCAAGAATTATGTTTTCCTCTGTATCCCATTGCTGTCTAACACCACCCGCATTTCTACCAGATGCTCCGAAACTTGGATACCGTTGCTCTATTACTATAACGTCTTTAAATCCTCGCTTTGCAAGTTGGTATGCTATACCAAGTCCAGTAACTCCAGCACCTATTATAACAACCTCAGTCTTCCTCTTCATCTTTTTCACCCACCAGCAACTTAAAATACACAGGGTTTACAGGAGGACGTGCTACCGTTGCGGATATCTCTTCTATTTTTTGTCCAGTTTCTCTAGCCAATATTCCCATAACAAGGTCCATGCATGTTTTCCCTTGGCAGAATCCAGTAGCGAATCCTACAAATCTTTTTAATGACTCCATATCTGTATATCCCAGCTTTATTGCTCTTATAATTTCTTCTTCGGTTATGTCTTCGCACCTACAAACTATCTTTTTAGGAACTACCATAGCACCCACCTCACTCGGCTAAAATGGCTCTAACTTTCATTGCTAATTCATCGTCCACTTCAACTGTTACAAGATAAGTTCCAGCAGATTTTGGAGATTTCAAAATTCTAACAACAGGTGCTTTGCCTAATACGTTGCCAACTCTATCAAGAATTTTTACTAGATCACCTTTTTTGGGAACTGGAAGTAATTCATGAGGGACTGTAACCCATGTCTTATTTTCAGGGGATTTAGATTTATCAACTAAGAATATAGCAAGCCCAGGGCATACTTGCACACATATTGTGCAATGAATACATTTATCATAATTTACTCGTGGTATAGAAACTAAAGTCTCCATAGTAATCGCACCAGATGGGCAGTAATACGCACATGCATCACATGGTATTTCTTCTGGATCCTCTATAATTGGAACTGGGCCTTTTTTCATGTGTTCTATTGTCGGGATATCTATTATTTCCTCTTCAAGTATATAACCTCTTGATCTAAAATCACCTTTTTCCCCGCTCATCACGCCTCACCTATCATGACCTTTTTTAAGCCTGCAACAACTTTTGCACTTGTTGGTCCAGATCTGAACTCAGCAAGATCTTTCATTGTTTCTTCACGCTCTTTGATAAGCTCTTCTTCTATTTTTTTATCCGTTACACCAAGACTTAATGCTGCACTAATCCCTACAATTCGTCCTTCCATAATTGCGGTACTTGCTTCTTCAATTCCAGAAACATCGCCTGCAACATATATTCCGGGGACTGTGGTCTCAAGATATTTATTTCTTAATGCAACAAAACCTCCAAGTTCTTTCACATATCTCATTTCACAACCAGCCATTTTCAGTAATTCATATGATGGTTTAAGACCTATGTTTATGCACAGTAAGTCGCACTTTATCTCTTTTTCAGTTCCAGGAATTGGTTGCCACTTGTCATTAAGCTTAACAATTACAACTTTTTCTAGATGCTTTTTACCTATAGCCTTTTTAACTGTATGTCTTGTCAGGATTGGAACACCGTATCTTCTTATTTTTGCTGCATGCACAAAATATCCACCAATATGCGGCATAGCTTCGACTATTGCTTTCACTTTAACACCCACTTGCAATAATTGATATGCTAATATAAGACCTACATTTCCAGCGCCGACTATCACTGCCTCATTTCCTGGTTTTATTCCATATACGTTCATTACCGTTTGGACACCACCAGCACCCATTATACCAGGAAGATCATTATTTTCGAAAACTAGCATTCTTTCATAAGCACCAGTAGCAACTATAATTTTCTTAGCCTTAACCTTGAAGTACTCTCTTTGCTCTCTTACAACACTAAGAATGTTACCTTCAAATATGCCAACGACTGAAGACTGAAGGTAGACTTTAATGTTATCATACTTCTTCAATTCCTCTGTTAGCTGTTCAGCTATTATAAAACCTCTAACTCCAGCGTGATGCTTAGCTGAACCAAAGAATTTATGTGTCTGCTTTACCAATTGGCCTCCAAGGCGAATTCCTTCATCAATTATGAGTATACTAAATCCAGCTTTTGCTGCACTAAGAGCCGCAGAAAGACCAGCAGGTCCTCCACCAATAATTACTATATCTGCTTCGATAGTTTCGGGGCCTTTTTCAGGTATTTCTTTTCTTTTAGCTTTTCCTAGAGGATACTTTCCATGACCAGTGAATTTTCTAATAATTTTCTGATAGAAATTATATAAAAAGCGAGGTCTTAGAAATTTTCTAGTACAAGCATCTGAGCTTAAGTCAAAATGATCCAAAATGCTATAAATATCATGCTCAACGGACGGCCAAGCATTTTGAGAGCGGACATCCATTCCTTCGCGAACAGGGATAATGCAGGTTCTAACATTTGGAATTCCGTCAACTGTCATGATGCATGATGAGCATTTTCCGATAGCACAGAACATACCACGTGGCCTATGATATTTTAAGCTGCGAGTTAAAATCTTCACTCCATTTGCATATAATGCCATTGCAATTGGTTCACCCTCATAAGCGATCATCTTTTTTCCATTGTAGTAGAATGTTATTGGTTTTCCTCTTTCAAATTTGAGAATCGGATGTTCAGTAAGTCGTAAGTCAGCTCGACCCATGCAACATCATCTACCACAATTGTTCGACAGAATAAATTATTTCAAAACAAAATATATAAAATTGATAATAAAAAATTGTTGAAAAATGTTTATTGAAAGTAAAATTTTATCATGAATAAATTTTATTCATGAATTCTCAGAGCCAATATGACTCTTCTCGATAACAAATCTTTTTTATCATTCAAAAAATCAAAATTTCTTAATTTTTGCATGCGCTCTTATTTCTCTTTCTTTTCAAAATTTTTTCTTAAATAATAATTTTGACATGCTAATCATTAGGGGGAGTTTAACAAAGTAAGATTTTAAATCCTGGTATCGTTTCTTCCCAGCAACTAAATCCAGAAGATCCTTGCCATAACGCAAGTTATTGGAGAATGACTCAACAACTGACTTAGAATAACTATAAAAATATCTCGCGAATGAAAATGCTATCTTTTGGTCATGAAGCACTTCTTCCCACAATATTTTTTCGTATTTTGAAAGATATCTTTTTGAAAAATTGCTTTCATTTAAAGCACCTATTATCACAGAAGAGGCAATCTCAGAGCTTTTTATAGATGGATATATACCTTCTCCTGTAATAGGATCTACAACGCCAGCAGCATCCCCTATTAACACAATATTATCGCTAACTATTTTACGTTTTAAACCCCCGACAGGAAGTATAGATCCTCCTAATTTTGAATAATCAAAATTAGGAAATTTTATGTATTTGAGAAAACGATTAAGCTTCTCCTTAATATTTGATGCCATATGTATAAATGCCCCTATTCCTATGTTAATTACATTTCCTTTTACAAAAATCCAACCATATCCATGCTTAACAAATCCAAAATACATATGTAGTTTATATTCACCAGCTAACTTTTTAATTTCTTGTTTATTTAGCTCCGTTTCATAAACAAACGCAAAGCCAAAACTGTTTTTTTCCCAGGTTTTTCTAATACCTGCAAGCTTTGCAACTTTTCCTAATGCACCGTCTGCTCCAACTAAAATTCTACTTTTAAAAATATTACCACTTTTAGTTGCTACTTTAACATAGTTTTCACTTCTTTTAATACTCTTTATTGCTTCTTTCTCTCTAAAACTAACACCCTCATTTATTGCACAACTTAGAAGGAAGTTATCTAATAAAATTCTACAAGACATATACACTACATCATTTTCTTGAGATAATACAACTTCAGGTCCGTCTATATGCTTCAAAAATACAGACTTTGTTTTATCAAGAATTATTTCGTCAGAAAGTTTCATTCCAAGATTTTCTAAAAGACTATAGGCCCTATATGTAATACCTCCTCCACATGGCTTATCTCTTGGGAATTGACACTTGTCCAATAGAAGTACTTTAACACCTTTTCTTTGTAGAAGATAAGCTAATGACGACCCAGCAGGTCCAGCACCTACAATAATAACATCATAATACATAATAATGCACCGTGCATCACGGTACTTATTAAGCTATAATACTATACTTTTTTGTATTGATAAACATATAACATGCTTAATAAATAACATTTTAATAAAAAATAACAAAATGATGATTTATTTGACTATCAGTATGCAAGAAGAAAAATAAAGTGTTATTAAATAGGAGATTAAACATCAATTACCATTTTTTCCTTGTCATAGTCTGCTAGTTCAAACTCTCTTGTTAATTTAATAGCCTTTCGTGGGCAGACTTCTTCACACTGACCACAAAATAGACATCTGCTATAAAAGAATTTTGGTTTTTTCTTAAGCTTTGTTCTATCGTCCTTCACCATTTCAATTGCTCCTGATGGGCAATTCAAAGCACATAGGCTACATCCAATACATTTCTGTATGTCAAATGCTATCTTCCCACGATATCCCTCTGGAGCTTCTACTTTAACAAAGGGATACATCTCAGTAGCTGGTTTCTTAGGTATATGTTTCAATAATTCTTTTTCTAATGCTCCAGGATAGTGCATTTAAAACACCCCCCAAAATATAAGAACCTCAACAGCTAAAATTTGTAATATTGCAATCGGTATGAGATATTTCCAGAATCCTCGAACCATCTGATCTATTTTATACCTAGCGAATAAAGATCTTAGATTGCTTAGGATAAACATTACTACTAATGTTTTAATGATAAACCATATTGTGTAAAAAACTGGCTCAAGTCCAGGAATCGATGGCCCGTATGGACCCCCAAGGAAAAGTGTTGCAGCAAGCCCAGAAACAAAAACCATTTTTAGGTCCGTCGCAAGCCTAAAGAATGCCAATTTCTTTCCACTATATTCTACCTGCCAACCACTCACAATTTCCGTTTCTGCTTCTGGTATATCAAATGGCACTTTCTCTAATTTGGCAAGGGAACTTATGAGATAGATAACAAATGCAACGAGATAAACGACAAACGTAACTGGTGTAGCAATTATTAAAGGCAATCCTAGTGTTTCTATTTGGTACTTAACTATATTTTCTATTTCAAGACTCCGTGCAATAAGAGCTACGGAGATTACAGACAGAACAAAAGGTATCTCATAGGCAATAAACTGAAGCCCTGTTCTTTCAGTACCAATAATTGAAAATCTATTGCCAGAAAAATATCCAGCAAACATAATTAATAGTCCAAATACTGTTGAAATGAATAATACAAATAGAAGATCCCCTGGAAAACTTAATATTCCAGATAGTGAAGTTATGGGAATAAACAGTAACGTAAATAGCGAAACAATAAGTGTTAGTAGAGGAGTTGCAGTAAATCCAAATTTATCGGCTTCAATTGGTGTAATATCTTCCTTTGCTAATAATTTTATAAAATCTGCAAAAGGTTGAAGTATACCTCTTGGTCCCGTGAGAAAAGGCCCTACTCGATTTTGAAATCTAGCATATAACTTTCTATCGAACCACTCTAGAAACCAACCATAAGCAATGCAGAAAAGTGCACCTGGAAATATTACAATTTTTAAAATTAAGATGAGTAACTCTATTGCTTCCATCTTTCTCTCACCACTTCCTCACCATGCTCTTTATACCATTTAATTGAATATTTTCTCAGTTGTTTGGTGTCCCAAACCCACCTTTTCCCAGAGTTTTCATCTATGAATAATGCGCGATCCATACATGCGAAACAAGGATCGATTCCAGCAAGTACAATAGGTATATCGGCGATATAACACCCTTTAAGCATCTCACAAACTGGGAGCAAATTAGCTAGTGTGGGAGTTCGAATCTTAAGTCTCTCAGGCTTATCCGTACCATTAGACTTTATGTAATAGAATAGTTCTCCTCTAGGTGCTTCAACTCTACTGAGAACTTCATTTTCAGCAACTCTACGAGGAAAATTGGTTCTTATCTCTCCTTGTGGCAAATGCTCAAGTATCCACCTACTCATTCTAATAGATTCTAAAGTTTCATCAACTCTTACAAGAATCCTAGCAAGAACATCACAAGTATCATAGACAATCACATTAAAAGGTACTTCATCATAAGCCCCATAAGGAACATCCTTACGTATATCCACATTTACTCCAGAAGCGCGAGCTGTTGGGCCTACAGCATTAAGTTTAAGAGCTTGTTCACGTGTTAAGATTCCCACATTTGCAGCTCTAGCTAGAATCGTTTGCTCTTTCATACAAACCTCTTTATAGTATTTTGTTCTTTCTTCAAGGATATCCAATCCCTTCAATATTTTGTATTTTAGCTCATCTGAAATATCCCTACGGACACCACCTACAGTATTCATTGCATAATTAACTCTATTTCCAGAAATCATTTCTAGTATGTCCATAACAACTTCTCGATCACGCCAGACTAACATGAAGAATGTGTCAAATCCTATTTCATGCGCAGCAACACCAAGCCATAATAAGTGACTGTGAATACGTTCTAGCTCCCAAATTAATGTTCGGATATATACTCCTCTAGGGGGGGCTGTAACACCAGCAAGAGCTTCAGCTGTTTGAGCATAACAACCTTGATGAGCTGCACTACAAATCCCACAAACTCTTTCACAAAGATAAAGGTTTTGAATATAAGTCTTTGATTCTGCTAATTTTTCAATGCCTCTATGAGTATAGCCTATTCTAAAGTTTACATCTATTATCAATTCACCATCAACAGTAAACGTGAAGTTTTCAAATTCCTTAAGAGCTGAATGCTGTGGGCCTACAGGTATTTTAAACATTCTTTTTTCCTCAGTCAATAATTTCACCTCCACAATAACATTCATTTCATTTGCTCAGGTTTCCAATCCTTTCTGAGTGGATAAACTCCTTCAGGCCAGTCATCAGGCAACACTAAGTGTGTAAGGTTTGGATGTCCATTAAATATAACTCCAAGAAGATCAAAAACCTCTCTTTCATAAACAAGTGCCGATGGAAAGATATCTGAGACAGTGTCTATCTTTGGGTCTGACCTAGAGATTTCTGTTACTATTGTTATGGTTAAACTGCTTTTGGGTTCTAGAAGATGATATAAAAGCTCTATTTTTTCGCCAGTATCAATTCCAGTTATTGTTGTTAAATGATATGCACTCCATTTCTCCAGAGCATATTTTAATGCCTCTTTATAGGCATCCTCTACTACCTTTATAAAGACTTGTCTCTTACCTTTAACATAACCATCCACAAACTTTTCACCTAATACTTTCTTAAAACTTTCAATTACTTCGTTTTCAAAGGATGTTTCCTCACTCATATTCCCTTCCCTTCTTAAGATTTTTGCAATTTCTCTAATAACTTTACAACACCATGAATTATTGCTTCGGGTTTTGGTGGACACCCAGGTACAAACACATCAACAGGTATTACTTCGTCCACGCTTGCAACTACATTATATGCTCCACGAAAAACGCCACCACTCATGGTACAAGTCCCTACAGCTATAACAAATTTTGGATCTGGCATTTGATTATATATTCTTATTAGTCTCTTTTTGGTCTGCCTAGTTACTGGACCTGTAACAACTAATATGTCAGCATGACGGGGACTACCTTTAAGGAGAATACCAAAGCGTTCAACATCAAACCTAGGTGTTAACGCTGCTACAACCTCTATGTCACATGCATTACAACCGCCAGAGTTATAGTGAATTATCCAGGGGGATTTCATTCTTGCCCATTTTACAAGTTTGCACAACGCCATTTTTTACCACCTTGGTATTTTTAAGAGGATCAGAAACACTATAATTGCATATGCCGCAACTACATAAAATGATAACGAATACATGGATAATGCCAATATGAGAGCAGCTATTTCAAAAATTACGAAAAATGCAATATAATAAAAGTGATGTATATATACTTGAATTTCCTCAGGAGGATAATCCTCACCACATGCATAGGGAGCTGTTTTCTCAGGATTCTCTTCGCTTGGAGGAGCTATTTTCTTTCCTAGAATATAAAATGCAACTGCTATGAGAATACAAATTAATAATCCAATCCAAGTTGCCAAAGCTTCCATATCACCAAACCTCCAGAATATTCTCTCTTGCAAATAATCTGCTTATTTCCTTAATACTTATTATGTAGGTACAATCTTTCGTCATCTGCAACCATCACCTATTCTTAACCACTCATATAAATATAAAAAAGATTCTTTTTTAACATGGAATACTTATTTTTATAGAGTTACATCTTGAGCACCGCTTTCGCTGCAGTTTCAACCACATCAAATACTACTTTTGGCCACACAATTCCTATGAGGAATATCTGTATGGTTAAGATGACTATGGGTATAAGCATCAACAGCGGAGCCTCTTTTACGTGTTCCATCTCTCTGGTTGGCTTAGCAAACAGTATAATGTGAATTAATCTCAGGTAGTAGACTACTGAGAAAGCACTATTTATGAGAGTTAACGCTGCAAGCACTATTTGCCCACCAACCACTGCACCCCATATTATCATCAACTTGGATGTAAAGCCACTCAACCCAGGAACTCCTGCAATTGCCAGACATCCTATAAAGAAGCTAAATGTAGTTACAGGCATCTTTCGCCCTATACCTTTAAGTTCCTCTAGGTTTCTAGTACCTAACTCGTGAATAAACGCTCCTGCGCAAAGAAATAGCATCCCTTTCATTATGGAATGGTTAAGTACATGAAGAAGACCTCCAGCTATGCCTAATATAGCTGCCTCCTCACCCACACCACTCATCATTCCCACGGATATACCTGCAAAGATATATCCTATATTTGCTATGCTGGAATATGCCAATAATCGTTTAATATCTTCTTGAAGCAATGCCATTATATTGCCCACGGTCATAGTTAAAACTGCAAATATAGCAATTACTGTTCCATAATCCAGAACAGTAACTGGAAAAGCTAAAAGTAGGATACGCAAAATACAGTATACGCCATTCTTAATAACAACTCCAGACAACATGGCACTAATTGAGCTGGGTGCAGCGGGATGCGCATCTGGCAACCAAGTATGAAGTGGTACTATTGATGCTTTTACTCCGAATCCTACTATTAACATACCTACTATTATGTAAAATGATGGATTTGCTTCCGCAGCTTGCAAAGCTTGATGTATAGCTTCATAATTAAGGGTTCCAGTAAGCCCATAGATTAGTGATATAGCATATAATATTGTAGCAGACCCAAAGGCTGACATCACAAGATATTTAAATCCTGCCTCTACGGGTTCCCATGTTTCTTTTCGGAATGAAACAAGTGTGTAGCTTGAGAGACTCATTAACTCCCAAGCAACAAAGAGTGTAAATAGATCACCTGCATACACCACTAAGTTCATCCCACCGATTAAAGCCAGCAGAAGTGCATAATACTCATCAAGACCAGTATCTTTTTTCATATATGTGATACTATATATTGTTACTAGGAAACCCAAGTTGCTGAAAACGAAAGACATAAACCAACTTAACATATCAACTCTAAGACAAGCACCTGTAGGTGGTTCAAAAAGATAATAGAATGTAATCACACCTTGTTCAGAAATAGATGGGTATAGATAAATTACGGATGCTATAGTTCCCAATGCTATTAAAGTAGCAATGAGATCTCTGGCTCTTTCAAGTCCTATCTTTCTGAAAAGTATACCGAGTAACGGAATTATGATTGCACCTATAAACGGTACTAATAAGGGTAATAATACTTCTTGTATCATTTTAACCACCGATTAAACTTTCTATTTCTTTAGCAGCTGGAACTAACATTCTTAATACGAGATCAGGATAGAATCCCAAGAGAACTGCAAGAAATGCTAGGAATGCCATAGGTGCTAACATAGTTAGAGGTGGATCCTTAACATTTTCAAACGCCTCCTTTGGTGGGCCAAAGAAAACTTTCCTTACCATCCAAAGTATATAACCAGCGGTAATCACAGTAGATATTACAGCTAAAGCTGCAATGAAGAAGTGCCCTGTTGAAAAAGCACCTGTGAATATTAAGAATTCACTAACGAATCCATTAAGAGGTGGAGTCCCCATCATTGCTAATCCTGCTATAAGCGTTATTGTTGCAGTTGCAGGCATTTTCCCAGCTAATCCTCCAAGTTGGTTCATATCTCTACCCTTTACTGGACCAATTTGATACACTAAAACTCCTGCTACCATGAAAAGGAGCCCCTTAAAAATGGCATGGTTTACTATGTGAAACATCGACCCCGCTATTCCATATGTTGTAGCCGATGCTAGTCCTAGGAACATATAGCCCATTTGTGATATGCTCGAATAAGCAAACAACCTTTTGAGATCTGTTTGCGCGAGCGCTAATATACCTCCATAGATCATTGTTACCACAGCTATAACCATAAATGTCATAGAGTATACTGTGAATGTTGTTCCGAAGAATGTAAGAAGAATTCTAGCAACAGCATATACACCACACTCACTCATGACTCCTGAAAGGATAACACTTATTGGAGCTGGTGCTTCTGCGTAAGTATCTGGTAACCAATTATGTAACGGAAACAAGGCCATCTTTACTGCAAATCCCAGCATAAAGAGTGCCACTATTAGATTAAGAGTTGAAGTTGAAGCTGCCGCTATACCCTTAATCATCTCTTCAGAGTATAAATCAAATGTTGTTGTAAGACTCCATGTAGCTACAATAGCAAGAAGTATACATATAGCACCTAAGTGAGTATACATGAAATACTTAAATGCTATTAGTTGAGCTTTTTCTGAAGTCCCCCAGCGGGCAATCAGCAACCATGATGGAATTAGCATTAATTCCCAGAATATGTAAAACTGAACCAAGTTTGTTGCTAGAATAACACCAGCAATGCCCGCTATGTAAATGAGCAAAAGGGCAAAATAAAGCTCTTGATTATGCTTATGTGACATATATTCTATTGAATATAGTGCTGCAAGTGTACATAACAGTAATACCATTCCCACAATTGGGGTACTTAAGTTATCCGCTCGTAATCCGAAGGTTAAAAATGTTGCACCAAAGGGTCCTGCCCATGCATATTCCTCAACATATAATTTCCCCTCAAGGACGTCAGGTACTACAAATATTGAAAATATTACTAGGGATACTAGGGAGAAAATAAATGATAGCCATCCTGCAGCTTTTGTTGACCACTTACCTACAACATAAGTTATTGGCGCACCAATTATGAGTAACATTATCATGATCAAAAGTGGGCTACTCATTTTTTTACCTCCTTAACCAAAAAGTAATAGTAATAGCATCACAATTATGCCTAGCATTACGGCGATCATATTATAGTTAAGATCTCCAGTATGCGTCTTTCTAAATAACTCGGTAAATCTACGAACAACCCATGCTACTGCATAGTTAAATCTATCAACTACTGCTTGCTCAAAGAACTTATAGATTACTACGCTTAGCTTTATAAATCCCCCAACAAGCACCTTCATGTAAAAGTCATTGATATACCATCTATTATAGAAGAAACTATGTACCATTCTGAAGAAGTTATGCTTCTCTAAAAATTCACCAGGATCTATTTTACGACTCCAATAGAAGTAATATGCTGGGATTCCTCCAAGAGCGAAGGCGCCTAGTGTCATGAGTATCGTTGGTGAGAACAAGGTCCTTATAAAGATTTCAACTGAAGCATGAATTTCAACACCTTCCCAACCTTGAAACATGAATACTTGAAACAACGGGGCAAAGAACCCGCCTACAATTGACACGATGGTTAAAATTACTAATGGAACCAACATTATTTGGGGTGCTTCATGTATATGTTCACCTTTCCACTCCATTTCTTTAAGATATTCGCTTTTGGGCCATATGAATATTATCGCGATCATCCTAATACTATAAAACAGTGTCATTGCAGCTGTTATCACTGCTACAAATAATAATATATATCCAGTCATACCGATAAATGTATAGCCGTGGCTATATGCTTCTTGTGCAAGTACCCACGCAGCATCAAATATTGTTTCTTTAGACCAGAAACCACTAAGTGGTGGTATGCCTGCAAGCGATAAGGCACCAAATAACATACATTTATATGTTATTGGCATGTATTGTTTCAGTCCACCCATCTCGAACATATCTTTCGTTCTAGTAGAATGGAGAACTGCACCAGCTGAGAGAAACAGAAGGGCCTTGAAAACAGCATGTGACATTAAGTGAAACGTTCCTGCATAATATCCCTCAGCAATTTCTCCAACAACATAGCCTAGTAGTCCTCCTATTCCAAGTGCAAGCATCATATATCCTATTTGTGAAATTGTTGAATAGGCTAACACCTTTTTAACTTCTCTTGCTACCATTCCCATTGTTGCAGCAAGGAAGGCTGTAAAGGCACCTATACAAGCAACTACCATTGAAAATGTATATAGAGCACTAGTAAAGTTAATCATTGTAAATACCTCAACAAAGATAGGCAATACTCGAGCTACTAGGTAAACACCAGCTTTTACCATCGTCGCAGCATGTATGAGAGCAGAAACTGTTGTTGGTCCGGCCATGGCTTCTGGTAACCATACATGTAATGGAAATTGAGCGCTTTTTCCTATTGGTCCGCCAAAAAGTAATATTACCGTTGGTACAAGTAATCCACTTGCAACAAGCAATCTTGCCCATTCTACGTGCTCTTCAAGTTCAAGAAAGTTAAATGTTGGATTTCCTGCTTTCCAAGTGTAAACGTAAATTGTTAATATAGCTATTAAGAGAGCTACGTCACCTATACGAGTTGTAATGAAAGCCTTCATTCCACACATAGCATTATATTCGCCTTCAGTTTCATAATCTGGAACCGGGCTTGGCTCCTTCTTTTTATGCCAGAAGCCTATTAAAGCGTATGAACATAAGCCAACAATTTCCCAACCTATAAACATTTGCAGAAGATTATTTGCCATAACTAGAAGAACCATTCCTCCAACGAAAAAATTCATGAAAAACCAATATCTAGTTAGATCTGGTTCTCCGTGCATATATCCAAGTGAATATACCATAATTAGAGCTCCAAGACCGCTTGCGATATTCGCCATAAAGACACTTAGTGGATCCATCAATACACCCATTTCAATACCTAAATCAGCAATCCAAGTTACTCTTGATTGATAAGGAATTACGTTGCTAATTATGTTACCAGTAAGCCAATCTATAACTTTTCCTGCAAATATATCAGGCACCATCGAAAATGCAAATACAAAACTAATAATGCTAAAAAGAACTGCACTATAATCTCTTACTTTGGAACCAATTTTTGCTAGAAGTGGTGTCAATATCGCACCTATTATAGGAATAGCCCAACATAACCATGGTGCTAAGGGCAGCATAGCTTACAAACCTCCTACCATTTCAATCTTCTCATCTTTCTAACATCAAGAGTTCCATAATGCCGATATACAAGAAGCGTAAGTGAAAGTGCTAAGGCGATGACTCCAGCACCAACACCAATAGAGATTATAACATAGGTGTGTGTCAAAGGATCAAAACCCGTAGCTGTTGTACCAAGAGCTATGAAATTTAAATGAGCAGCATTGATTAGTATCTCAATACCTATTATTAATTTGATAAGATTTCTCTTTGTGGCTAAACAATATAATCCTATCAGGTAGAGTATTGCGGATGCGCCTAGATACCAATATAGTTCTATCATTTTTCCTCTCTCCTCTCCTTTCTAAACAGTGCAGCCACTCCTAAACCAGCCACAAATAATGCCATTGCTTGAATCAAAACATCCATTACTCTCACTTGCCAAATAGATTGAGCTACGCTCTTTAAGATGTCTTGAAAAGACATAAGCTCTGGTAAATTTAATGTCCTTCCATAAGCAAACTGAAGTCCCACGTAGCTTGTAATTAATACTTGTACTAAAATAATGGCTATAATTATAAAGAGAACTCCTCCAGAAATCCTTGTAGCAATTTCTTGCTTTGTTTCTATTTTTTCTTCTTCACCAGGAGTTGTTAGACTTAGTACCGCTAGGAAAAGTACAATAATTGCACCAGCATATACTAATAAGTTAATAACCGCTACATAAGGAGCGTATAGTACATAGAAAATTATGCTTAAAACTGTACTCATAAGGCCAAGGGAAGCCACTGCATACACGAGCTTTTTTAACTCAACAGCCATGATCGCGAAAATAATTAGAAGCGCAATTAGTGTGATTTCAACAATAAATTCTAGGCTCATTTTTATACCTCGTTTGATTTACTGTCGCGCCGTGCGATGTCTTATTGTAATTAAAACCTAAAAAAGTTTTCGCCTTGGTATACGAGAAAATGAGATAAAAAACAAAAACAAATGAAGACTTTTCTTAAAAATATTAAAATGAAAAATACTTGGTAATACTTATTAAGAAAAAAAGTAATACTAATACGTAGTAGTTCTAGAATTTATTTAGACAAGAAAAATGTAATATTATTATTGCCTTTAAATAATACCTTATGCATACTCTAAAATTCCTTTGGAATGATATATTTCTCTGGTGTTAGACTTTTCTTTATTGATATCAAATAAAGTATATGTGCTGAATGCTCAACCATGCACATTAATTGATATGCAACATCCATATACTTTGACGCTGTAAAGACACCATGAGCTCTAACTATAACCGCTAAATTCTTAGATAAGGCATCGGAAACTCTTTCTGCTAAAGTTTTCGATCCAGCCCGACCTTCAATAATAGGTACTCTTTTTAAAACGTAATAACCTTCGGCATCAGGAGGTACTAATTCTTCTAAAAAGAAGGACATAGCAACAGCATATGGTGGATGCGCATGAAGGATCGCTGTGTTTTCTGTTTTCTGGTAGATCATTCGATGTACAATTGTTTCGGTGGAGGCTACCACTTCATTTCCTGTAGGTTTATCAACTCTTAATTTTATTACATCTTCAGGTCTTAAATCTTCAAGGGACGATGCATGTCTGGTGATCCACATAGTATTTCCTATTCGTACGCTTATATTACCCCCATGTGCTGTAATATACTGTCTTCTTGCCATTCTTGATGCGTATTCTTTCATTTGCAAATATATTTGTCTATCTAGCTCGTCCAAACATCTCTCCCTCCTTTACCAAATTTAATTCACTCAATTTTTTATCACTTGGAACACCATCCTCTGTCCATCCTCTTACGTTATAGTATGTTTTTAACATAATGTCAAATGGTATTATCTTGCCAGCTGCTGGTCCAGAAGGTAAAGGTTTTTCAAATTTCTTAGGAAGCTTGTCTTCATCTTTTTTCATACCTTCCCTTAAGTTAAATAATCTAGCAAGATTCCATATACGCTCTCCAATTTTAAGAACATCCTCTTTAGCATATTGAACTCCAGTTACATAAGTAAGCATCAGAGCCAAGTAATCTTCATCAAACTCAATGCTATAATGTTTACACATAACTAAGCTATCATAAACTGCTGATAAATCTTGAGTATATTTAACAAGAGTTGGTTTTTCAATTATAGAGAATCTATCAACTAAATTTGGCACACCAATTATTTCAAAGGAAATCGCCCAGCTTCTTAAATGACATGCTCCGCGATATGATGTTGCATAGGATAAAGCCATTCCGAATGCACCCCTTGGATCATATGCAGGAACTTCTAAGCTTTTTACAGTAACAGAAACCTCTGGGGCACCAAACTTCTCAGCTAATCTCTTAGAACCATCTGCTAGATAGTTACCTATACCTTTTCTATAGGCTATGTTTACTAATAGTTCTTTAATTTTTTCAAAGTCACCCCACTCAACCTTCTCTGGAACTTTATTTAACTCTGATAACTCTAGATAGGTAGCTAGTGTACCGCCAGCGGAAATCGTATCAATACCGAGATCATTGCATAGGTAATTTAACTCCGCAATCTGTTCAATATTATTAATCATCAGCATAGATCCAAGATTTACTATTGTCTCATATTCAGGTCCTTCTCCTTCAGCACTCTTAGTTTTTGTTACACGTTTGCAAGCAACCGGGCAATTATAGCAAGTTCTACGAGAAATTAATATTTTATCACGAAGACTTTCACCTGAAATTTCCTCCGCATATTCATAAACTCCATATTCAAAGTTTTTTGTTGGCAAGATTCCAGATTCATTAATAAGATTTACCAGAGCAGATGTACCAAATTCTCTTAAAGCATGGCCCAGCATAGGGCTCCAAGTAATTCTTGCATTCATTTTATCTAATAATTTGTCAAGTTCATCAGGTTTTGCTTCTTCTACGTTTCTATCGCCTACTGCAACTATAGCTTTAAGTTTCTTACTTCCCATCACAGCGCCGATACCTGTTCTACCAGCAGCATTAATTTCATCATTCATAATTGCAGCGAAAAGAACCATATTCTCACCAGCAGGGCCTATTGCAGCAACACCGGACTTCTTACCATAAATAGACTTCAATTGCTTTATTGTCTCCTTCGTGCCAAGACCCCAAAGATCATCAGCTTTATGAAAAGATACGCTTCCATCATTAATTTCTAGATATATTGGTTTTTCAGATTTGCCACTTATTAAAATATAATCAAACCCTGCTTTCTTTAAATAAGCTCCGAAATATCCACCTGAAGTTGCATCGCCAATATATCCTGTTAATGGAGATTTGGTAATAACTGCATGCCTTCCAGTACCATAAATTCTGGAGGCCGTTATAGGACCCGGGGCAAAAATTAGTATATTTGATGGGGAGAGAGGAGCAATCCTTGGAGAAAGGAGATCAAATAATAATTTTATTCCGACTCCAGAGCCGCCTAGGAATTTTTTAACAAGGGCCTCATTAGTGTCAATAATTTCAACTTTTTGAGTGGATAACTCAATGTAAGCGCATTTACCCATCCATCCATACATAAAAGATACCTCACTTCTACTTAACAAATGCAAGATGTGAAAGAAGAAATATTAAAAATTAAATATTTTCAGATTTTGAGAAAATATATTTTGACTTTTCAGCCAGTCCCTTTGCAATCTCCTTTACCTCGTCTAAATAATGGCACTCATAGCAAATCCCACTATCATCAACACACTGTGTGCATCCGAGTCTGCCGCACCTTTTACATCGTCTCGATCTAGCACATTCATTACAATAAATTTCATGCTCTATTTCGCATTGAACAGAATGACTCAAGCATATTGGCTTACCACAAGATCTGCACGTGTAGTATGTTGGTTTTTTACAAATATAACACTTTTTCTCTTGAGGTTTAGAACCATATAGACCTAAGAGTTCTCTGAATGTAAGCGCACGAGAAGCCACGCCAGCATACATACCCCCCATTTTAATTAAACCACTAGGATTTATATTTACGTCCATCAGAGCTTGCTCTTTTGCTAACTCTCTTAGAAGAATATCAAATATCTCATTGAAAGAGATTGCAAGATTGTTATCAGATTTCTCTTTTAGTGCCTTTGCCGAAAAAAGAAACCAGAATATATCACTTTTCCAGGCAACTAGTAGGTCTTCTAAATGTAACAATTTCGTGAATTGGAGCTGTCTTTCAACTCTTTCTTTTCCTATTATTAATGGATCATCTCTAACTTTACATTCAACGGCATATCCCTTATCGCCCATGAATAATAAAAAATCAAAAACTTCAACCTCATTAACAAGCAATGGTTGAGGCACTACAGGGTCTAATTTTAAAGCAATAAACCCCATAGAGCTCACAATTCGAGCAAATTCATGCTCCCACTCAAACCCTGTGAGATATTTTTTTGTGAAATGAACCAAATCTTCTATATTGAAATCTATATTCTTCTGGCGATAATAAGTTAATATCCTATGTAGCACGTCAAGTAGTAAATACTCTTCTTTACGGGGAATCATATTAATACACCCAAGCCCCCAAAAATTACTGGAGTAATAATATAAATAATTATGAATTGATCATTTTATACTTAATTGAAAATAGTTTATGTTGTAAAAGTATAAAAACGTAACCTTTTACAGACTAAAAGTTTTTTATCTTTAAATATTAGACATTTAAAGCTTGCGGAAAAGCAACTCTGCAAATGCATGGAATGTGATTAACTCTATGGAATTGATGAACGTGTATATTAAGAAATATGACAGAGGGATAAAAGATTCAAGAAAAGCGGCTATTAGAGGAGGAGCAAATAATCCTACTAGTCCTATAACAATCACAGATAGTATGAGACCATATTCAGATCCCAATGTTATCAAGGAAATTCCTTTTGTTTGCATTTTATAAAATGTAAGTGTTATTGTAAAGTATAAAGTAGCAGCTAAAGGTATCGAATTTAAAATGTAAGCCAGCATATAATTAATCAATAGAGATTGTGAAAATAGTAATACTCCGTAATATGCGCTGCTAACACTATATATAATTAGAGTTGTTAATAGTCCAAAAAAATAAATAATTATGAAAAAAATAGTTTTTGCCAATACCGTCTTTTTAAAACTTATTGGTAGCAACCTTATATAACTTGACACTTGTCCATCTATTCCACCAAAATAGACAGCAAAAAATAGGAGTGGAAACGCAATGCCCCAGAGTGTCATAAGTATTAAGAAAGGCTCCATATTAGTACCTCGTGTTGCAGGGAATATTTGAATAATAGACATTATCACGGGGAATGCAAAGATAAAAGCGTAAGACGGTTTTCTTGAGACCAATCTGAAGTCTTTCTTAATGATAGCGATTATTGGGTGAGTTATCTTTAATTTTATCTTAAATTGTTTATATTTCTCAGCAAGTTCTGTAGGCAATGTAACAAGCTCTCCTTTAGCAATTCCAAAAAGCATATTAGCAGCTTTAGATACTCCAACTATGGCTAATAATATATATCCCAACGATACAATGACAGAAACGTAAAATGAAAGGGTGAAGGTAGAAGTATAATATGATGCTATCAGATAAGCAAACGGAAATGGATATATCAAAAGTAGTGCTGTTATGTAACCAATATTGCTCGTAGTTATAAAGAAATCAATTACATAGGGGAATACTTCTGTTGCTAATGAGGAGAAAAAGTAAATACCAAAGAATATAGCACCCCAAGCGATTACAAGTAATGTTCTTAAAATCGATTTCAGCTTCGTCCCTCCCATAGAAATTACTCTTGTATAAAACAACTTTGATAAGTAGACTAAAACGGTAATTGCTATCATGATATTAAAAATGCTCAGTATGAAAATAAGAAGAGCTAATATCACATCTCCAGTAATAATTATTAAGAGAATAGGGTAACCTACTGTTGAAACTAACAATAAAGTGTCATATATTTGAATAAATGATAATAAGGAAATTGCTTCAAGTTCTTTCTTATCAAGAGGGAGAGAGGAGAGCAACATATAAATTTTTGATGTAAATAGCGATGTGGAATACATCATTCCAAAAATTGCAAATAGCGTAAATATTGAAACGAAATATGTAGAAAATAGGGAAAAGTAAATATGCAACATAGGATAGTTTAAAGATTCTGACAACCATTCAGAGAAAAACAAAATAGGGAAAATAAGAGCAAATATCACCATTAAAAACACTATTGGGAGAACTATACGATTCATCTTTACATTAAATAATACTTTCTTTAAAGCCTTTTCAACATCTCCCTCTAACGAACTTTCCGAATAACCTAAACTTGTCTCAAGAAGTGATTTAAAAATTAATTCATTACGTGTTTTTGCTGCAATTTGCCATATTCTCTTATCAAAAAAATATTTAAAAATCCTCATTAGAAGACCTCCTTCAAGGAGTCAATTACTTCCTCTAGGCCTTCCTCTTGTTGAGTTATTTTTAGGAATATTTCCTCTAAGGTAGCATCAGTTGTTTCTTCAAACATCTTTCTGAGTTGAGAAATATCTCCCTCAGCAACGATTTTTCCTTTGTTTATAATTCCTATTCTGGTACACATATTTTCAGCAATTTCCATTATGTGGGTAGAAAATAAGACAGCACCACCATTTTTAATATGTATGTTTAGAATCTCTTTTAAAATCTTAGCTGATCGGACATCGAGGCCATTTAAGGGTTCATCCAGTACAAGTAAGGGCGGATTATGTAATAGCGCTGCGATAATAGCTACTTTTTGTTTAGTACCCATGGATAACCCAGCAATCGGTGTATTGTAGTATTTCTCTAGCGCAAATGCTTCTACCAAAGTAGAAATTCGTTTAGATACGGAAAAATAATCAAGACCTCTTATGGATACTATGAATTCGAAAAATTCATTTGGTGTGAGCGACTCATACAGAACCATCTCTTCTGGGACATATCCTATTAGGTTTTTAATACTTAAATCTTCATTAGGTTCCTTACCAAAAACTCTTACAGTACCATCACTAGGCTTTAAAATTCCAGTTACCATCTTTAGAGTCGTTGTCTTACCAGCACCATTAGGGCCTAGTAAGCCATATATTTCACCCTCTCTTACCTCAAACGATACATGATCCACTGCAACTATTTCACCAAATACTTTTGTTAGGTTTTCTGTTTCAATAGGATTTACCATAATAATCCCCAATAATAATACTTACTAATGCATTATAAAAAATTAATTGTCAAAAAAACTAAACAAAAGGTAGTTGAGTTTTTTTGACAAAACCAAGAAATACATGCTAAAAAGATCTTACTCAATTATACTTGATGCCCAATATCTAAGAATACAAGCTTTTTCTTCTTCTTTTGAGATTTTTTCTATAATTTGTATAGCATGAGCATAGTTTGCCTTTGAAATAAGATGCTTTGCAAGTTCTCTATATGCTGCATCCCTTTCATTAACATTCTCAATGGTATCAGCAAGTTCTTCAGCCTTTTTTATATTTCCTGCATGAATAAGTATCTCTGATGAGCATCTTAGCGCTCTATCTCTGAATGGCTGGGGCATTTTCAAGGTTGTATTTATAATATCCTGTACTGCGCTCTCACTTAATGGAAGTTTACTTAAAGTGATAGCTGCACTAACTGTACAAATAGTCATTGCCATTTCTTCCAAATCTGTCATTTCACGTACTAAGGCAAAAGCCTTAACGAAAACTTCGTTTGACTCTTTATCAAATCCATTTGTTGCTAGGGTTTCAGCAGCCAATACATACATGTTTGCAAGATGTCTTTTAGAAAGCACAGAAGACGCATTTTTTAATATCTGATCTAGTAAATCTTTTATTCCTTCACATTTTACTTTTTTCAATATATCTAATAAAGAACCAAAGACTTCTGCTCGTGTTTTCGGATCTTCGATCTTAATCACATCGTTAAAAAGATTTTTTAGTATTTCATTTGCTTGCTCATACTTCTTTTGACGAAGTAATACACCAACTAAATCAGCATGTACTAAGCATCTCAAGTATGTATCTTTTAGTGACGATGCTATCCTTATCAGTGGATTTATAATAACTAGTCCCTCTGCCACAACTGTACACCTTTCTATTAATACTATAGATATACTAAAATTTCTATGATTTTTAACATTAACTCTATCATAAAAAGAAGTATTAAAAAATTAAAAGTAAATTTATACAATTTTTTCCTTTATAACTCTGATATATATAACTGCTTAGTACTTTGTTTTTCTATTAATTCATACAACCTCTTTAACTGTTGAAAAAACAATACTTGTTTGCGTCTTACCAACGCCGCGTATTTTTCGTAATCTATCTACGACTAGCCTTCCAACATCCTCAACGCTCTTAGCTCTAACTTTTAATATCAAATCCCACTCTCCAGAAACTATGTGAACTTCATGAACTCCCTCTATCTTTGAAATTTTCTCAGCTAATGTTCTTTGAGAGACCTCAGGATTTGGAAGAAATGAGACGTGAATGAATGCTGTGATAGGTAATCCAATTTTTTTGTAATCAGGTATAACTGTAAACTGTTTTATATATCCATTTTGAACCATTTTCTTTATTCTCTCATGTATTGTTGATCTAGGTATATCGAGAATCCTAGATAGTGCTTGAGTTGTTTGCCTCGAGTCACGACGTAATTCAAATAATATCTTTAAATCTTTTTCATCTAACATGCCTTTCTCTTAAAATTTTTTAGTATATTAAGTTTACGCGTTTTATGAAAAACTACAGCTTTATTGGTTCAAGATAAATTTAGAAGTTATAAAATTCATTTTAAGGTAATATATAGATTGCAAAACGTCATACCTCCCTGCTGAGCGCTATGTAAGGTTTTACACTTAGTAGCAACAGAGACATTTTCTCACATTTACATTTATTTTTGGAGATAAATTTTTAAAGTGTTTACTATACTGTATCTTGAGAGTAGGTTGCCTTACATTGAATATTAGAAGAGTTTTACGAGTATAAAAATGGTGAAGAATGGTGATTCGCGTATTTTTCGATGGTTTATGTAAACCAAGAAATAAAAGGGGAATTGCAACATATAGTTTTTTAATATATGAAGATAATAAGTTGCTTGCCAAAGATTGGGGACTCGCCGCTGAACCAAATTCAGATAATGCAACCATTCATACAGCAGAGTATGTAGGTATGCTAAAAGCACTAGAATGGCTTGTTGAGCATAATATTACGAGTGAACATGTCCAAATATACGGGGATAATGTTGGTGTAATCAAACAGCTTAAAGGAGAGCTTGGAGTTAGCTCTAAAAGACTTAAACCATTATATAGAAGAACGCAGAAACTTCTAACTAATTTTAAATCTTATGATTTTGTTTGGATTCCGAAATATGCAAATGAGGAAGCAGCTGAATTATCAAGAAGAGCCTACGTAGAATATATCATTAAAAGGAATAAGGAACTAGCAGAAAATATTTCACCATTAAAGATAAATCCAATACGTCCAGGAATTTATATAGTAGAAGGTTATCAAGTAAACTTAACTCAACTAACTTGCACTTGTAAATTTTATAAGAATATTAATCGTATGTTTAAAGGAAATATAAAGATACCTTGTAAACATATTTATGCGGCACAATTTTTTGAGGAAAAAAGAAAAAAGGCTAAGTAACAAAATATAAATCATTGTAATGCTGTCTTGCTGCCTTTTTAAGAGCCTTTTTCCATGTTAAATATCCAACTATAAATCCCATCACTGCTGATAGTGCTGCAATTATCATCGCACTTACTTCTAAGTTTCGACTTATCAAGTCAAGAATGTTATATTTATTTAATTCCAACTCTATTTTCTTTTGTCCTGAGAATAAAATTGTTTTATTGCTCCTATTACGTAAAATCTCATTGGAAGTTTCTTGATATTTTTCAAGTAAACCATTATCTCTAAGAGTGATAGAAAATGTTTTATTAAGATATCCCCGAAAAACACAATCCGCATCACATATGGAAGAGGGTGTATCATCTATACGCATTACTGGAAAGGATGTTTCAATGGGTACATCTGCCTTTATCATGATCTTTCTCTCTATGTTTGAGACATTACATTTAATGTTGATATTTGGATAGGCCTTATTGATATGTTCTTCTATGGTATTTTTAATAGCATTGTAATGAATATTTACATCCGAATTAAAAATAAGGTCGAATATATTTAAGTAAATGCCATAATAAAAACGAGGAAAGAATTCATAAAAGCCGTTAGAATCTGAGTCTTGCAGATCTATTTTAATTTCTAATAACGAATTATTCACATTTTTCGATCCTTTTTCAATCAGATATTGTTTAAATTGGGCATTCGTAACCTTATATGTTACAAAAAGTGTTTTATTATCAAAGCCTAGTATTTCTAGCTTGATCTTGGTCGACATGTAACTTTCTACTGTATCACCATCCCAAAATATTGTTTTCGCAAAGATAGTATAGGAATACACATATACCTCACCAGATTTGTAAAACTCGTTAGCATTAATAGGAAATATGATGTAGTTAGTTATAAGTAAACATAACAGTAAGATAAGCATAGTAATAGACTTTATCGATTTCGCCTTTTTTAAAATCTTAGCTCTAGCATATATAACACCCAAAGAAAAGCCTACAAAGATAAAAACGGTCTCAATGATTACAAGAGTGAGATTCACTTTTTCTATAGATAATGGTTCAAATAACCCGTATTCTTTAAGTTTAACCTTACGTGAGATTATTCGAGTAAGTGTTTGATTATCCTCATTCATAAGAGTATCTTTAATATACGCTTCGTATTCCTTAATAATTCCTCTAGAATCTAAGACCATTCGTATGCGATACGTTTCTTCCCCCTTAAAAGGAGTTTTACATTCTCGCTGACAAATGTATAGAATTCGATTGGTATAATGAGGTAAATATGTAAAGTACCATTAACAGGGTTAAAATCTGATGAAATTACAGAAATTGATGAATATTCAGTAGTAACGTTATCAAAACTTTCTTTCAACGACAACATATTTTCTGTTAAGTTTCCATTGAATAAAAATGAAGCAAAAACATATTTTCCTTTGTAAAATAGTCTGATATGAAAAACTTATAACTTCGTCGCTCGTTTTCTAATATTTAAAGAGGGTGCGTGTGGCCGCCGGCTT
>JBECUL010000020.1:0-34853 GCA_040225955.1 Candidatus Asgardarchaeum abyssi | reverse complement strand
TCCGTATTGGCTGCGGTGTGGCTGCACTCCTTGCCGAGTGGAATGCCCATCCGAGGGCGAATCCAATCAAATACGCAACTATGGTTGTGTATTCTATTTCTATCATTTTTTTCACCGACAAAAAGGAGTGCGGCGGAAAAATAATTTTTTCGCAGCCAATACGGATTTTTCACCTAATTAGTGCGGAAGTACTGAACATTTAGGTAACATTTGAGAATAGGTGATATAACACTGTTTTAGCACTTAGGAGTTGAAGGTTCATGGTAAATCATTTATAATCACCTATTTTCGGATGTTACCACATTTAAGGAAAAAAGCAACATGTGAAAGCCCATCACTTATCTGGAATATATTAGAATCAGAGTTAAAAAATAATGACTAATTTAAGTGGCTTTATGAAAATACTATCTCATAATATGTAGTACCGAGTCCCTTTCTTTGTATCTTGCAATTCTATACCAAGCTCTCTTAGCTTTTCTCGTATTAAGTCTGAGAGTTCGTACATCTTATTTCTTCTTAGCTCGGATCTAACATTAATTATCAATTCAAGCAGTTTTTTGAAATCAACACTAATGCCCTCTTCTTCCTTTGGAATTCCAAAAACGTCAATAACTTCTTCTAAAAATGAATCCGCCTTTTCAATAACAGATCTTGCTTTTAGTTTATCTAGGTATAAATTTAGAAGCCTTACAAAGGTGAACAATGTTGCTAGAGCTTGTGGAGTATTAAAATCATCATCCATGTGCTTAATAAACTCGTCTTTTGATTTTCGTATGATTTCCATAAATTTCTTTTCGGCATCATTAAGTTCTTTTCTTTCATCAGCTTCTTCAATTGCAATGCGAAGATTTTGTCTTACTGTATACAGACGCTTTAGTGATGCAGTAGCACTTTCTAGAGATTCCTCACTAAAATCTATAGGACTTCTGTAGTGTGTCGTTAGGACGAATAATCGTAATGCTCCAGGATCCCACTTTTTAAGAGCTTCTTTTATTGTAATTATGTTACCTAAACTCTTACTCATTTTATCTCCACGAATTGTTAAAAGCCCTGTGTACATCCAATATTTTGCAAATTGCTTTCCAGTAGCACCTTCACTTTGAGCTATTTCATTTTCGTGGTGAGGAAAAATTAAGTCTAACCCACCTCCGTGAATGTCTATTTGCTCGCCAAGATGACGCATCACCATTGCAGAACATTCAATATGCCATCCTGGACGGCCATATCCCCATGGACTTGGCCAAAATGGTTCTCCGGGCTTAGCAGCTTTCCATAAGGCAAAATCCAATGGAAACCTTTTCTTCTCGGTTGGTTCAATTCTCGCACCAGCTTTCATATCTTCTATACTTTGCTTTGATAACTTACCATATTCCTTAAATTTTCTAACATCATAATAGACGTCACCATCTGCGACATAAGCAAGCCCTTTCTTAATTAGTCGTTCAATAAGTTCAATCATATCTGGGATATGAGCTGTTGCGAGAGGATGCACATCAGCTGGTTTGATATTTAGAGAATGTAGATCCTCAAAGAAAGATAATAAATATTTAGTTGACACTTCTGCATATGAAACATTAAGAGCATTCGCTTTCTTTATTATTTTGTCGTCTATATCGGTAATATTCATGACGTATTTTACTCGATAACCACGATATTCAAGATAACGTCGTATTACATCAAATGCTATATAAGTTCTAGCGTGCCCTACATGGCTGTGATCATAAACTGTTGGTCCACATACATACATCTTAACCAGAGGAGAATTTAACGGCTTGAACTCTTCTTTCGTTTTTGTTAGATAATTATATATCTTTATTGACATTTGTATCCCTCTCACATATGCAATTTTTGCAGTATAAGTATTAAAAACATGTGGAAAATATTGCCATCACTGGTTTACATAATATAAAACGTGTGCATTTCTATTCTTCTTTTTTTCCTTAAAAATTAAGCCATTCCTTAAAAGAGTATTAAGCGCATAACCAATTGTCCTCTGAGGCATTAGAGATATTTTTTCTAGTTCCCGTCTAGAAAGAGGGCCATACTCTGAGATTAACCAATAGACAAATTTAGCAGAAGGAGGAAGTTTAATAAGTTTTCTTTTGACAAACAAGATCTCCTCGCAACCTCATGGCATACCACCAAATTTTATATTTGAGTTAAAAGTAAAAAAGGAAGAAATTTAAAGTTTATTGAAGTGAAGTGCGTATTATTATTTTTCTTTCTTAAGTCGATCTTTGAGTTTCTTCAGGACTAGTGGAAGAGTGGTATACTCCATCTCCTTCTCGCCTAATCTATGTGGCATGAATGGGCCATGTAATCTAAAGTAGGTAGTTATTTGATTTGCAATGTCACGAGCTAAATCAAATGATGGGTCATCGAATAAGTCGGAAGGACCTATTAGTCTATCTTCTGTTAAGTTAAATCCAAGTGCAACTATTCTTGGAGGACCATCAAATCTGCTTGGTCTGGCTTTAGGTTGAGGACAAGGCATTAGTGGCATGAAGTGAGAACCTCTCATACCGCCAGCTACTGAAAATGGAAATGCAAATGGTTCAAGAATTTCGCCTAAAGCTGGAAATCCTGACTGTGCCCTAACAATGGCAACTGGATCGTCTTTTCCTACATACTTATGAGCTATTAAAGCTAATTTTGTTGTAGAGACCGCTGCAGCTGGCTCATCGTCATATCTCCATATTCGCTCTATTGAGTATGTATCGGTACTTCCAATGAGTGCTAGTAAATCATACATCTCTTCTGGCGTCTTTAAGACAACTGAAACACCCTCGTACACATTCAACACTTTAAATTTGAATCCTGTGTGTTCTAAGTCCTCTCCATGCATCTTAGGATCTATTACAAGACCTGCTGTGTTAAATGGGTCTGCAAAGATTCTAAATAGCGGTAAATTAAATGCTGATGGCTCAGTTTTATCTGCCATAAAGACAACAACCGGTTCGGAGGGTCGTAGCTTTATTTCGAGTTCTGCCACACCAGGACCCATACCTTTTACATTTCCAGAGAAGGCATCAGAAAGCAAATCTTGACCTGCTCCATAGAGATGCAAATCTTTTGCCTTATCAGCGGCCTTCATGAAAGTATTCCATGCTAGTTCATGGATTTTCTCATCATTTTCCCCTCGCTTGTGCAACATTATCAATTGAAGATCATCGCCGACATTTGTCACATAAAAATCATTGATGATCCCCTTTCCTTTTGCTTCCTTAAGTTGTGTATAAGCTACTTCAATTAAGTCTGGGTGTACAACATGATGTCCAGCTAAACTTCCAACATCGGCTTTAATAACTGATAATGTAACCTTTTTTTCTTCAGTCATATAAAACACCCTTTTAACTACTGTTTAGATAAAAGTGAATTGTCAGAATATAATTATTTTGTGCTTATGAAATATCTAAAAATTATTATTAATATTCAATATTTTTTCTGCAAAGCGGCTCAACACAATCAGGATTTTTATTTAGTTTATAAAGAGAGATATTATGCTTAACAAAATCATACTTTATGGACATGCCAACTAAGGGTTCAAAATTAGGTTCCCACTTCCGATCTTTCTTAAATTTAGAGAGACCTACTAAAATCTTAACGATTTCAACAGACATTATAGCTCCAACTAATGATGTTGCAAAACTTATCGCGGGAAATTTAGGAAGAGTATCTATGAAAAAATTATCACATTTCTCGTACACTGCACCTTGTATAATTTGTCTATAATAGTCTTCACTCCAACTGCAAGTGAGACATGCTGTATAAGGAGGGAAAAGAACATCAACTTGTACGAATTCACGGCCCATAGCACCATTTACCATAGGTAGTGGATTCTCCAGCGACAGGTTTTTTGCATTAATAAACCATCTGGCGTAATTGTTATCTACAGCAACAGCTATTAAATCGACATCCCAAATAGTGTTAGGAGCCTCCTCAATTTTTCCTATGAAAAACTTAACTTTAGTATTAGATATTTCGCCTAACCGCTCGGCTAAAGCCTCAACTTTATATTTTTTCATATGATCCTGAGGTCTGAAGAAAACACATCTATTTAGATTAGATTTTGTAACCATATCATAATCAACTAAATTGAGTTGCCCAATTCCTAAGAGCCCCAAATTCTTAGCGACTTCGTTACCAACAGCGCCAGCACCAACAAGAAGAACCTTACTTCTTCTTATAATATTTAATTTGTCGTCGCCGAAAAAGCGTCTTGTTCTGTCGAAGACATCTTCCTCAAAATAATATAAGGATACTGAAGTTTTTTCGTCACCAGAATTATTTTTAGGACTCATAGTGATATTTTTTCCTCCTTAGATGATGTGAGGCGAATATTCACACCAATCAGCTTCCCTTAAAATATAATTTCCTTCATCTTTCTCAATCACAAACACTTTAAACGCATCAATTAATGGATCTAAGAGGATGAAAATATTTCCGTTCTCGAGATATAGAGGATTTGAAAAAGTACTTATGTCAATACCAGAAAATGCAGGATCGGTACCAAAAGGATGAGAATGAAAAACTCCAACAACATGAGGCCTATTTTTGTTGTTCATATATCGCTCTTCAATAAATAGATGATACTCCAAAATTCCTCCTTCGGTAAACTCAGCATGATAGGGAGAAATATTAGCAGATCCAGTTGCCCAATCTACAATTTTCGTGTAAAGTTTATTATTGAATTTAAGCTTATAACCAAGCAGAACTCCTATCGCCTCATTTGGCATGCACTTTGTACAAAATTCTTTTATTTCCTCAACAACTCTAGAGAGAATATAAACTGGATATACTTTTGTTTTGTCAAAAGCTATGTTATTGGTTCCCATGTAACGAATTTCCCCCTTGCTCTTTTAACTAAAACTAATCCGTATCTCCGCCAAATTTCCTCTCTAACTTCTGCCTCGTCTCTTTTTTTAGCTTTTTTCTTTCTAAATGTAAGTGCCTCAAACTGAACTGTTAGTGGATCTGAATAGAATACTTCTTTAATTATAGGTCCCACTCTTCCTCTGGAGTATATTTCTTTAGCTAGTATCAAAATTTCTTGTGCAGATATTTCATCTAATTCCATCTTGTGAGGTTTAAATCCCATATAAATTGACGATGGACAAACTCCGTTCATTTCGCGCAAAACTAACTCTAAACAATCAGGACATATGAATCCACCACAGATTCTACATTTCCGCCATTCTAATTTTTCAGCATCCCGAATAGAAACTCTTGAGCTGCAAACCATACACTCAATATATAACACTCTAATATTTAGCTTCATTATACTAACCACGCTTTAACCTCGTCTGCAATAGCTCTCCTTCTTTCCTCATCAAATTCAACTAACGTTCTTGAACCATAGTATACATTTCCCCTCCTTCGCTTAATATATCCGAACATCTCCAAATTACGAAGAATTTGTTCAAATTGATACATATTTAGATAATTTCCATTAACCAGAGTTATTTCTAATTGCTTTTTTGTAACATAATCATGTTCCTTATTTGTTTCAATATGATATATTATAACACCAAGAACCGCATACTCTTCATCTGTAAGTTCAGAGGGGACGCCATATATCGTTCTAATGCAATAATAGAATTTTCCCTCATATGAATATCTAACGATTTCTAAACCCATAGGAAGAAGCTTCTTTTGCACTTCTTCTAACTTTCTTTCTAAACTAGCTCTGCTTTTTACGTCTAGTGCTTTTTTTAGCCTATCCTCCTCAACTCCAAAATGAACAGATCCGTCAAGTGCCCTCCAGCGGGAAGAAAGTACAGCTATTAACTCCGCTAATTCTTCGTCAAGTTTTACGGGTTTACTCTCAAATGTAGAGCTCATTTTTCAGCACCTTCAATAACAATGGTTTCATATTTATTATCTTCCGATAGATATTTTGGTGTCTTAGATATAATAATAGAGTCTTTTCCTCTCTTGTATGCAAAAAGCTCATTATCACGAATCATTTGGCTTAAGATATTTAATTGGATATGCGATAAAAGGCGTGAAAGCGTTTTTATCTTTATTGGTTTATCAAAATAAGGTTTTAATTTCATAAGAGTTTCTTTCTTTAAAGAATCTATGTCCAATTTATCAACAGAAGACATATCTATTTCTTCATTAAACATTAAAAGAGTACGTTCTGCCTCCTCCTTAAAAATAGAAATATTTTGATCATATTTGGGTTCAACCTTAGAAGAAGTTAATTTTCTTTCTAAGCGTGGAGTTGAACGTAATGAATAGCCAGTAAACGTTACTATAGGTGTACCTCGTCTTTTTACTTGATACGCGATATATTTGATAATTTCTGATTTATCAAGGTACTTCATGATAACATGGACGTCTCGGAGCCTTTGCATAGATACAAAGTTTTGAAGTATTCTGGCATCAAGAATTCTTGTTTTTAAATCGGTATATTTCCTAAATAACATATTAACGATATTACGATCTTGCTCTGCCTCTTCAATTGAGATTATTAAATTCTCTTTTATCGCAGTTTCATATTTTTTGGCGATACCCCAAAGTTGTCTTGTTATCTCTCTTGGTGGAACTGGTGTTACCAGAGATTCAATTATCTTGAATTCTTCTTTTTCAATTAGTGTTCCATTGTCACCGTTACCCATTTATCTCCCTCTGATCTTACTTTTATGAAAACTATATGTTTTACATATTTTGGAAGTCCTTCTTTTCTTATTATTGGAGCCATTAGAATAAACTGTGCTTGAAGGTTATTCGGATTGCCTGATGACATAAGTTTCTGAGCCTTGGCGACCATTTCAAAGGCAGCTAACTGATATGATTCATCCAGCCTTTGTGTTAATTCATCAATAATTTGAATTGGTGCATTAGTTAAAATGTGTAACGAGAGTATAAATGCTTGAGCTAGTAATACTCTTTCTCCTCCACTAAGCGCATAGAGACTTCTAAACTTACCATCCTTTTCAACTCTTGCAGTTATTATAAGTTCGGTTTTCTCTGGATTTTCCAAATTTGTAAGTTTTAATACAACCTCATCTATTCTTGGACGCAATAATAAATTCATTAAGATTTGTATCTTTGATATTGTTTCTAGCAATATTCTTTTCCACTCTTCGATTCTTAAGCGTAAATCTTCACGTAAGTTCCTTATGTGTTCGTTTCTTTTGCTTAGATATGCTTTTAAATCGCTGACCATCTTTTTTTGATTTTCGTATTTCTCTTTATCTGCAACAGTTACCTTAATGGCATCCAACATGCCTTTTAACTTCATCATTTCATTTCGAATTTCATCAAAGGATCTTACACTTTCTGGACGAATTCCCTTTTCCTTAGCAATTCTTAACTTTTCCTCATATTGCTTATCCAATGTTGAGAGTTTTTGTTTTAGTTCCTTAATATTTGTTGTAATATTTTTTATTCTGAGCTGAACCTCGCCTATTTGTCTGTTTATCAGATTATGTTTTTCATCCAATAGTTCCATATCCTTCTTAAATCGTAGTATTTCCTGTCGATGATATTCCGCTTGCTGACTTAAACTCTTAAGTTCCTCTTCTATCTCAATGCTTCTCTTGCGCAGAGAGAGCTCATCAAGCCCGGTTATTTTATTTGAAAAAGCTTCTAATCTGCCAAGCTTTTCTTTTAATGTGTGCAACTTGGCTCGTAACTTAATTCTCTTTGATACTAACTGCTTTTCCTTTTCAGATAATTGTTTTTTAGCTCTATGAATATCATACATATTAACGTTCATAGAATCTAATGAGATACCTAATTCTATAGTCGGTACTTTAGGAGGTCTTGTGAAGCCTCCGTATTTAACAAAATAGCTATTACAATCTTGAGTAACTATTCTTGCATTAAATTGCTTAGCTATTTCGACTAAAATATTAGGGTCATCAACATTATAAGCGATCAGTGTATCATCCACACTTTTTAGAAACTTGATGAAAAATGGATTACCCTCCACTAAATTTGAAGCCCAATTAACAATGGAATTATGTAAAATAGGAGCTCTTTTCTTTTCAGAAATTAGATCAAACCTTATTATTGTGATTCTAGGTCTTCCTAATTCATCAAAAATTCTTTTTGCATATTTAAATGCTTCACTATCCATAGCAATAAAGACAAAAAGAAAATTACGTAATGCCATCTTTATCGCATCTGAGAATGAAGAATACTCGTCTTTCACACGCACCATAGAGACTAGGGGTCCAATTATTCTATCTTCCAGATGGTATTCCTTCACCTTTTCGAGAAAGGAAATAGCTTCGTTTAATCGTTTGTATTCATATGGACTAATGCTTGTGTCTAATAATATAAGCCCTCTCGATAAATTATCTTTCTGTAATTTTATATTTTTTAACTCATTATTTATTTCATCTATCTCCTCAGAAATTCGAATTATCTCTGCTCTTATAGATTCAATTTGATCTACGCTTGATTCGTAAGTCTTTTTTTCATCATCTAAGTTAGCTAGAGCCACCAAAACTTCTTTTTTCTCTTCTTTTAGTATTTCTATATTTTTTATTAAGTCATCGTACTCCTCATTAAGCTGTTCTATTTTTTTCTGTAACTTTGCCTTCTTTTGAAGAAGTTTCGATTCCTCAGTATGTAGATCTCTTATCTTTGATTGCAAGTTAAAGAGAGTTTGTTCATTATTATTAAGCTCTTCAAGTATTTTTGCACGCTCCTTATCAATTTCGTCCACTTCGGACCATAAAAGCTCAACCTCTAATCTTTTAAGAGCCTTCTCTATCTCAAGACGTTTTTTATATGCTTCGTAAGCGCTCTTTAAGATTTGTAGTTTTCTTTCTTCCTCTTTTAATCTAGCCAGTAGTGGTTTTACTGTTTTTTCTTCTCTTTCTAACTCTGTTTGAGTGCTAAGTAATTTATCGAGATAAGCCTTCAGCTCGGAGGATTCTAAAAGAATTTCAAATCGCTTATGAGGAGTAAGTGATTCAAACGAATTTATGGTTCCTTGTTCGGTAACAAATAAAGGATCAGAAGGGTGTAAATGAACGCTTGCGAATATTTTTTGTATATGATACACACTTATTGGTACTCCATCTATTGTTTTCCTACCATTTATTGAATATTGACGAGCCCCACGTTTATCAATGGCAACTTCTATAGTTAAGAGATCTTTATCTATGATGGTATCGAGATTTGGAACATTTGTCTGAAAGAGCCGTCTTTTATTAATTATTGGATTATTCAGAACAATTTTTATTTTCGCTGTACCCCCAAAAGGTCCTATGAACGAAGATAACCCCATTTGCTTAGCTCGTTTACTAGCCCCTCCCATGGCTAATAAGAGAGCATCTAGTATTAGTGTTTTTCCCGCTCCATTAGCTCCCGTAATTAGAAGAATAGGCCTATTATCAAAATTTATAAACGTATCTCTGTGAGTCTGAAAATTTTTAAGATGTATCGACTTTAGAAGGTAGACCACTCTATATGTGTCCTCCAGTATAGTAGTTAACTTAGGAGATTAAGAAAACATTTCCCAAATACGAATAAAAATTTTTCCGAAAAAATAATTTTAGAAAAGTCTAAAAAAGTAAAAATCAGATTTTAGTCGTATTTTATGATTCCAGCATTTGAAGTATTTCTTTGAGCTTTTGTTTTACGATATCTAGCTTAGTCTGGGCTTCACTCCAAGCTTCAATCTCTATTTTCACGCCCTCTCTAACAAATTTATTGTATGTCTCAATAACAAGCTCTCCAGCCTTTGTTTTCCCTTTAAGATGATTTCTGATAGTTCCTTCACTTCGACCTAAATCCTCAGCTATTTGAGATATTGTCATCCCAGCTTTTTCTCTAGCCAAAGCGCCAGCAGCAACAGCTAATGAGTCAACCCATGTTAATCTCTCGTCTGGATTTCTTAGGAGTTCTAGTACTTTAGGGGAAAAGAGTGTACCTAAGAGAAGAGCGGTTTCCAACTTATGTATTTCTTCTCTCCCAATAGGCTTAAGAGGCACTTCACCACTCATTTATCTAACCTCCTTTTATTCATATAAGAATAAATTAAATAATTACAACAATACCTTCATTAGTTATTTTAAATTTATGGCGTCTCATACTATGAGCTGTTCCTCTCATCTTCCAAATTATGAGGCTTCTTTCAAGCTGACCATTTACTTCGTCTAGGTCTAGTCTTATAATTCCGTCGGCTGCATGTTCAACACCAGGGCCACCAAATCCTTTTTCTGTAACACTAACTTGGCTTATTAATAATGATGTAGTTCCTAGTCCAGAAAGGACCTTTTTCAACTGCAGTACCGTATTTCTTGCAATAATAGGTTTTGTTAAATAAAGTGTAGTTACAGAATCTATCACAACCCTTTCAGCATTCACAGTCCTAATTGCGGTCTTTAAAACATCAATAAGCGATTGTACATCATCGGGAGCTCTAACAACATAACGCTCTCTTTTGGCAGCTTCACCAATACCACCAGTAAATCCATCTACAATTGCAAATCTATCCTCTTCTTCAAATGGTCTAACATCCCAGCCAAATAATGCCATATTTTGACGTATCTGTACGGGATGCTCTTCCAATGCAACATAAACTCCATTTTCACCCATTTCTAAGCCTTTGTATAAAAATTGTTGTCCAAATATCGTTTTTCCCGTTCCAGGACCACCAGAGAGTAACACCACATTTCGTCTAGGGATTCCTCCATGTAGAAGCTCGTCCATTCCAGGTACTCCGGTTTTAGCTCTTTTCACATCAAAACTCATAGAACACCCCCCAATATGCTTCATAATATAAAAAGTATGTTTCCACAACAATTTTATAAAAAAGATATTTAAAGTTTCTGAAAAAGAAAATAAGAGATTATTTTCCTATTTTCTTAGAAAGAAGCTCTCCAAGTTTTCTAATGCCGAAGCTAATATTTTGTGATGTTTTGTAACTAAAGCTAAGTCTCATTGTATTATATTTTGCCTCTATTTTGCTTATTTTTTCGGTTTTACTTGAAAACTGATAACCGATTGGTGGATAAAATGCCGAACCAGGCACATAAGCAATACCATTAGGTATGGCTTCCTTTTCAAGAAATATCTTTGCGTTGAAGTCTTTGTTATCAGATTCCCACCAAACAAAAAAACCACCAGTTGGGTCACTACGCTTTCCAGGAGGGAATGTTTCATCAATAGCTTCTATCATAGCCTTAGCTCTTCGATGATATATAGTAACTATTTCGGGAAGGACATTATCTATGTACTTGCTATAATATTCATTGAGTATGTATTGAATTAGTGTCGGAGTGCATAGATCTACATATCCTTTAGCTTTAAGAACATGCTCTTTGAGAGGCTCAGGCATCACACTATATCCCACTCTTAAGGTGGCTGCTTCTTTACTTGTAGTTCTTAAATATGCAACATGCGTGTTTTCCTTATCAAAGCTTTTTATTGTCGGTAGCCTGTTGTCTGTAAATTGTATCTCTCGATATGCTGCATCCTCAATTATTAACATGTTATATGTAACAGCAATGTCATAAAGTGCTTTTCTTCTTTTTGTTGGAAGGGTAGTCCCCTTAGGATTATCCGAGTCAGGAATAACATATAGTATTTCAGGAAGTTTCTTAAATATCTTTTCTTTTTCAATGATTTGGATTGTTTTTTCAATATATTCTGGAACTATTCCATATTCGTCTGTAGCAACTGCAATTACATTTGCACCAAATTTGACAGCAGGATTCACAAAACCTAAATATACAGGTTTGGGGGTGATAATTACATCTCCTGGAGAAATAAGCGCATCTAGAATAAGATATATACTTTGTTGCGATCCTGTTGTTATGATAACATCTTTCCAGCCTTCTTCAGGATCCAAATTTATGTTGTCCTTTTCACGTAATCTTTTCGCAAAGGTCCTCCTTAAAGGTTCCCAACCTGCTGTTTGTCCATAGTTGTACGCTTCAATAACTTCATCTTTATGTCCTTCAGTAAGAGCTATTAATTGTTCGGTTCCAGTATTGATTAATATTTTACTAAGTGTTGTTAGAGGTAAAACGCCAGGTTTTCCACCAGCATAATAATAAGGGACATTATACGCCAAAAGCCGTCTTATTTCACTCTCAGAGATAAGTTGGGTCCATTCGGCAAAATCAAAGACTGGTCTTATAGTCATATATTATCCCTCGGTTAAAAAATATTAACTTACATTTAAAAAAGTTTCATTAACGGAATTAAAAAAATAAGAAAAATAATTTGATTTATTTTCATTTTTTTAACCATGTTAGAAGTTGGAATTTGTTCTTAATATAATTCTTTAAGAATTTGCTTCAACGATGATGCCACATATTTTGCGTCCTCCTCAGATAAACCAGCATGTATAGGAACCTCAAAATGTGTTGATGCTATAAATTCTGTATTAGGTAAACTAATTTTTGAGTAATCGGGATAGTCAACAAACTTGGCCCATCTCCAAGTTTGTTTAATATTGAGGTATGCTGGTTGTTTATATGTAGGTATTGAGTATATTGTTCTAGCCGATATTCCTCTCTTTTTCAGCTCATCAATTATTCTTTGCGGGTTTAGCCCTTTTTTTGTTAGATGAGGAGCACAAATATAGTTTGAATGCGTATATCCTGGAGGAACATATTGAAACTCTATTACATTTATGTTTTCAAGTTCTTCGCGAACTATTTTATGATTCCTTGCCCTAATGTTAAGCATTTCTGGTAGCCTTTCTAGCTGAGCAAGAGCAAGCGCTGCTTGCAAATCGGTCATCCTTAGATTATACCCCACCCTATAGTGATAATAACCACCCTCTTTTCCACGCCCATGATTCTTTAATGAGGTTACTTTTTCAGCAAGCTCTTCATTATTCGTTACAATAATTCCTCCTTCGCCAGCAATCATACTTTTCGTAGCGTAAAAGGAAAATATGCCAATATCGCCAAAAGTTCCAACATGCTGACCATTTATTCTTGCTCCATGGGCTTGTGCACAATCTTCGATCAAAAATAAGTTATGTTCCTCAGCTATTTCTTTTAGCTCTTTCATATCTGCTGGTAAACCAAATATATGAACCGCCAATATCGCTTTAGTTTTTGGAGTTATTCTCTTTCTAACATCATCTGGGTCTATATTATATGTTTTAGAGGAAATGTCAGCAAATATTGGTATACCACCAATAAATAGTATAGAGTTAGAAGATGCAATAAATGTAAATGCGGTCGTAATAACCTCAGAGCCAGGGGGTATACCTAAAGCTTCTAGTGCTAGATGAAGTGCAGCAGTGCCATTTGCAGCAGTTATTGAATATTTAGCACCCACAAAATCGGAAAATCGCTCTTCTAGGGTTTTGGAAACTTTACCTTCAGCAAGCCAGCCAGATTCAAGGACTTTAAGTACATATTCCTTTTCTTTTTCAGTTATAATTGGTTTAACTATTGGGATTTGGCGCATTTTTTACACCAAAATAAAACATTTTGTTTGTGTTACTATTGGAAAGTTATTAATATTTTTGGAAAAATTCTTGATTTGATAAGAAGAAGGCTTTAGTATACTTTTATAGGTGAGAGAGATGACTTTACCAGCGGACCCTTTTGAAATTGAAATACAAGCTCACAAAATTCGTTTATCCGAAAGAGAGTTAGCTAAAATGATAGACCATACACTTTTAAGACCTGATGCGAGCAAGAAGGAAATTGAAAAATTAGTGCTTGAGGCAAAGAAATATGAGTTTTATGCAATTTGTGTTAATCCTTTCTGGATATCCTATGTGAAAAAATTATTAAGAGATACTGATATAAAAGTAGTAACAGTTGTAAGTTTTCCGCTTGGTGCCTCATCAACTCATGCTAAAACAGAAGAGGTAAGGAAGAGTATTGAAGATGGCGCTGATGAAATTGATATGGTAATGAATATAGGAGCTTTTAAAAGCAAAGATTTTACACGTGTAGGCGATGATATTAGCGCTGTTGTTGAAGCAGCTAATGGTAAACCTGTGAAAGTGATTTTGGAAAATGGTTTTTTGACATATGAAGAGATAGAAACAGCTTCGAAAATTGCTATGGATGCAGGTGCTGCTTTTGTAAAGACATCTACAGGTTTTGGCCCCTTAGGTGCAACGCCATTGCATGTTAAAGCTATGAAGAAGATAGTTGGAGACAAAGTGGGTGTGAAAGCTGCTGGTGGAATACGTACATATGAAAATGTTGCCAGGATGATTGCTGCTGGAGCAGATAGAATCGGAACTAGTTCTGGTGTCAAAATTATGGAAACATATAAAGAACTAGCAAGTAAAGATTTTGACTTTCCATACGAAATTCCCTGTAAACTATGTCCTAGTGCATACGTAAATAAAAAGATGCCACAGGAAGTTATAGATTATTATAATAAAAAATGTGAATTATGTAAGTATAGAATCTTTAGACGATTAATCTCAGGGAAATGAATAGAACATTCTTAATCCTTTTTTTCTATTGCTTTTAATGCAGAAATTGCCATTTCTTTCAGTACACTATATGGATCCTTAGCTTTTACAACACCACTTGCAAGTAAGACGCCCTCAGTCCCTAATTTTATTGCTGCTTTAACATCATCCCCCTTAGATATACCAGCACCCGTTAAAATATGCACCTCCTTATTAACACTTCTAACCAGAGCCACGGTATTTGTAATTACCTCCGGCTTTGCCTTAGATACTGGAATCCCAGTACCAATAAGTTCTGGAGGTTCTACAGCAACAATTGTGGGCCTTAAAGCTGCTACAGCAGCACTTACTTCAGGATTATTTGAACACACCAATGTTATAAGTTTCAAGTCCTTGGCACGCTTTATGGTTTCATCTAAGTCGGCCGTCTTTAAGCGATGTTCACTATGATTTAGAATTACACCAATTGCGCCAGCATCCTTAACAGCCTCAAGCAGCACATATCCTGTTCCAGCGCCTGGCTTTAGAGAATCCGCGTGTTGGGCAAACACGGGAATTTCAACATTTTCTGAGATTAAGCGGATGTCCACATACTGTGGAGCTACACCGATTGTTACCCCAGTTTCTTTATACACTTTTTCTGCGTCTTTTGCTATTTTCAAGCCTCGTTTACCTATTGACTGTTCATAAACTTTGAAATTTACTATAATAGCAGGATATTCTATGTCCATTTGGATCACCAAATCTTAATACATGAGACAAATAAAAACATTAAGATATTTAAATAATTTTGATAATAGTTATGCTACTTCTCTAATCATAGTAGCAATTTAAATTACAATAAAATAATATTATTTTCAAGAATCGAGGTTCGTTGGTGAACTAATGTCATATTTTGAAAAAAGAGAGTATCAAGAAAAGGTATTTAATTTTTTATACAATTGCAAAAAAGATGGAATAAGCGCATTAATTGAGCTAGATTGCGGTCTGGGAAAAAGAATTATAGCCCTTCAGCTGGCAACAAAGCTTTTTACCGAGTCAACTATATTATTTCTTTTACATTCATCCGCATCATTGAAAGAAACAGTTACATTCTTCAAGAAACATATATCAAACGAAGATTGGGGGTGGATTTCTTCAAGCTTGCCTCATCAGATAAGAAGAAAAATTGTTGAAAGCAAAAGAGTTATTTTATCAACACCGTTGGTATTATTTAATTTAACTAAGAAATATCCCACAATTTTAGACCGTTTCGATATTGTGATTATTAATGAGATTGATAAGATAATAAAACGGGTGGGGTACAAAAATCATATTTTGGTATATCCGTGGAATAGTATACTTCCGAAGCTTCAGAGTAAATTTATCATAGGAATGAGTGGGACCTTTAGAGATAACGCAATTCTTATTGAAGAGCAAGATGCTAAATCTGTGAGTGATTTGACGATCCTTAAAAGAATATTCCCAAATTCAAAAATCTTGTCAATGGACGACATCACGAGGGATGTTAGTAAATATATTACTTATACGGATATTACAATAATACCCATAGAAAGTAAGGAGATGAATTGTATTCTTAAAGTACTAGACGAACAGATAGAGACTTTACTTAATGAAATAAAGAGAAAATCTGGTCAAAGATCTATAAAAGAAACTTTAGTTTCTCCTGATAAATTTGGTATTGATGAAGATACTGCAAACAAGATAAGGAGGCTGACCTTCCTTCGAAAATTTTTGGTTGCAAGGCCAATAAAGCAAGTAAAAAGGTATTTTTTACTCGATAAAGAACTTAAGAAGTTGTATCCAGAAGTTGTAAAAATTAAGGAAAATGAAAAATTCAGGGTCCTGATAGATTTAATTCTTCAGGAAAAAGGGAAAGTTGCCGTACTGTCATCATATAGGGAAACTGTAAACTTCTTGGAGAAAATACTAATAAAGCAAGGAATTAAAGTCATTAAGCTCACGGGAGTAACAAGAAATAAGCAGAATGTACTTAGAGAATTTTCTGAAAAACCAGACATAAAAGCAATTCTCATTTCACCCGTAGGGGAGAGAGATCTTGATCTTTCAATGGTTAATGTTCTTTTCATATTAGATGTTATTAACACTCCAAAGACAATGTACCAGAGAATAAAAAGGGGTAGAGAAAGTAAGGTATACATACTATATTTTAAAGGAACTTCAGAGGAGGAAAAAGTAAAAAGATTATTGAAAAATATAAAACACAAATATCCTTGGAGCATAAGAATATTTGCGAATATTAACTAATATTATCTGGTTTTTCATATGCCATAATTTTCCCCTTCTGCCAATCACGAATAAATATTCGACATGCCTCATCAATGTTTAATTCTCCTTTCTTTTTTAATAATCCTCGTTTTCTAGCAAACTCCTCTATAAACTCTTCAAAGTTGGTAGTATTAATATCATATGTCTCTTTTATTGCCATCGGATTCCAATTCAAAATAGTTTCAAATATGTATTTTGCAGCAAAATAAGGGTTTTCAAGACTCTCAGGCCTTAATGCGCCTTTTAATGCGAGTTCTTCTTCCTTTCCGAGACTAGGAAAAACACCGGGAGTGTCTATCATCATTATCTTTGAACTTATACGAATTAATTGAATAGATGTCGTGAATCCGGGAATTGGGCTTGTTCCAGCACTATGTCTTCCTTTAAGTACATTAATAATCGAACTTTTACCAACATTAGGATATCCCACAATCGCGACTTTAGCGGGAATTCTGGGAGCATATCTAAGTATAGTTTTTCTTAAAATTCTTGTTCCTAATCGTTCGGTCGCACTAAGATAAACTGTAGGATATTCTTTCGAAAATATCCTTTTCCAAGCGTTTAAAACCTCTTTGGGTATAAGATCTGCTTTATTTATAACAAGAATTATAGCTTTCCCCATTCGTTTTAATTTTTCCTCAATATTCTTATATCTAAATCTATCTGGAAAACGAGCGTCCAGTATTTCTAAAACAACATCAGCTTCTTTAACAACAGACCAAAAAGACTTCCAAGCACGCTTAGTTGATACCTGTTTTCTCAAAAATATTCACCAGATAAGTAGAGAAGAATTAGATATATATTACTATCTATTCTTTTCTTCATTAACCGATCCAATAATTTTACTAGCATAACTATACCCAGTATCAAAAGCTCTTAAGTTTATTTCTTTATACTTAGGAAATCGCTCAGCGATAGATTTTTTTAAACCCTCAGCGCTCACAACATTTGTTATTGCTACCAAAGCACCTAACATCACCATATTTGCAACTATTGGTCGCTTAAAATTTTTTTCAGCTATCTTTAATGCGGGAATTTTATAGGTATTCGCTATTGGATGGCTACTATTGAGATGACTTACAAGATTACTCTCAACAATGAGGTAGCCATCTTTCTTTAAATCAGAAATGTATTTCTGATAAGCCTCCTGCGACATACATACAAAAATATCGGGAGTTAAAACTTTAGGAAAGTCAATTGGTTTATTGCTGATAACAACTTCAGATCTACATGCGCTTCCTCGAGCCTCAGGCCCATAACTTTGGGTTTGAACAGCATACTTTCCATCATAAACGACAGCGGCGTGTCCAACAAGAATTCCCATCGTGATTATTCCTTGACCACCGATTCCACCAAATCTTAACTCTATGCGTTCATACATGCCTTTACACCTAATTTATACAACTCATTAACTTAACTTCTATATACCTTATTAGACTTCCTTTTCAACGGGAGCAACATATATCGCAAAATCGGGGCATAAAAGCTCACACATCCGGCAACCAATGCACTTTTCTATGTATTTAGGTATTGGATAGTGCGTGCCTCGCTCATTATAATCTTCTGACATTATAAGAACCTTTCTTGGACAAAATGAAACACAAAGCTCACAGCCCTTACAATAAGACTTATTTATAAATATTCGCCATTTTCCACCTTTTACATTGCGATTTTCCTGTTTCTCAATTCGTATACGTGTCTTCTCCATGGCTAATATTCTCCTGATCTGAACAAGGATTAACAGAAATGCTTTCTTTTAAATTTTTTGAACAAAAAATAAAGTAATCTGATTAATTACATTAGAACTCTCCTTTTATTACACACGGTATGAATTCTAAAAGATTTTCTGAGACTATGTTTGGACCGTATTTTTTAACAGCCAAATCGCCTGCAATTCCATTTATGTATGCAGCAACACCAGCAGCATCTATTGTGCTTAACCCGCGTGCAAGTAAACCTACTGTAAGTCCAGCAAGAACATCCCCGGTTCCACCAACAGTCATGGATGGGTTACCAGTTCTATTTGCACGAACAGAGTTCCCATCGGATATGATATCTATTGGGCTCTTTAAAAGTATTGTTATACCGAACTCTCTTGCCTTTTCTTTTATAAATCTTATTTGATCATTAAAGTTATCTGGAATTTTTTCTCCTTCATTTAAAAATAACCTCATTTCACCTCGATGCGGAGTTATTATCAAGTTTTTCCACGGAAATATTTCATTTTTCATTTTTGCAAGATATTTTAAACCATCAGCATCTATAACTGTTGGAATTGACTTTTCTTTTAATTTTAAGAATAGATCCTTTATCACACGCTCTATTTCATCAGATAGACCCAGTCCAGGCCCTAATAAGACAGCATCGATACTCTTAATATGTTCATCAATCAATTTCATTGCTTTCTCATTAAGGAACGGACCATCATAATCGCGGACTATTAATGACGGTGAATATGATCTCAATACCGAAGATATCTCTTTTGATGTTATCACAAAAACTAAATCAACTCCTGCTTTATAGGCAGCTAAAGATGCAAGTGTAGGCGCACCAGAGTATAGTTTACTACCGCCAATTACTAGTACCCGTCCGAAATCTCCCTTATGAGCATTACTTGGTCTTGGAGGATATGCGGCTTTTAGGTCCCCCTTACCGATGAAAAGTTCAGCTTCTGGAGGAATCCCAATTCCAGCAATAATCACTTCCCCGGTATATTCCTTTTTATTGGTTAAACCAGGCTTTATATCATGAAATGTTATAGTATAATCAGCTTTGATAGCAGCACCGTGGATTTCCCCAGTATCTGGATTCAGTCCAGTAGGAACATCGACGGCTATTACAATTTTATTTAACCCATTAATCATATTTACAACCGATCGAAACGGTTCGGCAAGCTCACCTCGCAAGCCGGTTCCTAGCATAGCATCAATTATAATTTCAGAATCTTCTATTATTCTTTTTACTTTCTCCAGTTGATCTAAATTCTTTAGTTCGTATATAGGTATAGAACTTATCATTTGCTGGATTATATGAAAATTCTTGGAGGCTTCTGGAGTGCGAATTTGAGAGGATCGCCCTATCAGAATAACACTTACCGTGAATCCATAATGAGCAAGGTGTCTAGCTGTAACAAATCCATCACCGCCATTGTTACCAGTTCCACAAATAACGACAACCTTTCTTTTGTCAAATTTTTCTCTAACAAATTCTGCAACGGCATTCCCTGCATTTTCCATTAATATTTCTTTTGATACACCAAACTCTTCCGCGTTATCTTCTAATATACGCATCATCCGAGTATTAATCATGTAAGATCCTCCAGAGATAGTCGATTATAAACTAATTCCAAAAGTCTCTCAACAGCCTTTTTGAGTATACTATCTGCTTCTTCTTCAGTAGGGGCTTGAACTGAAATCGTTACTACGATCTTTCCCTTTTTAGAATAACCTGTAGGATGTGACTTTACATAAACTCTTGGAAATTCATCCATCACTTGCCTAACAATAGGAGCTAGTTTTGTTTCATCAGTTATTTCAACTGCGACATCGTATTCTTTGTAAACAAGTTCTTCTGCCTTTGACTCTAACAGCTTCATTACTTCTCTTTCGAACATATCTTTCATTTCATCAGGAACTCCAGGAAGGCAAATAATTGTTGTTTTATCTTTAGTTATATGAAAACCAGGAGCTGTACCAACTCTATTTGGAATCACTTCAACGCCTTCAGGAAGATCAGCCATTTTTTCACGTGGAGGAGTCATATCATAAGAGTCAACAAGCCCACTCTGGTATAAGTCAAGATAACGATCTCTAATTAAAACATAAGCTTTTTGATTTCTTACAAGAGGCACATTTAAGGCTACTGCGATTGCTTGCGCGGTTTTATCATCATAGGTAGGACCCAATCCACCAGTTGTTATTATAAAATCAGGTTCATGAGATAATGCATATTTTACTGCATCAGCAATTTCATTAATCGCGTCTGGAACTTTTATTATTCTACGAACTTGTCCTCCCATCTCAGTGATCTTTTTAGCAATATATTGGCTATTTGTATCCAAAGTATGGCCAGTTAGTATTTCATTACCAATTATGATTATTTCGACAATCATTTCAAACACCTATATAAAAAAAGGTTAATTAATGTTAAAAAATATTTTTCAGTCGGTGAAGGGTGGTAAACGTGGCAAAATATTTTGTTCACCCAACGGCAATAGTTGAAGAGGATACTGAAATAGGTGAAGGCACTAAAATTTGGCATCACGCCCATGTAAGAAAAGGAGCAAAGATAGGGAAAAATTGTGTACTTGGAAAGGATGTTTATGTTGATACGAATGTAGTAATAGGAAATAATGTTAAACTTGAAAATAGGGTTTCCGTATTTCGTGGTGTGACAATAGAAGACGACGTCTTTGTAGGACCTCATGCAACATTTACAAATGACTTATATCCTAGAGCATTTAGCACCAACTGGGAGATAGTGCCAACGTATGTGAAAAAAGGTGCTAGTATAGGCGCTGGTGCTGTTATAATATGTGGTATAACTTTAGGGGAATACTCGATGGTTGCTGCAGGAGCCGTTGTGACAAAAGATGTCCCACCATTTGGTCTGGTTATGGGTGTGCCAGCTAGGTTAAAGGGTTTTGTGTGTTATTGTGGAAAGCCTGTAAAGAAAGTAATTAGAGAAGATGATAAGTATGTTGTCTTAAAGTGCGAAGATTCCAAATGCGGTAAGGAGATAAAAGTTGATAAAAAAATATACAAGAGTGTGTATGGATAATAATGAAAACTGTATGAGCGCATGGTGTTTATTTTGAGCGAAGAGGATTTGCAGAAAATCAAATTTAAGAAGGCATTTATAGAAAGGTATAGAGCTATCTTAGGACCAGAAGTTGAAAATTTCATAGAGTACAGTCGCAAGCCTTTAACACCAACAATTAGAGTTAACACTATAAAAATATCAAAGAAAGAACTTGTGGAGAGACTAACTGCTAAAGGCTGGATCATAGAACCTCTTCCGTGGTACGAATTAGGATTCTGGGTATATAAACCAAAGTATCAATTGGGAAATGCTATTGAACATAGACTTGGTTATTTTTACATGCAAGGCCCAGCAAGTATGATACCGCCACTGGCTCTTAATCCAAAACCAGGAGAAATAGTATTAGATATGGCGGCTGCACCAGGATCTAAAACGACACAAATGGCAGCAATGATGAGAAACCAAGGCATAATAATAGCTAATGACACCGACTTGGAAAGAATTGTAGCCCTGAGAGGAAATCTTCAACGTTGTGGCGTCATAAACGTAATAGTTACAAACATGGATGGAAGGAGATTTGGAAGGTTGCCACAAAAGTTTGATAAAGTATTACTTGATGCTCCATGTAGTGGAGATGGAACCATACGAATAAAACCGCATATTGCAGAGCAATGGAACCCTAAGGTCATAAAAGGAATTGCTAAACTACAATCACAACTTATATTATCTGCTTTTGATTGCCTAGTTGATGGTGGAGAGTTGGTATACTCTACATGTACATTAAATCCAGAAGAAGACGAAATGGTTGTCACATATCTTTTAGAAAAAAGAGAAAATGCAAAGATTCTGGACATAAAAATAGAGAATCTAAAAACAAGACCTGGATTAACAGAGTGGGACAAATATGAATTTCCAGAAGATTTGAAGAAAACACTTAGAATATATCCCCAAGATAATGATACAGAAGGATTTTATATAGCGAGGGTGAAAAAAGTTGGCTAAATTTGAAAGAGTTTCGAGTAAGACAAGGAAAATGATTTTAAAGCAACTTAAGGAAAATTTTGGGATTACTGATTTTCCATATGTTATTTTAAGTTCTGGAAAAAGAAGGTTTTGGATATGCCCTCCTAAAGTTGCTCAAATAAACTTTAAAGGATTATTAATTCACTCTATAGGATTCTACTTCGCAAACATCGATAAGAATATTCTTAGGTTATCGTTTGATGCTACTCAAGTTTTTGCTAATCAGATAAAGAATAATATTCTTGAAATAGATAAGGAATCTGCTGAAAAATGGCTACGTGGAGAGAGTTTACAATTGAATAAAGAAGTAAAAGAGAAAAAAATTGTTGTAATTAAATATAAGAACGATTTTTTAGGATGTGGAATAATTTCAAACAAAAAAATTTGGAATCATGTCCCAAAGGATAGACGCACTATAGTCGAATTACCTACAGAATTTGAGCTACCAGATTAAATTAGAAACTATTTGTTAATAATAGCTCAGCCAGTTTCGACTTTACATAGAGAATATCATTTTCCTCTAATGGGAAAATACTCAAATTCTTAATTACCTCATCTAAATGTAAAGTTATACTATTTCCTCTAACTTTTATAAATTGTAATTCTTGTAATTTATCAATAGCATCTATAACTTTAGCACCTGGAAGTAGTGCCATTAAGTCATTTAAATTCACAAATTTCTTTTTAAATGTTTGAAGCAATATCAACCGTTCTACATCATCAAAGTCATTATTTATTGTACTGTTTATTGCTTTTACGATAGAGTTTAGCAATTCCTTCTTTAGTGAAGACACTTTTACTTTAGTTGGCGGGGGTAAATAAGTTTCTACTTTTTTAGGTACCTTCTTTTCAGGAATAGTTACTTCTCTCGCACGAGCCATATTTTCAAGCTTTTTAATTATTTCCTCCTTTTTAGCAATTACAGCACGTAGCATCTCAACTTCCTTTTGAAATCTAGTGGCTGATGTTGAGCTCTCCTTAATTAACTTTTCATACTCCATTATTTTTTCCTTAAGATCTTCGTTTTCTTTCCTTAATCTCTCAAGCTCCTGCCATATAGAAAATGCTTCCATTCTTTCTGATTCAGGAATTACCTCCTCAGTTATATCAGCTCTAGCTACATGTATAGAATGCTTTGGACGAATACTTACTCGTTTTATAGAGGATTGCCCAAACATACTAAGAACTGCTTCTCCTTTATTTAATCTAATTAAAATATCCCCAATATCTGGTGGTAATGGGGACGGCGCTATCTCCATAATCGCATCAATATCATCTTTGTGTGATAAATTGTGAGCTAGAAGAAAATCTATTTGTTTAAGTACTTTTACGTTCAAAGCTGCTGGCTCTTGAGTGATTAGAAGCAAACCACATCCAGGATGTCGGCCCTCTTTTACATAGGTTACAAGTGGAGCGGATGCTTTAGTTGCACTTCTGGATGGTAGAAAATTATGAGCTTCCTCTATTATCAACCATGTTCTTGGTATTACGGGTATCTTCTTCTTTGCCTTTTTACCAGATATTTTCTCCCAGCTTTTTATCCTTGCAATACCTTTACGAGTTTCATATATTTTTTCAGCTATAAGGCCTACTAGAAGAGATGCAACTGGCTTTGAGCTTTCGCTTACATCAATAACTGTAAGCACTCCGGGAAGAGCTAAGTCTTCGATTGTCATGCCAGTATCAGAAAAAATACCCCAACTCTTAGCGTATAATAATTTTGAACGAAGACCTTGAATGGTTTGCTTCTGAAAACTCTTTATGTGTGGGTCTCCCGAATCTAAAATTGCAATCATATCATCTATAGAATAGTTTTTTCCAGATTTTTCAAGCTTCTCAAGAATTGCTTTAAGTAACATTGCTTGCGGAGCATCAGGTTCAAGCCCGAAAACGAATAACCAAACATCAAAACTTACCATAGAGGGGGTTATACTGATTGTGCCATCATAAGTGCCAGGTTCGTACTTATTTATGTCTCCTTCTACTACAAGAACTCGTACTTGATCTTTATATCCCTTAGGTTCTACTAATCCAGCAAAACCTTCTTTATTAAGCTCTCCCGCACTTTTATTAGGATATTTAATGGACCAATAAACACCCATTATATCAATTACAATATAAGCCATCTTCTTATTTCTTTCGAGCATCTCCTCTATTAATACACCAGCTGAATATGTCTTTCCGCTACCACGTTTGCCAACGATAACACCAACACGTGGCTTATTTATATCTATAGTAACCCAATCCCCTAATTTACCATCTTCTAATATTTCACGCCCAATATAGGCCAAAACCTTTCCCATGAAGACCACCGATGGTAAAATAATAAAAATAGTAGGATAAAAGGCTCATATTTAGAGACTTTCAGCTACCTTTTTTGCTATATCAATTTGGGTCTTAAATGCTTTAAGTTGACTTAGTTTTCTATTTGTCCAGAACCACGCAGCTATTAACGCAATAAATAATATTGCAATCTCATAACCTATTGCTGAGGCATAATCAATAGTTGCGTATGGTGATATGAGATATTGAATGAATGCAGAGACTATTGCTATAAGGAGAGCAACCAGCATTTGTTTATTTATCTCATCCTCTCCTAAAGGCTCTGCAACTGAGGCAAACACTAATGACATGTAAGACTGTGTGTCATAAAAGGATTTTACTATCATTTTCTTAGCGCTCTCTGAGATTCCAGCTTTCTCTAAACTTTGGAAAAGACGTTGCTGCGCCTTTATAAACTCTTGAGACTCCTTAGCTAATTTTGTTATTGTAATAACTTGCCTTGCTACTGATAGTACTAAAGCTATGCTAGCAACAAGTAAAATTGTAGCTGCGGATAACATTATGTTTTTTAATTCTGGCACTCCAAATAATACGTCATATCTAAATCCAATTGTCGCTAAACTGCCATCTACTAATAATAGGAAAAGCACTGTGGTTCTAAATTCGACTCTGATACCCCGAATTAAAATCCCACTTGTTATTATAAATCCCAGGAACAAAAGAACCGCTATAAGAATCCAATCAAGATAAATTCTGTATATAGGATCTACGATAATGACATTACCAGTATTTAGCAGAACAATAGCAAGTATAGCATAAGATATTCCTAAAATAAAATCATCAAGCCTCACTAGTAGAACGAAAAATCTATGAAGAGCTAGCATTGTTGAGACTCCAGTGGCAACTTTCTCTTCTACTTTACTTTCTTTAGGTGACTCTTTTTTTTGTTTTTTCGTTGACAAAATAATCCCTCACAATACAATCATTTATGATAAAATTATTGTTAAACAATAAATAAATATGTTGATAAACGATGTTTATGGAAGCAAAATCAGAAACAAAAGTATTAGTTATTATTTTTTAAACAACAGCAGTTAATTCTTCTAATTCCCTATCAATCTTATTCAATCTGCGTCTTAATTTAACAAGCCTAATCAAAATTTCTTTAACTTGCTCTTCTCTCGTAGCCCAGTTAAGTTTGCCAGAACCGTACATTTTTTCTATTTGTAATATTCTTTCTTTTAACTCTGCACGTTCTCTAATTATTTTTTCACGCATCTTTTGCAACTCTAAGGCTCTATTTTCCGCCTCTACAACAGCTACCCCCTTTCTACCAATAACATCTCCTCTTTCTCTACCTTTTTTATTTCTTAGTCTTGAAAATATTCTACGGATCTTATCTAAAAAGAACATAAAAATCACCATGACTGAAAAATTATATAATCAAAAAGTATTTAATTGTTAATTTTAGTAAATTTCTAGATTCATTAAATAAAAAACTTTTTGTGTATAACAAGAAATCATAAGTGATAAGTATGAAAAGGTTTCCAAAGATACTCAGTATAGCATTTGCAGGACACGTAGACCATGGAAAATCATCTTTAATTGAAGCTATTACTGGGAAGTTTCCAGATATCTATCAATTTGAAATTCAAAAGGAAATGACTGTGTATCTAAAGATAATCTCTTTTTGTTATAAAGGAGTGCAACTTAACCTCTTAGATACTCCAGGACACTCCGATTTCAGGTTTGCCTTAAATCTCGCACTTTCTATTGCAGATGGGGTAGTTATAGTTATATCTGGAATAAAAGGGTTTCAAGCTTGGACGGAATATGTTCTAAAACATGCTATTTCAAGAAAGTTACCTATTATAATAGCGGCAACAAAAAGTGATCTGCCAAATTTTAATATAAATAGAATATTCTCAGATATTAAAGAAAGAGGCTTACCAGAAGATATTCCTGTGGTTGTTACATCGGCTAAGCTTAAGAAAGGTATTTTCCCACTTCTTGATACGATAATAACTAATGTTCGTCCAAGGAGAAGATACCGTGCAAAAAGTAAGCTAATAATAGTTTCAAGAGAAAAGATTACGGGATTTAAGGTATTATACCTTGCTAAAATAGTATCAGGAGTGTTGAGACGTCGGGATTCGATAAATACATTTAAAATTAAAGAGATATTTGATATTCGTAAAAAACCGATTGATTTTTCGTATTCAGGCAGTTTAGTATATATAGGATTCTATAATTTAGAGGGAGAACCATTAGAACCGGGGACGATAATTACAGATAAAGAGATATCTAAAGATCCTCTAGTCTATAAAAGTATAAATCCGGTCCTTGAATGTCAGATCAGAATACTTAATGCTAAGGATTCACATAGATTTGTTCAAATTCTTTCTGAGTTGAGAGATAAAATCGGTCTAAAATATGAAATATCTGAGGATACAGCGAAAGTGGAACTTATTGGTAGTCTTCAATACCAAGTTTTAGAAGAGAGACTAAAGGAAGAAAATATACTCTTTGAGCTTATTAGAGAGCCTATTAAAAAACGGGTGACAGTAGCAGAACGAATTATTGCAAAGAGTGGAACAGCTATTGTGGAATTAATTCCTTATACAGGACTTCAGTATAAGATATACAGAGCCGATGGCGAAGCAAAAGATATTGATATTATAGGAGTATCTACTGCATGCCAGGCAGTTGGAATTACAGGAATAATATCCATTGTACATAAAGGAGAACATGAAGAGGATATAGCAAAAGCTGTAGGAAATGCAATAAGGAATGCAGGATTAATAAATATTCTACCAAATAGAATGCTTGTTATAAGAAGTCAGAACATCGGGAAGTATCTCCATAACATAATTAATAATGAGATAAAGGTAGTTTATTATGTGGGAGGAAAAGCGTATTTTTTAGTTCCTTCGGAGAAGTTGGATGATTTTATAGATGATGTTCTACGAGTAACACATGGTAAAGCAGAGGTAAAGCTTATAAAATTAGTGCCTGAAGAGAGAATTCTAAGTATAGATCCAGGAACTAGACATATAGGCTTTGCATATATTAGATCGGATGAAATTCCACTAATCTGGCATATTAACTTGCCAGCAAATCTTGATGATAAAAAGACACAAAGTAAAATGATTGAGAGAATTAGAAAAGAGATAGAGGTTTTCCTTAAAGATTTAGAGCCGCCGAACAAGATATTTATCGGCTCAGGAATTGGTGCAAGATATGCCTATGAAGCTGTTAAGCAATATCTTGAGAAATATAATCAGGATGTAGACGTATTTTTTGTTGATGAATCCATGACGACAAGAGAAGCTATTTTTAGAATTAGAAGCGGGAAAATAGAGAAAGTTGTAGCTGAAAGTTTAGTTGATCACGCAGTTGCTGCTTTAATAATTGCTAAACGTGGAATTGAAGGAAAGCGGATTAAGATAAAAAATGTTAATGAAACAATTGAGGAGTATATTAGAAAAATATATAGCGTAGGGGATTGGTTTAGGTCTATTGGCTCTATTCATTCAATTAAGGATATAAAGCCGGGGATGTATCTAAAGGTTAGAGATCCAACGATGATCAAAACAAACCTTGATAAAGGAGAGGTTATAATCTTTCGCAAATGGAGAAAAGATAAGTCATTTATAGCATCCACTCTTACTGGTTCAAAAATAATAGTTAAATTAAAAGATGATGTAAAGATGGAAAGGGATTTCTTCAATATACTACAGCCAGTTAAGTCCATAAAAGAAGAAGAATGATAACTATTTTGGTGCACGCGGTAACATGACTTTTATTATACATGATCCTAAAGGAACTTTCAGATTATTTGCAATATTCAAGCATTTGGCTTTTAATAGGAAAATTATAGGTTTCTTTATTCTATCTTTATAGTATGTTAATGTCTCAAAGTTCGCTTGACCTTTTGATATTAATAAGTCTGCTTTCGAATACCAATCTAAAAACTCTTCTCCTATATCTTCAAAATCTATACCAAAATAAGGTCTTCCTGTTGTTATTACAGTAACCATATCTGTAATTCCAGCATTGACCGCATCTTCATATGTTGCATCATTAGATATAGGTCCGCCTCGTACGACGAAAACGATATCTTTTCCCAATTTCTCTTTTAAAACCTTTACAAGAATTCTATCAAAAAATATTTCTCCAGCATTATCTGCTAAATACATGATTAGATTGGATTTAGAAATAAGTTCCAATGCAAGATCATAGTCATCTATTACAAATCCCTTGTTGAGAACCTCTTTATATGTATCGTAAAGTTCTTCTAGTTTAAATTTATGTGATGGGTTACTATAATCTATTATATTACCAGCGATGGCTGCCGTAAACGCCTTTTTAATCATAATTTTTATATCTTGCTCGGAAAATATTTCACGCTCTATCTTTTTAGTAACTTCTGATGAAATTTTATTACTTATTTCTTTAACTTGAGAAAATGGATCTTCTTCGCCAATTAAAGAGTAAAGTTTTTTGAACAAGATATTTGACATTAAAGCTGGACACTGTTGAGGATCAAACACCTTAGCAAGATCAATAGTCATTATTTTTAAAATTTCAAACTTTCTTTCTCTTGATAAATTAGTCCAGTTGAGTATTCTGACTATTGTGTTTAACGTGCAGCCTGCGCAAATAAGGTCTACCTTCATAATATCACCTACCTTTTACCACAATAAAAAGTAGATAAACTTTTTGAAAGTGGTTATTCAGTACACTTTCTCAGCTCTCTTAAAAACATTGTTTTATGTTTATTAAATATTAGTGTTTGTGCTAAATTTATTGCCTCAGCTTCAGCTTCGTGAATTGTATTAAACCATTCTGAGTGGTATAATAGATTTCCTTTCTTATCAACTCTCCCCATTCTCGTATAATTGTCTGGCATATTAACATCTGTCGGAACTTTGGCTTCAACACGGATCATTAAAACATCATGAATTTGTTTAAATGCGAGCCAAATTTCAACCCATCTAAAACTATGTTTCATTTTAAAACCCAAATAGTTTTTGAGTAAATATATAGAAGTTTTAACTATTAAAATTATTTCTCTGCTACTACGATTAAATAATACCCAAGTGCACTAAAAGGGAATATCCATCTAAGTTTATTTTCTAAACCAGCAAGTGTTTTTTCAGGTTTGGATAACCACGTTCGCCGACTCCATATAAACATAGGCCTTAGGATAAAAAACGAACTTCCAATTTTATATTTTTTGAACCCCGCTTTCTGTAAGAGCTTTCTGAGCTCGAAATATGAAAAACTATGAGTATATACCCTTTTCTTTCTTCCTTTAACAGGAAATTTGAGATAACCATCGCGTACGAGAATTTGTTTTACAACCCATTTTATTCTATGATACCTTAGGATTTCATGCAAGAACCATTTTATTCGATAAGCATTTAATACTGTAAATATCAAAATCCCACCTGGTTTTAAGGAGTCATACAAACGTTTAATTGCGAATTTGTATCGGGGTGTATGATTTAGAACACCAAAAATGGCAATAATAGTATCAAATATATTTTCCTTGAAGGGTAACCAGCCCGCATCAGCTTGTACAAGAAGAACATTATTTAGTTTAGTAATACGCTCTTTTGTCTTTAATAACATTTCATAGGAGATGTCTGCTGCAACAACCTCGCAATTTCTTTCTAGGAAAAAAGAAGTATACCTTCCTGTTCCACATCCTAGGTCTAGGATTAATCCTTTTCTAGAGTACTTATTAAGTATTTCTTCTTCGACCCTTCGCATATATCTCATCATTGGATTATGATAACTAATGTCATGAAGTGAAGAATATCTATCATAAACAGATGCTATTTGTTTTAGTATTCGCTTTTCTTTATCGATATGCTTTGTAGGAATTAAGAAGTAAACATCACTCTCTTTTATCCTATAATATAGATTACATTTTGGACAACGAAGGAAGGATTTAGTGGGAGAACGACTAACATATTCCAGCCCTGATCTGCATACAGGACATGCTAATATTTTATACCAATCAATTTTCATATTCTTTGAGAGAAAAATAAGAGTTATTAATTTTTTTAATTATGTGATTTTCGCTCTAGAATGACACCTAAGTATATTAGAGATAGTGCATACAGCACAAGCATGACATGATATGTTGGAGAAATTATTACAACTGTAAAGGATGTAAATAGTATAGCAACGGTTGATAATTGGTAGAAGGGGTGTTTTCTATAACTCAAATATATCTTTACAAGAGTGTTATAACTAAAAATAGATTCGAGAAATATAAGAAACGGGGATCTTTTCATTTTCATAGCTAATGATAGCCAATCAATTCGTATAGTCAAATAAGATATAACTATTAAGCCAATTATTGTAACATATATGTCTAGTAAGATATTATCACCAAATAGCGCTTTTACAATAGTAATGCTATAGAAACCAGCAAGTGCTATAATTATATTAAGTATTATTTTTCCTGACGCGCATGCAATAATAGCTTTTTTAAAATCATATCCTATTATACCGGCAGGTACCATGATTAAATCATCAGGAAGAGGAGTAAGGCCAAATATGAAAATCCCCCAAAAAGTATTCTCTCCAAGCAATTGTTTAATTTTTTGAAACTTTTGACTATAACGTCTCTCCAATTCTGCCATGCTGATTCCTCTACCTAAAATATACGAAACTACTTCACCTAGCGCGGCACCGAATCCTGAAACTATTCCTAAAACAGCAGGATTTAGTTGTCTTGTCGCAGCAATAGCGAAAACGACTAAGGTGTAAGGAACTGGTAAAATTATAGTTGCATTACCAACAACACTTATTATAAATGCACCAATGTATCCATATTTTGCAGCGAAATCTATCATCCACAAAGAAAGAGCGTTACTAGTGTTTATAATAACATCTCGGAAGAAATAGATAATTCCACTAACAATAGTAACGATACCACCAATAATATAGTCCGTATCATCCATCTTTATCAACCACAGAAGAACGTCCTTATTTGTACATCATCTTAGTAAGATAATAGATAAAACCCTCTATTATATCTTTATAGTTCTATTTTTCATTAATTAAACTTGTTGAAATTAATTTGAAAAACATTTTTAAAAATAAATAAAACAAATATAAGAAATCTTCTAATATGTGTTGGTTCTTTTTAATTATTAGGTGTGACCAATTATGACCATAATAAGATTTGATTATAAGCCTATTGGAGAGAAATTATTAAGACTTAAAATAGATTTGGATGAAAAAAATAACATCATCAGAGAAGTTAAAATCTATGGTGATTTTTTCATACATCCAGAAGAGAGTATTGATGAAATAGAGAAAGTTTTTAAAAATAGGAGGATAGACTTTAATACTTTAGAGGAGGATTTGCATAATCTTATCGAACATAAAGGAATAATGATGATAGGCATCTCTGTAAAAGGAATAATAGAGGGTATAAGAAAAGCTTTAGAGAGTAAATGATCTCATTTTCGTGAATGTTTCTTGAATAAGGGCCAGTATGATATTTGATGCTATGCGTATATTTCTGAATGTATCATTTCCAAACCTAGAAAATAAGTCAAAGAGTATCCAATCAAAGTTTCTTCTAAAAGTATAAGATAACTTATTTCTCAATTGGTCGATCTTATGATTTAAAAGCTTAGATGTTTTATCTGGTATTGTCATTATCGGAACAATTTTAGACATTTCTCTAATAATATTCATAAAGAATACAAAAGTGAAAGGCTCATTTTTATATGTTAACTGCCATACGATGTCTTTCATTATGAATGTATTGAGTATGGAAATAGCGAATTCAGATAGTGTTTTTTCGTGTTTTATTAACTCAGAAACAACAAGTCTCATTGCTTCATACTCTCTAACAGCATCGCATAGGAGGAAAAAACCAGAATTAATGATAACCTTATTAAACTGAAACATATGTTGTAGCTCAAACCAATCAGGGGTTACTGGAAGTATATAATAATCAGGTGAATTATGAAGATAAAAATGACTTATTGATAAGGCTGCTTTCACTTTTAACTCAGAGTGAGACAAATTAACAATCTGTTCTAAATTAAGGAGTACAAACGGCTCAATAACGAAGATGTAGAAAACATCCTTATCAATAAAATCAATTGGGAAATAGAAATTGCTCTCTTTTTGTAATTTATCATTAATTTTCGAAATGTGTTCTAAAAATCTTAAATTCGAATCAAATGTCAATACTTTAATTTCCTCATCATTGAGTAATAATGTTTCTGAAAATCTAACGAGAAAATTGGTAAACTTGTCAACAAGTTCAGATTTTTGTAAAATACCTGATTGGGGAATGACTTTTATTTTTCTATCTCTTTTTTTCATCATAGTGATACACACCTTAGATATAAATATATAAATAATATTATTTTATTTTATGGTGGCACTTGAAAAAGAGTTGGTGGAAAAGTAGCGGGAGTCATCTGCAACACCGCAAGGTTTATAGCATCGTCCCGCTACTTTCCAGCACATGCTCTTCACAAACACATCATCATTAATTGACGCAGAAGAATATTTAAAGATTATTGAACAAAAACTCGATAATAGTCAATACTACTCCAGAATAACGTCTTCCATCGCCGAGCAAATCGATGCAAAGTTGCAGCACATCGACAGCCCGATCCTCAACATTATATGTGTGCTGACAGTCTTATTCTTCGGAACCGCCAGAGACCTATGGAAATTCGTAAAATACGAAATCATCGGAATCCCGAAAATAGACCCTCGCAAGCCAAGTTCGGGTAAGTATTTGAGAAACGCTAATACCCCTGTAATGCACTGCCCGGTCTGCGGAGCACCGGGAAAGCCGAATGGATACACCAAAGCATACATCCACCAGTACATCTGCTCAAAATGCGGAAAGCACTTCACTGAGAACACATCATTAGAAAAACGCATCTTCAGATACATTTTGCTGGTAAAAGCCGTAGCCATGTTTCGATACGGCTTATCAAACTCATCAATTGCTTCACTCTTGGGTGTTTCGAGAAACGAACTGAAGCGTTTCATCAGCAGTGTCGATCCCAAAACAATGAAAAGACGAATAGACAATAATTTTATTAGTCTCATAAAGACCCTTGTAAGGTTAAAAAAGTACGTGCTTATATCGATCGATACGACCTTCTTCGGTGAGACTGCGGTAATCCTAATTAAGGTGAACCACGGTAAAGTGTCGATATACTTGGCTAGAGGTGAAAATATACGCAGCATCAAGGATGCTCTCAATTTCCTTAAATCGATAAAAACCGAAATTTCACAGCAGACTTATCTTTCTGCAGGACGACTCTCCAAGGATATACTCGGCGATTAGAGAATATTCCAAGGATTCTATTGTAATTCGTCAATTCCACAATCCCGATATGCGCGGGATAGTACACGTTCACTTCGTGTATAACAAAAAGCAGTATACGCTTATTATTAGGTGGGATCATTTCGTAGATGATAACGATGCACTCGATAAATATAAGAGACTTCTGAAAGAAGAAGCTATATTAGGTAAGAACGAACTCATTCTGTATGAAGGCGATGTAATTCGCGCTAATCACATGCTAGCAAATGAGTTACAGCAAAGAATCAACTTTGCGATTGGCTTTGGAATGCGGATGCGAGAACTACCTGAGCTCATAGAGAAGGATCACGACAGTAATGTAGCGACTACTTGTAGATAGCTCTCATCGAATATACCGCCACTCAACTCGCTCTTATAAGGCACTCTCGTAAACTTTTTTAGAATATTTTTCAGTATCGCACTTATGAGACAACTATTTGTGAGCCGCGATTCGGTAGTTAATCATATACTTAGAGAATCGTTCAACCCATTCATTGAGCTTTTCAGGACAAGTCTTAATGCTACACGATATACTGCCTTTGGCCTCTTGATATGCCTTGTGACCGCAGCAATTCATCGAAGTAGCTTCACATCCGCTCTCAACCATCTGCAAAATCATGCAGTATCAATAAACGGCATCGAAATAAAAAAGAAAATTGAGCTGCCGCCGCTATATAAGCTCTCGGAGTACATGAAGAAAATTTCGATTACCGATGCTATTGAAGCAATTAATCAAGCCCTCAAACAGCAGGTGATGCTAGC
>JBECUL010000019.1:15848-35112 GCA_040225955.1 Candidatus Asgardarchaeum abyssi | reverse complement strand
CGTCTGGAATATCTATTGCTTCGAATGTGATTGTGTAGTATCCCTCCATATTATTCAACCAGAACAGTCTATCACTATAGCCTATATCAAAATAAGAAACATTTACAGATCGAGAGCTACGTTCACTACCAGGAACAATGGAATAATCAACTACCCTGCCACTAGCGTCTTTCAGATAAACTCCTATTACTGATTTTGTACTTGAAGTTTCATTGGTATATATGTATGCTAACACATAATTGACATTAGAATTAACATAAAAGTCATACGAAAATGAATCGCCATCCAATGTTAGCATTGGTGGTTTTGAATATATTAAATGGTCCACAACAAATCCCCACGCAGTAACCGAAGAGTCTGTGCATAGCTCAATGTATGCAACGTTACCGATAATTTTTGGCGTCCATACATCTTCATAATATCCTGTATATTCTGCAATTAAATTCCATTGGCCATCATATACTCGCACGTAGTCAAAGTTTTCTTCAACATCAATTTTTTCAAAGTGAAGAGTTAATGCTACTGCACCATCTACATGTATAGTATAGATCTGGTTCATGTTATTACTATAAGGATGTGGACTTTCTGCAAAATATGGGAAACTAAAGTATAATACATTATAATCATATGTAACAAGTCTGCTTACATACTTATCACAAGATATGTCTGAAAAGTTTCCAGTAAAAGACCCGGAATATGTGTGCTCACCTAGAGACGTATCTATAGGAGCTAATACCGCATAGCTGGAATTTATCCAGTTGCTTATCGCAATATCCTTTGCAAACTGTATTGCATCGCTACTTGAATACTCACGATATGAACTTTCTTCAAAATAGGATAGCACATTGCTCTTAAAGCCAGGACTGTAGTCTCCAACAAGGTGTATGATAGTAGTCCCAGGCCATCCATTAAGATAAGATGCCCAATCTTCTAAGTAATACTGCTCAATATCTGACATGCCATACAGGATGGGTGAAATATACTTTATGCCATCAGAATCATAAATAATACTGTTAGGAACAGCTGCTAAATAGGCATACTCATCCATGATAGTATTCGGATTCCTCTCTATAAATGTTATTTGTTTAATATACTTTTCAGTATCTATTGCGTTACTAGCAATAACATTAGATATGGCCATATTGCTAACTTGATTTACAATTTGGATGTTTTCATTGTAACCTGTATATTGAATAATAGCAGATCCTACTATGGAAAATACTAATACGAACAATAACAGACCATATAGCATTTTAATACGAATTCTCATCACGTAACATCTCCCACAAGATCACACAATATCAAAATTGTAAAAACATTCTTCGACAAATTGATGCCGATCAAAGTTCAATTATTCATCTCATGACAAAGGATAGGTTATCAACTGTCAGTCAAGCCCAGAAGATTGTAACTGTATTATGTAATTTATCTCATACCCTTATTTTATACAATATTTCATTAAATCGCCAGTATTAGTTTTGCAAAGGAATATTTCCAAAAAAGAGAAACGTTTTGCAAAACATGAAACAATAAGAACTTATACTCAAGAAAATTATAGAACTGAAAATACAGTAGAGCAAGAAAATATAACAGATCCAATAAATGAAAAAATTGGACTTAGTAGAGCATATCGAAGAAATAGACACGAACAAATTCCATATATACGAGTACCCAAAGATATTGACAAAAACTCTCTGAATCACAACATCCTCTATTTGTTGAACATTTCTATGCAACTTAATCTTAATACGTCAACAGGGCTTTTGATAAATCTATAAATCATTTCCTTTTGCAAACACACTTTAATCCATAAATCAATTATTTCTGTTAAAAGATAATTTAGTGAGATTTTCTATATCTATATCCTCCACGTTTTTCCCTCCAACTCTGAACATCTATATATGGGAAAAATTGCATTAATCGTACTTTATCTAAGTATTCTAATTCAATTCCGTGTTCCTTAAATAATCGCAATAATACATCATACTGTGCAACAGGATGGTTCCATTTAAAAAGCGTATCATTTCCAAAATATCAAGTTTTGACAATCCATACTTTTCACCAAGTTTGTAAAGAAATTCAAATAAATCCATTCTAACCACCTACCGTAAATATGTATATTAGGTTCGGAATAATCGCTAAAATGTTGTATATTATTGTTCGCTATTTTAGGAAAAACTTTTTTATCAAAATTTTATAATAGACCTTGAAGGAGTAATCAGAGCTATCCTTCACTACCCCCTAAATGTGGGTAGGAACATCGACGAGATCATAAGAATAATTGACGCTCTTCAAATTATAGAAAAGCACAACGTCATGACGCCAGCAAATTGGAAACCCAGAGATGAAGTATTACTTCCACCTCTTTTGACAAAGGAAGAAATAAAAAGAAAGTCATGAGCAAAGGGATATTGCTTGGTTTTTACATAAGAAGAAAGTTAGCTGAATATCTTTGTTTATAAATCGATTAGATTAATATACTATTGTCCTTTTCAGAATATAGGACGAGGAGGATAGATGGTATAAGTGGTCCTTGTATTAATACTAATGTGTCTTTAAAATCGCATGAGGATATTATCTTTCTGATTAGCAAAGGCGACGCTGTTGCAATGGGAATATATTTTACTTTATCAGTAACGTGTACATTAATATCCCTTAATAGTTCTTCTATTATTTTTTCCATATCGGAAATTAAGAGTCTGTTCCATAACGTCTGTTGAGTGTAGAATAGGATCAATTTAACATTTCCTGATAAGTAATCTTTTAACTTTTCTAAAAGAAACACTATCTGAGCTGGTCCGCTCTGCTCTGTGAGCAATAACGCTACTTGCCTATATTTATTTTTCTCCAATTTTTCTAGTTTTTCTTTCCATATAGTTTTTGAATCTAAAACTGCAAGACGACCTAAAAGAGGGTCTAAGTCGCTTTTTATACATGTGCTTAAAATGCATTTTATCTTATTAGATATAGAAACTACGGCTTGCGAATAACTTTTATATTTCATGGTTGTTATCCACTCTTCAAGCCCCCTAAGGTTTTCTTTTAAGAAATTAATTTTCTGTTCCGAAAGTCGAGTAAGTCCAATAAGAAACGATGCTGCGATGCTATGTATAAACTCCGAGCCATATACACCAGCTTTATACTTTAAGACAACAGGAAGCCATATTAATGTGTCCATAAGGAGACTTACTAATAACTTTGATAGTAATATCTTATCTGACTTACTACAAGCTAATTTTAATGCGACCCATTGTGTTGCTACTTGTCTTAAGGATAAAGCATTCCTATGAACTCCCGATGTAAGAGCAGCTAGAGTTAATGCTACTGATTCTATATCTTGATAAACATTATACTCTTGTGAATTGCAATAAAGATCACAATATTTTATAAGGGGTGTCATTTTCTTCGCGGAACGATGGGCCCATGAAAGATATTTTGGAGCCCAAGCTTCTTTTGTATCTTTTACAATCCTTGAGGTAATGGCTATATAAAAGGCCATTGGATTAACTGATAGGTACTTCAAAAGTGCAAATGTCCTTCCAGGCTTATATCCTTCGACTCCATTGTCTTTGCCATAGATATCTAATGCTAGAATTTTTTGATAAGTATTTCTATCATACATTATAGCCAATTGGAGATTTTCATCATTTATTTCTTTTCCTATCCGTGGGCTAAACATATAGCTAGACGACAAACTTATAAATTTTCTAAGAAATTCACGCGCACCCATTCTAATTTTTAAATTAAGGTAAATTTCCATATTAGAAATATCCACTATACTCACCTAATAGCTTTCAATTTGATAAGTTCAGACATAGATATATATAACACTCTATTTTCATATAAGGCCCCTTCAAAATACTTATGTTCTGGATACAGAAGCTTTTTCTGGTGCTTGCCTATAGACTTAGTATTTTTAGGTTCTATTCTTGATTCAGGTACAACTACTAAACATGATGTAGATGAAAGAGTCTTTAATATTGCAAAGATACTATCCTTTTTATAGTCAGAAAGAATTATAACCACTACTTTCCCTTCTCTAATTCTTTCAAATTTGCCTTTTTTCAATACCTCCTCGTCAATGACATCTATAGGTATATTCAAATCTTCCTTCAGGATTTCTTTAATACGCTCTACTTGCTCATTTATACGATTATTAGAAACCAGAAAAACTTTTATTCTGGCCTTATCTTTAAGTTTTTCAACTATATTCTGAATGCAATTTTTCTGATGATTCACTCTTTCTTTATACGCAATTGTTTCCTTTCCGATAGACTGAACTAAAAATAAAATAGACAATTCATCCTCTTTTCTCAGTTTAAGATCCTCTGCAATGATTGTAAAAATATCGTCCCACTGTATATTAGGGTCAATTTTAGATATATCTGGTATTATTATCTCTTTCTCGGCTTTTTTAAAGAACATATTAAGAAACATTTCAGCTTTATTTGCAAGAAATTTAGAAAAAATATCTATTGGTTCCGAAACTTGACACGCCCCATAACTGTTTTTAATATCATCCAAGACTTTTTCTGTATTTTCTTTTGAAAGAAAGAATAAAGCATAGTATATTAAATTGTGAATCTCTGCATCTATTTCAAGAGCTTTAATAAATGAGGGTTTTATATTTTCAGCTTTGTTTTTTGTTTCACTATAAAGTATTTTAAGATTTGAGAGACATGGTATTCCATCCAATTTACGTTGCTGACCTTTATACCAAAAAATAGGTCTCATACCAGTTACCAAGTCAACTATATTTTTAGACTCTTCACCCGATTTAGAGACTTCCTCAAGCGTATACAATAAATAATCGTTATTATTCTTACTATCTGTAATTTTTATTACACCAATATAATCGATTTCACGCATAGCATCTGGGAGTAAGTAGAAAGTGTCTGGATAGAATATATTAAGAGAAGGCTCTGCGTAAATAACATCAAAAGAAGGGTCAGAATTGGATATAGGCCACCTTATCTTTTTAAGAACCTTTAGAATATTATCGAGATTCTCATTATTAAATTGCACACCTCCAACGTTCTTTCGTCCGCCAGCTGTATATCCCAATCCCCTCAATTGTTGATAGACTCCAGATAAGTCAATGTCTCTTTTAGTTGCTATTCTAGCCGAAATTGCTTGGTGCTTGTCATTTAATCCAATCGATACAACAATATCGTACTGGTCTTCTAATTTTAGCATGGCTTCAGTTCTGGCAGCTCTTTCAATATCATTTTGTTCATAATATGTAAAAACTGCAACTCTAGGTATTATAATATTAACATTCTTAATGATATCACTAACCTTATCCTCTACATATTTCCACTTTTTACTCTCCTCTGAAGCCCACTTTGAAATCTTTGACCATTCTTCATTAGCAACAGCCTCTGTAAGAAACTCTCTCATTTCCTTACTAGAAATGTTAAGCAAATACGCCTTATGCAAATCCTTAGCAATTTTTGTTCTGTATACGCCACTATCTATATCATTTACTGCTTCTAAAAGCTCATTATCAACACCAATTCCAAGAGCTTCGCGTACTAGCTGTGCAACACTTCTACAGTCTGGAAAAACAATACGTTTTACCACATTGCTTTCATTAAATAATTCTACTCTAGCAGGACCATTGTGATGATCAAAAAGCAAGTTTTTACCTTTATATGTCAGTCCTTTAGTCAATGGAAGCTCTACGAGAATAGAATCTTGAACCACTAAACCCCTAATTTTCTCTGGCTCAGGATAGAAATATTCGACCTCCAGACCTGAACTCCTAAGGTACATCACTAGAAAACCTGTGGCAAATATTCCGTCTAAATCTCCGTCACTGATAATCTTGACTATTTTATCCTTAATAAAAGCCCTTAATACACTAAGAGCATTCTCATTCAATTTATTCTTCATTGAACATCACCAAAATTGATATCAAATAATCTAAAAACACTAAGGAGAATTCGGTTATGTAAATTAAAGGTACTACAAAATTATTATTGGTCTATAGAAAACAGTCCGTAGCCTAAAGCGGTCTTCGCCCCTACTCCTAGTTGTGATAGTGAACACTTAAGAAGTATAACTGCTTTTTTCAACAAGCTACTATTGTTATTTCTTGAAGATAACCAGAAATAGAATTTAGCACCTCTACTGATGGTTAAAAATTTTATTATTGTCGGATCATGCCAGTCTCCTGGAATCGCATCCCCTACGTAATAGGGTCCATAGTGCGGTGCCATAATGTCAAATTCTAAGCTAAGAGTATCTGGATCAGGGAACGAATCAAAAAATATTATATCGCCTTCTAATGTCTGTGTACCAAAGATCTCAAGAGCTTCTTCTAATGACAGAATTACGCTTTTTGTTTTATCCTTAAGTGTTACATACTCGTTTTTATCTATTTTTGTCTCACCTAAGCTTTTTTTCCCATCAAAAATATCTCTCAGTTCTTTAGAAAGATTTTTATCTATCACCTCATTAAATAACATGTAAGAATAACTTTTAGCTATGCCTTTGAGTGACGATCCAGGGATGAAGGGAAAACCGTAGTTCCTATGAAGTTTTATGGACACTTCGAAAACATTAGCTTGGCCTAAACCTACAACAAGACGGGTAATATTCTTAGCAGAGAATGTTGGCTGTTTTAAAGTTTTTAGCAGATTTATATAGTTTCTATAAAGTTGATAAGCTTCCGAGGGGAGATTAAGCCTATTACCAACTGAGTTCTCCAATGAGGGTTTATAAACTCCTTCACTTTCTTCTCTAAATTTTACAAACCTATAAAACCAAAGGCTCAAATTTGTTGGTTTAACTTTATTAAGTATCATAGCAAGTTCATTTGAGAGCATAAAAATGGTATTTGATCTGCTATTATTATCCACTGGTTCTCTCCTCCTCACGCTCCAGTTCAGCATCTGCAAACCGCTTAATCCAATTCAATAGTAGAACCACTTCACGAGTTAGTAGGTATACTTGTAGTGATGTGGCGTCTTTGATTATCCATTCCAAAACGTCTTTTTCACAATTACCTGCAACATTAATTTTCCTCAATAACCAATTGTTAATATGTTTGTATAATAAGCAGTATGCTTTTTCATCATCCTCCTCCAGTTCCTCAAACTTCTTTCCTTTGAATTTTGATTTATAATAGGCAAGAGTATTCCCAAGTCCATTAGTCAAAATTAGGACTGCTGCCTTTTTCGAATAGCTATTATAGCTCTCCTGTACTTTAGAACTTTTTTCTTTCACCTCATGAACCACATCAAATGCATATTTTGCTCTTTCTTGCTCTAAGGTTCTCATTTTTTCTCACCCTCCCAAAACTTTAGAACGCAGAGCCCTTTCCCAACAGTTTCATCTCCACCAATCTGTACGAGTTTCTCATTAAAGTTTTTCTTTAGCTCATTTGCTATATCTTCTGCCGTCTTTATAGTTTCGTTTTCTTTCTTGGGTCTCCCTATGATAATTAATGAGTAGAGTAATGTATCGGATGGCAAATCTTCCTCGTACCATAAAGCTCCAGTTTCAACAACACCAGTATCATAATTTATTTTTATTCTTGCATTTATTTCAGTTGCCATCGTTACAAATTGCTCAAACAAATCGTTGGAAACAACCGCAAATCTTTTGTCAGCTATAATATCTGCTGGAAGCAAGTTTCTAACATAAGGTATAAAGTCATTTAGAAGTTTAGTAGTATCCCCTTTAACCTTCAATACCACATCTTCAAGAACTACTACTTTCGCTTGTTCTTTGCTCTTATCATCAGTAGAACTCACACATAGAGATGACTCACTTTCAATAATAATTTCATCCTCATTAATTACTGGAACTTTTTTAAGAAGACTAGATAACTCTTCTTTAATCAAACCTGAATAATATAGATCTATAAAGAATCTTTCTATCACTTTTGGGCATGTTACATATGCAAAAACCCCTTTTAAGCTGCGTACTGGAAATAGAAGTATTTTTGCATCACATATGGTTATAGCACTTGAGAAGCTTTTCTCCCGAGAGTTTTCTGGTCTAGGACCAAAGATAGATTCTTCTTTTTCAATATCATTTTTAAGTCGTCTATAAGCATTTCTTAAAACGCCTTTTAAACCTTGACCATAAATTACTGGAAAGTTTGTATGCCGCTCCCTTTGAATGGGTAGGTCTACAGGGCTATTTATATAAGTACCACTTCCAGGGTGCAATGGCGATAGTGCATATATCCCTAAAACTAATTTCTTTTCACTTTCTTTTTCATTTTCTTCTACCATATATAATCACCTCCAAACTCCAATAAAACATAATCCATACCCTAACTTCTGCAAATTACCCATCTTAAAGAAAAACTCACTAATATTGATAGATCCGTCAAACTCCACAAATATAATTGAACCAGATGATAATGAATATGCTACTTCTTTCGGCTTATTTCTAGCAAGATCCCACCCTCCAACAGGTAACAATTTGTCCACAAGAGGATAGATATTCTTTATTTTTGTATACAATGCCTTCTCTAGGGATTTTTGCAAATATTCTGTGGTATTTTCACTATCGGGTATGACAAGGGGGGTGGCAAGGTATATTTTTAGCTTTTTTTTCTTCTCAATTTTCGCTAACAGTTCATTTACATCTACAGCAATAACGTCTTTAGCTGAGACATCAAAAAGCTGATATCTAGCAAGTCTCCCTTCTCCTCCAATTTTAAGAAAACCAGTTCGAGAAAGATAATTCTTAACTCTGTCATCAAGCCATATTGAGATACCTACACTCTCTTCGAATCTAAGAAATTGTGAAATGTAGAAGAATCCATATTTGGTAACCTTATTTTCATCAAGAGCTATTCCAACACGTTCTTCTTTCCTATATACTTTATTAGACGGGATAATATACTTTTCTGCTTCCTCTTTAGACTCTAAATCATTTTCGCTCAACTCACCTAGCAGATACTTAATTAAGCCTTCTTTAGTAAGAAAATAATCATAAACAGGTTCATAGTGAATATACCTTCCAGCAAAAAATAAATATTCTTCAGAATCATATAGCTTGTGAGGATATACATAAAATAACTTACTTTTCGAATTCTCAGTATCTTTAGACTCAACGATATCAGCAGGAAAAGCAAAAATTTCATCACCATTAATACTTAGAAAAGTTCCATATATCATAAAATTCGGTTCAGTACGCTTATATCCAATTAGCTCATACACTTCTTTACCATAGTCTAAGTAAAGTTTTGTCCTTATTGCACCTGCTAATGTATGAGGCATAGGTAAAATTGATTTGGCTATTACATCTTCTCCCGCAGTAAAAGATCTGAAATCTCTAAACATTAAAACATCATATGGATATAATACCATTTTCATAATTATGCCTCCAGATCGCTATCAGAATCGACAAGAATTTCAAATAATGTAAATAACGACTTTAATTTTCTCGCACAAGCCTCACTATCTTCTTCTCCTTGGCATTGATCTTTTTCATCTCTAATATATTTAATCAGTTTTACAATTTCAGTGGCGAGATTTTCAACTTTCTTCTTTTTCTTATCCTTATCATAAAGCAAGTGTCTTGATAGCTCATATTTTAGATAGGCTTCTATTTCATTCAAATTCTTAAGAGCATCTGCTGTTTGAAGAACATCATAAATCATTCTCTTGGAGATTCTTGGGGATTTATCACTCCTTAGATATTTTACAATTTCAGATAAGCTACCTTCACCCAAAATATCCCATGAGGCTCCAGCAATTTTAAATGCACCACTTCTTTTCAAGAAACCTATGAAAAACGCATTCCTTCCACTCTTTTTTGCTTTTTCTTCAAGATATCTAGCTCTTTCTAGTGCATCTTGAAGAGGATGTAAATAATGTACGATAAGAATTCCACCGCTCATGGTCTTTGCTGGAAGCAAATCCCAATTATCGTAGTTTTTGTTAAATTCCTTTTGAATTTCGTAAGCACACTTAATAGCAGTATCCATAGGTAGAAGTGCTAAAATATCATCTCCTCCAGAGTATATTAATTCGCCATTGTATTTATCTTCTACTATCGTTGGAACAATTTTTGTTGAAAAGTACATGAGAGCCCGGCTAATTGCCATATGAATTGATGGAGTTAACTTTCTTTTAATATCTTTTCTTACGTTATCTGGTAGTCTATTAGCTATTTGATGATGTAAATAGGAAGTATAATTTTTAATTTCTGAAGAATCTCCCACAAGCATTTTGCCCATGTTGTCTCCATCAATAACAAGAATTGCGTAATATTTTGGCTGATCTGAGTCACTTGTTATTTCACTGTGTATTTCCCTTATTATTTCTTTAATCTTATCTAATTTCTTCTTTATATCCTTGCTAAGAGGTTTTGTAATATTTAAATCATTCATAAATCGGGAAATATCATATTTTTCGATATAGTACCACTCATGATTCCTAGATCTCTCATCCTCCATGCGAGACAACTCGAGAAGGGGTATTACATTATCAAAATTCTCTTTTGATGCACTAATCATCAAATCTCTAAAAATCTTAAAGAAATCATCAAATTTGCTGGATTGTTCAAAAGCAATATAGTATATTTTTCCTATTTTATCAGCCTTCTTTGATAATGCCATTTTAGCAACGCTCTCAAAACCAACTTTCAATTCTTTATCCCTAACTACTTGTTTTTCCAATAAATCAGCATAATATCTTTTAACTAGGCATATAGGACATAATTTTTCATTTAACTTAAAACGACCAAGTTCTTTACTTTTACTTGCAATATCTCTCCAAAATGAAGAAAATGTACTATAATTTTCTTCACCATATATAGCAACAAGCTCGCCGCAGACAGTACACTTAAAACCAGATTCTTGCCTACCTTTTGACAATTTAATGGATTTTGCAGCTAACACGGCAGTTAATATTTCAAAAATAAGGCCATAAAGATCAAGGTACCTAGCAGGATACTCACTTATCTTACTTAATACTTCAATCCATTCAATGTATTTATCTTTCAAAGTTTTTGGAATATCCATTGATAAAACATACTGTTTTATTTCCTCATAATTGCTTGTACTCAAACTCGGAAAAGGTAATACAGCAACTATAATAGAAAAATAATTTTCTATTACTGGAAGATATTTTTTAAGATAATAATTTTCATCTTTTTTATAATTTTCAGGAATTAATTGAATAAATTGTTTAAACGTGAATTCCCCTAATTCTCTCAAAAAGGCAATTACATTTTCCTTTATCTCTTCTTCGATGCCATTTATTGTCTCTGGCGATTGAACTCCTATCAGTGCTAAAAATCTATTAGGAATACTTGCAATTTGAATCTCTTTAATAATTTTCTTATAATAACCAATTTGCTTAGTGGCATGACTAAAGTAAGAAATGTCCATAAATGGAAGTCCTCTAAGATGAGGATATATAATGGAATCAGGACCATATTTATCAATGATTACCTTCATGGCCTTAAATGTTAGAAAGCTTAACAGATGACTACCAGCCCATAAGTCTTTCTCCTTCCGTGCAGCTCGAATAAATGACTGAACTGGAGAAATTTTAAATAGAAGTAAAACAGGGTATTTCTCTTTCAGCGCACCATACACCGCAGAGGCTATATCCATATGATCCCATATTGTGTGATCTGGAGTTCTTGTATCAGCAGGTAGATTAACCAACTCAGCTGCAAGTTCTTGAGACATCCCCTTCTTTTTTAACTCATCAAATAAAAAATCTTTGAAAAAACGCCATATGTACAAATAAAGTTGTTTGTAATATTGATTTTCAGATTGCGAATATTCTTCAGCAAGTTTCTTTATTTTTGAGATTGCAGTTAGCTCACTATCTATAACATCTTTTAACAGCAGCTTTAACTTGGATTTATATACGCCAATGATGGTATCATTAATTTCTTTATAATTTTTCGTAACAGCGGATATTGTGTGAATAAAATAAGGCCTCTTTTCCCTTTCAGTTCTAGTAAAATCTATCCATGCTTCGTCTGCGGTTTTTACACTTATTCTTTGAAGTGATGATGAAACATAATCAAACTCGCTAGGTATATCATATTTTAAATTTAAAACTTGCAGTATTTTGTCACGTCTATCTTCATGCCCAAGCTTATCCTCATCCGACCTAACTAAATATAGTGCTTTATCAGGTGGATCATGAAGAAATGCTTTAATTTTATCTCGCCAAAAAGCACTCATAAGGTTAACCACCTTCCTCGTAATCTATTCAAAAAACCTATAAGAAAATTATAGGACGGTGCATTTACTACGCTTCCTATCTTCGGGTTTCTTAAATCAGAAATTTGTAATTTATCTGTTGGAACAAATTTAGAAAGAAACAGTTGCAACCCAACTACATATTCTCTCTCAGCCAATTTCCAAATCTTTATAAATAAGGGAGATGCTCTCCTCTCTTTGGTAAGACCCGTAACTATAGCTTTTTTATTAATTGACTGGAATTGAAATTGATGTGGTAAACCAAATATGGATCCTTGGGGCGTAGAGGATTGCATTTGAGATGAGTAAATACTTTTTACTGCATTATAATCCTTCGTAACCCAATATGCGAAACGCTTACCAGTTTTTGTAGCTCGGGTATGTCTCGCAAATGGATTATCTCGGTCCTCTCTATATTCTCGTATTTTTATCCCTAATTCGTTAATTGCTTCAAGTGGTGAACTGTATATATCATCTAAAATTTTCATCTTCCAAAATTTAGGAACTATCATTGAAAATTCGGGTAAAGACTGAGTTTCTACCGAGACTCCTTTCCAACCAAACAAATCTAAACACTTCTGAACCCCAGCTTTAAGATATTTTTCTAAATCGTTTACATTTGCTGGACTACGAAACTCTATTTCATCTATCGTGATATCCTTCTCAACCCGTAAACTTCCAAACCCTCTTCTGCATCTGCTCCCAATATTACCAAGGTTTAACAACAACCATAAGCTTGCTAATACTTTATTTTCCTCCATCCTTGAAACTCGTGATCTAAAAGCAATCGTAATTTTAATTTTACTTCCATATGTTATGCATACCTTATTAGATACACCAAATCCAAGATATTTAATACCTTTCCCTCTTTCCCTTAATCTCTCCCCTTTTAATAGTATAGGAAATGGCTTTTTATATAGTTTAATCGGAAAAACCTTTACTATAACTTTACTTTTCTCATTAGTAGTTCCCCAAATCTTTTCTTCTTCTTTGACCTTTTCTAGCAACACATTCCCTTTATAAATACCCTGTGAAAATTTAACACCACCAAGAATTGCCCTAAACCACCACCTAAGTAGACCTTTTATTGCAGAAGCTCTAATCTCTGGAACATTAGTATCAGCACCATACATAAATATCGGAGTTACTGCCTCTAAAGTAAATTCCGCAGAGTGCATAAAAAACACCAAAATAATAGTCTTTCAGATACTATTTAAAAATAATTATAATTAGAATTAATCAAAGAAATTAATTTCTAACTGCCTCTATTTTAAAAAAGAAAGACCTTCATCCATAATCTCTCATAAAACAGATTTTTCATAACTTTATCCTTCATAAACAGCATCAAAAACTACTCTTTCAACAATAAATCACTCTGAATTAATATCATTTTTTATGAAATAATTTATTTTTTTGAAAAAATGTTATACTTGGTAATTTTATCTTTTCATGCAATTCTTCTATTTACAAGAACCACAATGCAGCACATTTCTCAGTCTTATTCCTTATCTTTCTCAACACGCAAACAATTACTGCATAGTAGATCTTCACATCTTGTTGCCGTCCTCTATTCATCGAGGCATTCGATACAACGAAACTACAGAGGAGACTCATGGTAGCAGTGAATCAACAGATAGCATGTTGCCGTCCTCTATTTATCGAGGCATTCGATACAACAGGAATATCTGAAGCTGGTGGAGCAAAAGTATAAGGAGCTTGTGTTGCCGTCCTCTATTCATCGAGGCATTCGATACAACTATTGCTTATCCAAACACAGGGCCATCGCAACTTGGTGCGGTGTTGCCGTCCTCTATTCATCGAGGCATTCGATACAACATGCATAGCGCGTATCGGCAGCAATGCTGATGGAATAAGCGAGTTGCCGTCCTCTATTCATCGAGGCATTCGATACAACAGCAGCGAATTCGTTTAGGACTTGGTCAGATGCTTGAGTTTTCGTTGCCGTCCTCTATTCATCGAGGCATTCGATACAACAAATCCGAAACGAAAAGGTGTGGCGAATACGACATCTGCCAAGAGGTTGCCGTCCTCTATTCATCGAGGCATTCGATACAACAGTTCAGAACGTTCTGCAAGTTCCTACAAGGTTCAAGAAATCTGAGGTTGCCGTCCTCTATTCATCGAGGCATTCGATACAACAAAAGAGAAGGAAAAACACAAAGAGTATATGTTAGACTAAGCAAGTTGCCGTCCTCTATTCATCGAGGCATTCGATACAACAAAGGATATAAACCACTAATTGTGCCTGCGGATGAATTATGTTGCCGTCCTCTATTCATCGAGGCATTCGATACAACAAATGCGTTTTCGTGAGGAAATATATGATTGTTTCACTGAATTATACTTGTTGCCGTCCTCTATTCATCGAGGCATTCGATACAACATGGGAAGGTCATCGCAGCCGAAGTCACCTACAGAGGCGGCAGATACATCGTAGTGTTGCCGTCCTCTATTCATCGAGGCATTCGATACAACAAGTTATATAAAAATTTTATGTAAAAATTTATATATGTTCTAGTTGCCGTCCTCTATTCATCGAGGCATTCGATACAACAAGTAAAAAGAAATTGACAGTACTTGTCTTGGATGAATTTGACAGTTGCCGTCCTCTATTCATCGAGGCCTTCGATACAACAAGTAATTGCAAATCAGATAACCATCGATACTCTGCGAAAATGTTGCCGTCCTCTATTCATCGAGGCATTCGATACAACACTTACACCAAAAACTTGATTCGCATTGTCAGCGAAGACAGCAGTGTTGCCGTCCTCTATTCATCGAGGCATTCGATACAACAGAAAATTAAGAAAATGGCGGTGGCACTGTGAAATACAAATTACACTGTTGCCGTCCTCTATTCATCGAGGCATTCGATACAACTATTTCTGCAAGATAAAAAGGGAAGGACAAAGATTTATCATTTGTTGCCGTCCTCTATTCATCGAGGCATTCGATACAACGTCCAAAATGTGATAAGCCGATACATGAATTCTTGCTCAAAGTTGCCGTCCTCTATTCATCGAGGCATTCGATACAACGTTAATTTGACACCACACGAAATAAAAATACTCGATACGTTGCCGTCCTCTATTCATCGAGGCATTCGATACAACAAAAGTTGAATATGGCGAGCCCACATTAAATGGATCACCACGTTGCCGTCCTCTATTCATCGAGGCATTCGATACAACAGGACGCTATACTTTGTTTTGACGACGGAGCACTTTTGTGCCCGTTGCCGTCCTCTATTCATCGAGGCATTCGATACAACAAGTTTAATTTAAAAACTGCGGGGCCTCAGGCCCCGCAGGTTATGTTGCCGTCCTCTATTCATCGAGGCATTCGATACAACTTGCAGTCTTGGAATCAGTTTATCCCGATGAAACTGGGAGCAAGTTGCCGTCCTCTATTCATCGAGGCATTCGATACAACAATAAAATACGTGATGGTGCCAAACACGGGCCCTACATCACTGTTGCCGTCCTCTATTCATCGAGGCATTCGATACAACACGGTGTACTATACGCTATTGCCTACATCACTATGGATGAGACGTTGCCGTCCTCTATTCATCGAGGCATTCGATACAACTACTTGAAAGATTGGTTAAATATTGTATACTGTTATATCCTTTCAAAGTTGCCGTCCTCTATTCATCGAGGCATTCGATACAACAATTCAAAACTGAGAGCAAAATAAGAACGGGAATAAGAGTGAGAGAGTTGCCGTCCTCTATTCATCGAGGCATTCGATACAACATATCTTTACTCCTTCACCTCGATGATGGTGGCGAGATGTTGCCGTCCTCTATTCATCGAGGCATTCGATACAACAAAATGGGCTATCAAAGAGTACTTAAAGTACTCGAAAACTTAGGTTGCCGTCCTCTATTCATCGAGGCATTCGATACAACGAAGAAGGTTACCTTGAGAGACCGGTCAGGGCTTGCTATAGTTGCCGTCCTCTATTCATCGAGGCATTCGATACAACAAAACCTTAGGGAACTTGGTTACGACAAATGCATCAGTGTATCGTTGCCGTCCTCTATTCATCGAGGCATTCGATACAACTTTCAAAAGGACGGAAGTGAATACATCGTCAGAACATATGATCCGTTGCCGTCCTCTATTCATCGAGGCATTCGATACAACGTATGTAGCGAATGTGACGAGCCCGTTGATAGCTGTGAATACTGTAGTTGCCGTCCTCTATTCATCGAGGCATTCGATACAACAGTAATAGACACAAAGAACTTAGACTTTGCTTACTTTGTAAGTTGCCGTCCTCTATTCATCGAGGCATTCGATACAACTTCAAGTACCCATCAGAAGGTGTAATTCGTTTAGAACAGCGAGTTGCCGTCCTCTATTCATCGAGGCATTCGATACAACATGAAAGTACCCAAGAGGGTACCGAAGAGGTTGAGTTTGGAGAACGTTGCCGTCCTCTATTCATCGAGGCATTCGATACAACACATAGTAAGCGTTTTGATGTTACCAACACTCAAACGATTATATCGTTGCCGTCCTCTATTCATCGAGGCATTCGATACAACAACCCTTTTTCTTTCTTTATATACGACGTCCCCTGCGGCGTTGCCGTCCTCTATTCATCGAGGCATTCGATACAACATACGTGATGCAAATGGTCGCATAGTAGCTGTAAGACGTGTTGCCGTCCTCTATTCATCGAGGCATTCGATACAACTCTAAAACAATAAGCAACACCCTGAAAACCGATGACAGTACAGTTGCCGTCCTCTATTCATCGAGGCATTCGATACAACTATCTCAGGAAGTATCCTGAACTTTTAAATTATTACAGAAAGTTGCCGTCCTCTATTCATCGAGGCATTCGATACAACGTAAGAACAGGGGACGTTAACTTTACAGGATGGTTCGTCAATTGTTGCCGTCCTCTATTCATCGAGGCATTCGATACAACATGAACCCACCGTTAAATGGTGGGTTCATGAAAAATGTAGAGTTGCCGTCCTCTATTCATCGAGGCATTCGATACAACTTTGAAATTATTGCTAGGTCTGTGAAGCTCCCTAGTGGGGTTGCCGTCCTCTATTCATCGAGGCATTCGATACAACATAGTTGGGGTCATAAAGGTTCTAGGATTGTCTGCCCTCCTCGTTGCCGTCCTCTATTCATCGAGGCATTCGATACAACATGATGGTATAAAAGCAGTTGTGGTGGAATGCCCGCATTGTGTTGCCGTCCTCTATTCATCGAGGCATTCGATACAACATGCCCAATCTGTGGGCGTGATGAGGGCTTGATTTATGAGTACAGTTGCCGTCCTCTATTCATCGAGGCATTCGATACAACATTGCTAAATGGAATGATGATGACGAGGAACCTGAAAGGCCAGTTGCCGTCCTCTATTCATCGAGGCATTCGATACAACCGAAACTTCACGTGGATTTTAGTGCTTTACCACTACGAAGAGTATGTTGCCGTCCTCTATTCATCGAGGCATTCGATACAACAAGGTTATAAATTGTTAGAGACCCCCCTCATGGGGGGTCTAAAGTTGCCGTCCTCTATTCATCGAGGCATTCGATACAACAATTATCAACTTAACTCCTCACCAGCTTAACTTTTATGATGACGTTGCCGTCCTCTATTCATCGAGGCATTCGATACAACTTACACCACATAAGTTAACTATATATACAGATACAGATGAAATGTTGCCGTCCTCTATTCATCGAGGCATTCGATACAACATAAACTGCGACATCGTTTTCGAGTACGAGACCGCGTAAGGGTTGCCGTCCTCTATTCATCGAGGCATTCGATACAACTAAAACCTTCTTCAGAGCACATTACTTACAATGTTTTTGTCCCCGTTGCCGTCCTCTATTCATCGAGGCATTCGATACAACATGCTTTATCGCGGGCGCCTGCTCGGTGCCCGCGCTGTGGCTGTTGCCGTCCTCTATTCATCGAGGCATTCGATACAACGAAACGCATAGGCAAAATCTTCAATACTTTAGTTTTTTCCTCATGTTGCCGTCCTCTATTCATCGAGGCATTCGATACAACGCAATCTCTGAGACAATCTCATCCCTCATTTCTTTTATAACGTGTTGCCGTCCTCTATTCATCGAGGCATTCGATACAACGATAATTAAAATAAAACCTATAGGAAGAGCTCAACAATTGCTTGTTGCCGTCCTCTATTCATCGAGGCATTCGATACAACAAGTGGTATGTAGCTGCATGGAGATATCCAACAAGGGTCAGAAGGTTGCCGTCCTCTATTCATCGAGGCATTCGATACAACTAATACAATAGTAAAGCGATTAAACGAATTGACCAAGAGTTGCCGTCCTCTATTCATCGAGGCATTCGATACAACAAACAGTATTGGTCTTAGACGAATTCGATAAGACAAGGGCCCAGTTGCCGTCCTCTATTCATCGAGGCATTCGATACAACAATGAACAAGAGTCTTCTACAGAGCAGTCAGAAGAGCAGGGAGGTTGCCGTCCTCTATTCATCGAGGCATTCGATACAACTCTCTACGGGGCCATAACGGTTGGCATTGTTTTGATGAATCAGTTGCCGTCCTCTATTCATCGAGGCATTCGATACAACAGAAGATATCCGCGTATATCCAGTTGCTGAGGCCATTTACCGTTGCCGTCCTCTATTCATCGAGGCATTCGATACAACCCACATTGTCAGATTCCCGGCGAAAGCAAAAATAGTCAAAACGTTGCCGTCCTCTATTCATCGAGGCATTCGATACAACATGAGAATTGTTAATCTGACACCACATAGACTTAACTTTTATGATGTTGCCGTCCTCTATTCATCGAGGCATTCGATACAACTTGGATAAGAAAAGAGTCTGGCAGATACAGCAAAGCAGTTCTGGGTTGCCGTCCTCTATTCATCGAGGCATTCGATACAACCTTGAGGAAATATACAATGAACTCATAAAAAAATGATTTTTTCTTTGTTGCCGTCCTCTATTCATCGAGGCATTCGATACAACGCAGAGATAGACTATATCGAACGAAGACAGACCATTGAT
>JBECUL010000019.1:0-15748 GCA_040225955.1 Candidatus Asgardarchaeum abyssi | reverse complement strand
TGTTGCCGTCCTCTATTCATCGAGGCATTCGATACAACGCAGAGATAGACTATATCGAACGAAGACAGACCATTGATGTTGCCGTCCTCTATTCATCGAGGCATTCGATACAACTTGCGTCAAAATAAATGGTGGCAGATATGAATATTTACGAGTTGCCGTCCTCTATTCATCGAGGCATTCGATACAACATAAACAGTGTTGTTGCGGAGTTCAATGACTTGCAATGGACTTTTGTTGCCGTCCTCTATTCATCGAGGCATTCGATACAACAATGATCCTTATAAAGCATATTTGCTGATATTCAGGCAAGTTGCCGTCCTCTATTCATCGAGGCATTCGATACAACATACAACGCCTGAGCAAATTCTCGAAATGGAGATACCAGAAAAAATGTTGCCGTCCTCTATTCATCGAGGCATTCGATACAACAAACAGAAAGTACCTTGTTGTTTTCTGAGTACATTGACGCAGTGTTGCCGTCCTCTATTCATCGAGGCATTCGATACAACCATTAAACAAACTGCTGAAGAGAGCTTGTAAACTTGAAGAAGTTGCCGTCCTCTATTCATCGAGGCATTCGATACAACATATCAGTATCGTTTTTATTGCACCTCGATGAGGGTGACCTCACCCTCACTTTCTGTTGCCGTCCTCTATTCATCGAGGCATTCGATACAACATAAACAAAAGGAAGAAGAGAAAATGAAAAAGTGTGTTGGCATGTTGCCGTCCTCTATTCATCGAGGCATTCGATACAACGCAGAGATAGACTATATCGAACGAAGACAGACCATTGATGTTGCCGTCCTCTATTCATCGAGGCATTCGATACAACTTGCGTCAAAATAAATGGTGGCAGATATGAATATTTACGAGTTGCCGTCCTCTATTCATCGAGGCATTCGATACAACATAAACAGTGTTGTTGCGGAGTTCAATGACTTGCAATGGACTTTTGTTGCCGTCCTCTATTCATCGAGGCATTCGATACAACAATGATCCTTATAAAGCATATTTGCTGATATTCAGGCAAGTTGCCGTCCTCTATTCATCGAGGCATTCGATACAACATACAACGCCTGAGCAAATTCTCGAAATGGAGATACCAGAAAAAATGTTGCCGTCCTCTATTCATCGAGGCATTCGATACAACAAACAGAAAGTACCTTGTTGTTTTCTGAGTACATTGACGCAGTGTTGCCGTCCTCTATTCATCGAGGCATTCGATACAACCATTAAACAAACTGCTGAAGAGAGCTTGTAAACTTGAAGAAGTTGCCGTCCTCTATTCATCGAGGCATTCGATACAACATATCAGTATCGTTTTTATTGCACCTCGATGAGGGTGACCTCACCCTCACTTTCTGTTGCCGTCCTCTATTCATCGAGGCATTCGATACAACATAAACAAAAGGAAGAAGAGAAAATGAAAAAGTGTGTTGGCATGTTGCCGTCCTCTATTCATCGAGGCATTCGATACAACTATAACTTAGTACCCGACGACACTGCCGTTTCAGGGATTAGACGTTGCCGTCCTCTATTCATCGAGGCATTCGATACAACAAAGAACAAATTGAAAATATCCGAACATTTTTGACACAACCAGTGATTAGACGTTGCCGTCCTCTATTCATCGAGGCATTCGATACAACAAGAAAACTGCTGAAAAATCTCGAATTGAGAAAGATAAAGGTTGCCGTCCTCTATTCATCGAGGCATTCGATACAACAAAGCCCTTTATGATAAATTTGAGAACACAGAGGAAAAAAGAAAAGTTGCCGTCCTCTATTCATCGAGGCATTCGATACAACTTGTTATAGATGATGAAGTCTGGGTTCGAACCCAGACTTCAGATTTGTTGCCGTCCTCTATTCATCGAGGCATTCGATACAACTTACCAATTCGAGCAGGTTGGCTCGGAATAGGAGATGACTGGGGTTGCCGTCCTCTATTCATCGAGGCATTCGATACAACAATTAACGAGAGAGGAAATTGAAAAGAGAATAAAGAGACAATTGTTGCCGTCCTCTATTCATCGAGGCATTCGATACAACAAGGGAACTATTGCATTTATATTTGTGAGGTTTGCAGAAAAAAGTTTGTTGCCGTCCTCTATTCATCGAGGCATTCGATACAACTTGTACTTCAGTGAGATCGTTGAGGTGGTGGCAGCAAGATGGGGTTGCCGTCCTCTATTCATCGAGGCATTCGATACAACACATGAAATAGAGGCTTATGACCTAACTCCTGTACTCTTGATAGGTTGCCGTCCTCTATTCATCGAGGCATTCGATACAACAAAAGGTGCGTGGCAGATTCCCAATAGTTGGTGAGTTCAAACCCGTTGCCGTCCTCTATTCATCGAGGCATTCGATACAACTGCTAGGTGTTAATTGCAGGGAGGTGTTCGAGGCAGTAGAATGTTGCCGTCCTCTATTCATCGAGGCATTCGATACAACATGTAAGAGTTGGTGAGATAGCAAAAAGTGTATTTAAACGCGTGTTGCCGTCCTCTATTCATCGAGGCATTCGATACAACACCCCTGATTATGTTCTTAGTGTTGCAAAAAGACAGCTAGAAAGATAGTTGCCGTCCTCTATTCATCGAGGCATTCGATACAACATCTATTAGTACCAAACAGTGGCCCGACAAACTTTGGAGCTATTGTTGCCGTCCTCTATTCATCGAGGCATTCGATACAACGAAATAATATCTATATTACGGCGATTGCATCGAACAATACCCTGTTGCCGTCCTCTATTCATCGAGGCATTCGATACAACAGGCAAAGATTAGAGATTTTGGTGCTGTATTCTTTATACATATGTTGCCGTCCTCTATTCATCGAGGCATTCGATACAACTTGAAACTAGCGAGGACAACTATGACATAATTGTCAGGGAGTTGCCGTCCTCTATTCATCGAGGCATTCGATACAACGGTATGTTGAAAGTTCCTAATAAATTTTTCTGCGCTTTATATCAAGTTGCATGTTTCAAAAATTTGAGAATATTTCGCGTAAATTTTGAGTTTAATTTTTAAATTTTTCGGTTAGCTATAACGATGTGATATTGGAAGGTATTCCTTATTTTTTATAACGAGGAGATTATATAGTAATGGAAGGCAAAATAAGGAAAATAAGTGATTAAAATTTTAAAAAGGCAAAGGAGACTTCTTTTTAATTAGCATAACGATGTTATTTTTTTAGTATTTAAATTTTTCGCATATGCAAATGAAAAAATTTTTCATTTTTTGGTTTGTTTTAGAATTTAGTTTCAATTTTTTGAAACTATAATTTTTTAATTTATCTTTGCATAGTGTGGTAAACGACATATTTTATGGTTGTGAAATATTTAAGAGATGGTGATGGTGAACATCGCGGCTTATTTTAACGTTTAGATATTTAAATGGGTTTATTGGTAAGAGGATTGTAGGCAGTAAAGTTTACTTAACATAATAGTGTTTCAATGAAAATCAGTAGAATAACTGATAATGCATTTTGGTTCCAGCAGCTGATCGTACTGTATCTCAAAAATTAGGAGAATAAATCTCCAATATTGCACGTTCTAGATATCACTATTATGGGCTTTTCATCATGCTCGCGAAATGCCCTTCCACAACTAGGGACAGAATGATTAATAAAATAAAAAAACGGTCCGCGTTTTACTTAGTTCTCTTAAATGTTGTTTTACGAAGAGAAATCCACAATCAGTCAGTACATAACATAAACAATAACTCTTAAACTTCAGGATTTCCATCGTATCCAATTAAGGACTTTAAAAAGCTGCCGATTACCCTTTTTCGTGAAGTGAAGGATAGCTACCATCTGGATTTACTGGCGGATTTATGTTAAATGCCTCTGCATCGAGGACACCTATGCCTACACCTACAAGTTCCAGTACTTCTAATAATTCGTGAACGCCATAACTAAGGATTCCTGCCGCAAAAATTACCAATCGAACTATAAAAATGTGAATAATAATAAACGAATTACTGTAATTACTGTAAATATTATGAACTAATGTATGATGTATAATTATTGGAATTAATGAAATGTAGACAAAGTCAGAAATAATTTCAGACTGTTGATAAGACTGTTATGAGAATACAAAATAGATTTCCTAATTTTAAAAATAATTTTGCTTTTAAGCTGGTATCATCTTATGATTAGAACATGTGACTTTTCTATTTTTGGTTTATAGTCTACTACAAATGTAATAATAAGAATTAAGCATGTGTAAAAATATTAGCATATGCTATGGATCTTAAATATAAAAAGAAGAGAAGAGATTACTGGCCGCCCTACCCAGTTAACCATCCCATGGTAATGGATGGGGATCATCAGGCGGCCAATCTGGCTCTGGTTCGGAAAATTGCAGCTCCACCGTGTTATCACCTCGTATCTTATTTTTATATAATACATTTCAGATCGATGACATTGATTTTGCAGAGAAATGTTTCGAAGAAATGGGAACATTCCAAAAAAGAGAGAAAAATTTCAAAAATATCGAAAATGATAAGAGGTCATGTACAAAGTAATAGTAATATATGGTGATTCACATCGCATAATTTGGTGATTTTATTGAAGAGGTATTATCTTGCAACAGTTGGAGATTATACAAAGAAAACGATACTCCATGGAATGTTTACTACAGGATGCAGTGGTGTTTATCTTTTTCCATCAAGTGAGACCAAGGAGAAAGCTTATGAGATTGTAGACGAGATTACAAATAATTTTGGCCTTGCTAGTTCCGAAATTAAGGTTATTGAGGTTGACTCTCTTGATTATTGGAGAACTGTCGGGAGAATAATTGATTGCATTTTAGGGATATATAAGAAAGAAAAAGAATGTGAAGTAATTGTCGATGCTAGTGGTGGCACGAGGATTATGACATTAGCTGCTATAACAGCAGCTATTCTTGCGAGGGTAGATGGCATATATTATTTCTTTTATGATTATCGAAATGAGAGAATTATAAAGTTAAACCTGCCTAAGATAAGTATTCGTCTACCGAGTGAGACAAAGCTTATGATTTTGAAGGTTTTACGTGAGGTGAAAAAGGAAGGAATTAAGATAAAACAGTATGCACAGCTTGCACAGCAAATAGAAAAAAAGCTTAGCGTAAGTGAGGTAGAGAAGATTGGTAGAAGTAAAGGTAAACTTTCGGAGAAAATAAATGAACTAGCACGTTTTGGATTTATCAAGAAAGTACCTTTAGAGGAGGATAAACGTCGTTTTCTGATAGAGATAACTAAAGATGGAGAATGTATTATACGGATTGCTGAGAAGGTAGAAGAAATAAATAAATATAGAAAGAACATGGCACAATAATTATTATTGACAGATCTGTTAATCTCAAAATCTTAAAGTCTTTAGCTTTAAAGATTTAGCAAAGACACTAATAATTTAGGAAGTAGAATAAATAAATTAATTGAAATTAATAGGTGATACTTTATGGGAGTATACCATTTGAGCGGTGTAGGGCTATCTCCTGGAAGCGTTACTGTTCCACTATCTTATGTTTACTTATTATTGAAAGCAGCATATTCTGATAACATCAATGAAGCAAAGGACTTCTTTAACCAATCGGGAGAGAAAAGTGAAAAGTATAGAGGTGCTCCTGAGGTAATTATTTTATTTACATCGAGAGAGGTGATTTCTGGTGAATGTAAAATAAAACCTGTAAGATCGAAATGGTTTAACATTGGTGTTATTAAAAGCGCGGATTTTAAGAGCATATTTTTAAAATTCGTCTCTAAACTCCTAAACGAATTAAGGACTCAGAATTTGGAAGATGTCGTTAGAAAGCTTAAGAGAGTATATTTTCTTGAAGTAAAACATCAGAGCTTTGAGGATTGTTTTTATAAGATAGGTGTTACTATGAAGTCTTTACGTGATAAAGAAGTCTGGGTAAACATGATTGGAGGGTCTAATCAAATAAATGCGTCTCTCCTGGTTACTGGTACTCTTTATGCAACGCCTACTGTTTATTATTATATATTTCAAAATGATGTGGAATTGCTTCACCCTGAATTCTTAAGTAATTTTCCAAAAGAAGTTACACCAGGAATTGTAAGGAAGCTTCTTGAGAATTGGAATGAACTTTATTTGTTTAGTTTATCTATGGATGTAATTGACAATATAAGTAGAAAGTTCAACGAGCTTGGAGGAATTATGAATGAGAAACAGTTCTTGAACTATGTAGAGAAAGAATTGAAAATTGAGAAAGCAAAATTGAAGAGATTATTTATCGCGGACCTTGAAAAAAGAGTGGTTAAGTTATCGCCATTCTTAAAGAAAATTATAGAACTGAGAAACATCATAGAGCAAGAAAATGTGACGAATTTTGCAGAATGGAGAAGATGGGGCCTTAACAAGGGTATACTTGAAGAAATAAACATAAATGAAATCTTATGATTACTTACTTCTTTATTTTAAGAATTTAAAATAAAAAATAATCAATAATAGTCGTGTTCCTTATCCTTAGTAAATGCGTATCTCTATTTTCTTGTATGAAAACATCAAAAGATGAGTGCCAAATACACATTTAATTACAACCCCGTTCTTATTTAACATTTCTCAAAATCACCTAATTTGCAGGTATCATCTTTCTTCTTATAAAGCAACAAAAATTTTCCATGTAGTAAGAAACTAATCAACAATGACTCCAAATAAGATCATTACTACTATTTTTGTATTGTAATAATATCTGTAGGAAAAATAATAAGCCAGCTACCTAATTAATGATAAGCTTTTAATAAAATTGTTTCACAGAAGCTAATCATATTTTTATTTTCGTGTTGTAGATAAAGTTTCTACAAAATTTCTTAGAATTTCAACTCGTTTTCGTGTGAACTTATCTCCCTCATGTCCCTCTAAGAATAATTTATCTTTTCTCTCCAGGAAATCAATTAAATTTGCCATATCTAGGTGACGTAATTGTCTATCATTTGGGTTACTTGCAATTTCTATAAGTGTGTTTTTATCTGCATCTTTTCCCAAGGAGATTGTAGCAAGTGATGGTGCTATGATATGACTCTTTAACTGGTTTGCTATGGCTATAAGATTGTCGTGCGATATTAAATTTTCTCGCCCATCGGTAAATAGAAATATCGTTGAACTTTTGACATCAGGTATTCCTTCGTCCTTCATGAAGTGATCTAGAACTTTCATTGCTTCTCTTAGAGCGTATCCTATTGCTGTAGCGCCGCCAGGAATAATGTCAAACGGTTCTTTTAATATTTTTAATGCAATATTGACTGGATAGTATTCTGAGGTATAACTTTTGAGAACTTTTATTATATCTGAGAAATAGATAAAGCAAAATCTAAATGTATTCCTCTTGGGGCTCTTGAGTAATCTTTTTAGAAGATGTTGCACTAATAAGTACAAGTGTGTTGATTTTGTTCTTCCATCAAAGGTTTTTGTACTAGCCATACTTGTTGACGAATCGAGAAGGAAAATTAGAAGCTCTGCCTCCGCGGTAGGTATAAATTTTGGAATATCTGGTCTAATCATTTTTAGTCACCCATGTCTAAATCTTTAACTGTATCTCTCAGATAGCCACCATAGTTACAGTTTTTACAGAGAAGATATAATCCATCATGATATTTTTCGATTCCGCCAGCACAATTGATATAACCGCACATAGTACACTTTACCCAATTTATATCATACTTCAGAGAAACACCACAGTAAGGACATTTAAGAACGCCGTGAAATGTACCGATTATCCTAAGCTCAATAGAAAAACTTGAGTCATCATCAATATTTGCATTTGTTGGAATTACTCGTTCTAAAAAGTAATTTCCTTCACATTCTTTTCTGAAAATGATTAAAAACTTTTTCCCAGTCACGCTACATACTCCTCTAACGGGGAATCTCCTAACTTTTCTTAGATCCATATTAGCCATCATAGGTCATATTCCTCCTAATACATGTAAGAGGAATATTGATGCATCGTCCGTAAGTGCATCTTTCTCTCTCAAATAATTGATCCATTCTTCAGGAAAACCTTTTATTGTTTTCCTCTCTCTAATGAACCTCTCTAATTTTTTTAGGAAGATAGCTCCTGGTTGGCCTCCAGGTGTTGTATAATGAATGTTTGCACCATCCGTATTTGCTATTAAAATATCATTTTCATTTAGTGTCACTAATGATATATGTGGTTCGCCACTAATGCCCTTCACACTTGAAATATATTTTGCTAAACCACCACGACTTGAAGTAGCGTATACTACTGTCCACTGTTCAGATGTGGGATTATAAATATAAATCTGGGAATCCCCTAAAATTAAGTTCAGTAATTTAGTAGGCTGATTTAATGAGAAAACCATTACTGTAAGAGTTGATTCAAAGATTAACTCTTTTGAATTCAAAATACGTTCTTGTATAATTTTTTCTAACTTCCTATAATTTTCTCGTTTATCATTTATCATGAATTTGATTGTATTGAGTATTTGATTGAGTTTTGCTTTTCCTCTTTCGTAATTTTCCTTTTGAATTCCTGTTTTCTCAAATGGATCTTGTAACTGTGGAAGTATGAAATTATATATAGTTTCATCTAGTTTATCCATGTTAAACCCATTTTTTAGTAGCATTATAGCGTTCATTATGCATTTTTCAGCAAGTATTTTTTCTTTTTGATATTCTTCAGAAACTTTGATTCTCTGTAATTCATTAATTAAATTATTAAAGGGTCCTCTAAATGCAGTTACATAGTCATAATTCTGTCTTATGATATTCACTATTTGATCAAAATTTGTATTTAAATCTGTGTTTAATACTAGAGAAGGTCTATTAACCAGATCCTTACAGAACTTCCTTAAATTTTCAACACTGTCTTGTAATTTTGAAATAGACTCCCTGAATTTGATAATAGTCTCTTGAACCTTATTATATACTGTTCTTAGAATGTTGTAGCTTTCTGAAAGGTTCTGTATTAATACGTAGTTATAGAGGATTTCTCTATCCTCTTTAAGTTTATCTCCAGCAAATTTAACACTCTCTAATAAGATTTTTTCTAAATTATTAACACTAGAAGCTTTCCTAATTTCATTTTCGCACTCTATTAGAGAATCAATTATGTATTTTATTGAAAGCGTAGCAGCAATTCTGCCACATTGAGATTGAGTAACGCCATCGGCCAGAAATACAAATAGTTTATCTCCGATATCTTTAATATATAGCTGATCATCAAAATGTTTCGTTGAATCAAAATCCCAAGCTATTTCTATATTATTTATTCTCCTATATGGCATTATTCAATCACCCCTTTCAAACTAACTTTAACTTCTCTAAAAGATGGTCTCTTACTGGGTTCTTTGAACCCAATAATATAGGTTAAAAATAAAATTCGCCCAAAGTTTGTATCTCCAAAATAATGTTCCATAAAAGTCCTAAATTTTTCAATTGGATATTCCTTCTGAATATATTTACAAGTAGATTTTATAACTGGTGGCCATTGATGTTTATTCTTATCGGTGTTATTATATAGATCTTCTAAGGCTTTATTATCGATTCTTATTAGAAAGGGCAGAGGATGAATACCAACCAAGGTCCAAAATATTAAAAATACGCCAATCCATCTATCGGAAAAGAATGAAGGAACCCCAGTTCTTTTTACCTCTGGAGGATTTGGGAAAATATAATCTTTTCCCAGTACTGTGGGTTTCCAAATCCAAAATCTTCTGTTACTATTCATAACGCCAGCGCCTTCGAAATCCATTATAAATACTTGTCCATTTCTATCAACTAAAAAGTTATCCGGATAAAGATCTCCGTGGATGACATTGCGGTCTTGCATATATATGAGTATATCCAAGAGTTTCTTGGCAATATTTTTTCTCACGTCTGATAGGGGAGGCTCCTTCCTTTTCTTAAAGTATTCACTAAGTATCTCTCCGTAGGTATACCTAAAAACTAGTAGATATACACTCTTTGCTGTACGAAATTTGAATTCTTCTGGAGTACCAAGTCCTTGGGCAACTGGGATACCTCTCAAAAATATTGAATGTGGTATTTTACGCCTCTTTCTATCGCTAAGAGCATAATAGATATCTCTCATTCTTCTAAAAATTTCAGAATCATCAGGTATAGCTTTTACTATAAATTTCTTGTTTCTAAATTTCCAAGAATAAATCCTAGCTTGTCCTCCATAGTTTTCATTTTTTAAATCATTCTCTACATTGACTTGAATTGGATTGCTGTAAAATCTTTTATTGTAAAATCTAATAACCGCCATTTTAGGTCCTCGTAACTGATAGTGTCTCTACAAAATTTCTAATAGCTTCAATTTTTCTTCTCGTTATTGTTCCATCACTTGCATGGCCTTGGAGATATAACTTATTAGTATCTGGCAGCTCTGAAAGTACACCAGATATATCTAAATGCCTTATCTGTCTATCGTTAGGCTTACTTGCAATTTCCATTAGCAAACTCTCATCCGCATCCGAACCAAAGGATATTGTTGCAATAACTGGTGATAGAGGGTACGTCAAAAGCTTTTTTGCCTCTTGAATTACATCATCCTTGCCTCTAACATTCTCTTGCCCATCTGTAAAAAGAAAAACAGTTGCTTTTTTATCCTCAGGGATTCCCTCGTCCTCTGAAAACTTGTCAAAGATTTCATTGACCTTAGCAAGAGCGTCAGCTATAGCTGTAGATCCACCTCCAACAACATCTAATGGGTTCCTTAAATTGCTTATTGCAATATCAATAGGGAAGTAACATGAATTATTTATCTCCTCCACCTTAATTGTATCAGAGAAGTAAACAAAACTGATTCTAAAAACATCTTTTTTCGAACTGTTCATTAGTCTATTCAAAACACCATGTACTATATCATATAAATGTTCTGCTTTACTTCTGCCATCTGGAGTGCACGTTTCGCTCATACTTCCAGATCCATCCATTACAAAAACTAATAGTTCAACTTCACTAACAGGCATACTCCCAGGAATTTCAGGTCGAATCATCCTTTAAACCCCCAAGCGACATAATAATTTTAATTAAATTTTAAATGAGAAGTTAGAAAGGAAGTATATTTAAAACTAACGTAAAATAACAAAAGTTATATAGTTTGTAGAAGTCAAATTGTATTTCAGCCCAGAGAGAGAATTATTGCATGAGTAAGGTTTCTATAGAGAGGAGTTTAAGAATATATAGAGATGAGATATTCGAAATTTGCTGTAGAAGGTTGCAAGAAGTGATTTATGAAGTGAATGAATTATATACTTCAATCCTTATAATAAAATTATATAATCACTCCAGTAACAGTTTTTCATTCTGCAACGTAAATATCAAAATTTGTTACTTATCGATGATTATTACCTTTACTATAAAGTCATCTTTATAGGTTTAGAAGGTACTCAACAATTAATAAATATGTTTAATTTCGTTCTATATAATGGTGATATTGTTGAGAGATGATCACCCGCTGATTAGGGTACTGAGGATTGATTGTGTCTTTGATAATGATTATTATGTTCCGGGGTGGCTTGGTACTGCTATAAGAGGAGTTTTTGGTTATTCATTAAGAAAAGAAGTGTGTATTACTAGGAAGAAAATTACTAGGAAGAAAAGTTGCCGTGGGTGCCCATATACAGCAAGGTGCCCCTATAAGATAATATTTGAGACATCATCTAGATCTTTTTTTGGAGCTATGAGTAAGGTTGGATATAAGTTAGTTGGAATCACAAAGCCTTATACTTTAACAAATATTATTGTGAGAGAAGGTCTATCATTTAACTTTGAGCTGAACTTATTTGGAGGATATACTTTTAGTCAAGAGGCGATGATAGTCAATGTGATAAGAAGGATGGGAGAATTAGGATTGGGGAGATGTCCAAGAACTAAGGAGAGAAGGAAATTCTCTGTTCTTAGAATTTTGTCGGTAAATCCATTTACTAAGGAAACTGACATAGTTTTTGGGGAGGGGATTTATAAATCACCAATTGATGGTAGGCCAACAGATATAACAAGAGGGCTCATATCTGATGTTGCGGAGGATATTGTATCTACTGAGCCTAGGTTACTGAAAATGGAATTTTTAACTCCAACCATGGTTATTGCTGGAGGAGCTCCTGAAATACCACCTTCACTTAGTTCGATCCTTAAGAACATTACAAGAAAGATACTATTTCTCTCGGAATACTTCTGGAATAGTAGCTTCTTTGATGTTAATATTGTGAATGTGATCAAGAGGGTTGAAGAAAACACAAGAATCGAAATCTCCAATATTAAGAGAATGACAATATCCCGTTTTAGCATGAAGAAAGCAAAATTTGTGAAGATACATGACTTCATTAGAGGAACCGTTTTCTATAAGATAGGGAGGGATATTTATCGTGATCTTACAGGTAAAACTCTTTTTGAGTCTTTATTGATGGGTAAGTTTCTACATATTGGCAAATTAGCGACAATGGGTGCTGGTATGTATTATTTTGAGGTGTACAGCTAAATGATGAGGACGATTGATATATATCTTCCAGAAATATTTCATTTTCTAAATGTATTTTTTAAGTTAGATAATACACTTCGATTTGAATTTAGAACGAGAAATCAGAACATTTATACATTTTATGCAGAGCTTGCAGAGGACAAGCCCTATGTAATGTTTGATTTGCATGAGTTAAGTCAAGACATTGAAACTAATAGAGTTGATTTGGATGATGTAAGAACTTCGCTAATACAAGCAGGCATTTTAGAACTTAGGAATTCGGAGAAAATTGGCGAATTGATAAATAGAGCATCAAGCTGGCAACCAGTTATATTTTTATTTGACACAAATGATTTTATTCTCAGAGTAGTCTCAAATATCTTTTATCCTCTATCTAAAAAGAAAGAAGGATTAAAGAATATATCCCTTTATGTAAGCCCGCTGATTTTAGATGAACTAATGCATATTATATCTGGCGTTAATAAGCAAGAGATGATAAAAAGTCCAAAATGTTTGAGGGCTATAGTTGGTATTAGAGAGTTTAGTTTTCATTATTCAAATAAACTAATAAAATACACATTGAAATCACACACAGGGGGATTATATACAAAAAAATTAGGAGACAAGGCTATAATGGAAGATTATTATAGTTTCTTAGAATCTACAAGAGAGAAAAATTATTCTTTCTTTTTTATAGGGGCTGATGCACGCTTTGTTTCATGGTTTAGATCACTAGGTGTTGAATCTATATACTTAGATCAAGAATTGGAGATTCTTCCTTTTATTAAAAGGCCTATTTATGTACTTCCGCAAGTCGTCTATATCTTTGCAACCAACTTTTTAGAGCTAAAGGTATCATCTATTGAGGCTCCTTTCAAACTAAAATTTAGGATTTATAAGAAATCATATGTTAGCGAGGACCCATGGGTCTTAGTGCAGCTTGACATAAGTCAACAAATGTCTCCGGGCTTATCAGACACTTTATATAATTTAGAGAGAGAATTTAGACTGCTTAGAAAATTACGTGAGCTAAGAGGAGAGCTTAATGAGTTATATTGAAAAGTATGGTTGGGGCTTCTTGCTCTATCGAAAGAGGGATAGAATTATTTTTAAAACGAAAGATCGCAAGGATGATATCCCGTTAGATAGTGACAATATTTTTGTCATTAAGATATTTGGAGTTGGGCATATAAGTACAAAGGTATTAAGCACGATTTCACAATTTTCGGGTGCATCACTAATATTTAAGAAAAACCCTAAGAGATTAGCAATTCGAATTTCAAGTTACAATACCATGCTACTAAGGTATATGCAAATACGTAGCTATATTACACCAAAAATAAGATTTTATTTAGCAAAACGGTTTGTATATTCTGCTTTAATGAATAAGAGATCTATGCTTCTTTTTCTGGAGAAAATAACAAGGTTTAACTTTGGTAGTGCCGTAAAGGAATTAGAAAGAATCATTCTTAGGTTAAGCCAAACCGAATTTTCCGATTCCATGTCAATTGAAGAAAATATCGAATCTTTGATGGGTATTGAGGGAAATGGGGCTCATATATACTTCCAATCGATTTCTGAAATCATTCCTAGCGAATTTGATTTTCGTGGAAGAGTAAAACGTCCACCTACGGATCCTGTAAATGCTGCTCTTAGTTATGGATATGTCTTTGTCGGTCATAAATTAAAAGAAATGCTACTTGATTTCGGGTTTGATACAAAAATAGGGTTCTTGCATGAATTTGGGCGAGGTAGAGATAGTTTATCATTAGACATGCTTGAGGAATTCAGGCAACCAGTTGTGGATTCTGTAGTTTTCTCAATGATTTTAGATGGGGCTTTAAACCCAAAATATCATTTCCGCAAAGTCGGAACAGCAATACACCTTAACGAAAGAGGAAAAAATAGTGTATTAACAGCCATTAAGTTAGCATTTGGAAAGTATAGAACCCACATTCTTAATGAGATTCAGAAAATCATAAAGTGTTTACTTCATGATTCAAAAGTTGAACCGTTTATTTGGAGGGTTTAAAATGTCCAACAACCCTATTCTTAATTTTAGAAAAACGCCAAATGAAGAAAATAGGTCAGAATGGTATGGAAAGTTGTTGAAAAGAAAAAATGAAGTTAATTATAGGGTGTGGATTTCGTTTTTAGGGCACACTCCAATAGCTACAATAAACTGTATCTGGGCTGCTATAAAGCGTGATTCATTTATTCCTGATAAAGTTATCTTAATAGCTACGCCTTCTGCTGAGAAAGTATTTGAGAAGTATAAAGAAGTGTTAAGGTGCCTCCTAGAATATTACAATGATCATCTTGACCAAAATAATTATCTTGGGATAATTAGAGTGTCTGAGAGACCGACATTCAGCGAGCTTCAAATGAGAATTAAAGGGGCAATCGATAGGTATATTACGGCTAAAGATGTTAGTATAGCGGTTGATATAACCCCTGGAAGGAAAATAATGACTGTTGCGTCGCTATCAGTTGCTCTTCTAAGAAATGTTGATAGAATATACTACTTATACCTTATTGATGAAAAAGCGTATGGTGAAAAATTATATTCAGAAATACCATGTAGGCACCAAATTCTGTATCAGATCGTGGGTGATGAATTAGCTGGAGGTAAATTTGTAATCGAACTCGGATGCGATAAGGATGTCTATTCAAAACGTTGATTTGCTAATGAAGCTTGTAAGAATATCAAGAACACTGCAAGACGATAAAATTCCGATAAATGAAATACTCCTTCATGTTAAATTAACAAGAGAGAAACTTCTTCAAGCTCTACAGTTATTAGAGATGCAAGGTTTGGTAAGAATTAACATGAGGAGGTCAGAGGTTACCATTACTGACTGCGGTATGCAATTTTATCTCAATAGGGAGCTGAGGAAGAAAAAGTGGATTATAGCAATCCTAAAGCGAAAATCAAAAAATCTTCTTAGCTTTCTCACGAATTCTGGTTTCACAAAAATAATAGAGAATGTTTATGTTGCTCCTTTTAATTATAAGCTTTATAATTCCTTAGCTTCTAAGCATGGATTAATTCCAATAATTGGTATTTCTCCTAGGCTGAATAGGATTGTCCATGAAGTAAAAACTCAAGCAGAAAGAATAAACTCCTTGATTGAGAAAAATAAAAAGTTATTGGAAAAGACCGAGCTTATGCTAAAGTCGGCAAATCCTTACGACAAGTACTCTGCATTCAAAATAATAAATAACTGTGTGATATCCCTAAAACTTACAGCCAAAATTTTACTTCTATATAACGAAAAAAAAAAAAAAAAAGGATTTGGGGACA
>JBECUL010000018.1:0-37031 GCA_040225955.1 Candidatus Asgardarchaeum abyssi | reverse complement strand
ATTAGTAGACATAACTTGGAATGGAGATTATTCGCAGGTTGACGTTATTGTGGTATTCAACAACTCATATATAGTTGTTACATCAGATATAGAATATCAAGGTGATGGGGTATTTGATTTTTCAACAACAGCACCCAGAGAGCAATTATTATGGGTGCCATATCAGGGTGATGGTGTATATACTGTCGTTATTCATAATACGCGTGCGGACGGGATAATATTCCCAGAGGACATAACTCTTAAAGCTGTATACTTAACTGAGGATCCGTATATAATCTCATGGTCCGTCTCGTCTGGATTGTCTGGCTTTAATGAAGGTTTTGCTTATGGTTGGATAAATGCGACTATTAATCCATCAAGCCAATCTGGAGGACTGCTAAATATAACTGGGTTAAAAGCAATGATGGGTGCAAAAACTGAATATAGCGGAGAAATATTTGAAAACACATCTAAAATTGTGGCTCCCTGGGATGAAGAGTATCCTGGTGTGGAACATTCAATATACATATCCGCTGGGACATACGTCTCTGTGACGCTTGACTGGCTGTATGCAGAAGATTTGGACCTAATCATTTATGACCCGGATGATAATTTAATCTCAAATTGGTATCAGTCAGCAACTTTCAATAGGCCAGAGAAAATAGAGTTTACTGCATCCAAGAGTGGCTATTACAAATTTGATATATTAATGTACTCAGGGAACTATGCGAGATACACTCTGGAAGTTATAACATACTCCATAATTGTAACCTCGTCTGGTAATAAGATATCAATTGACACAGATACTCTAATCGGTGATCTCAGGGATGTTATGTTGAAATTAGAAGTTCAGTCTAATGGAATACTTCCAGGTTATACGACCTGTCTTAACATAGATAATGGAGCTACTACTGTAATTGAACCAACCACACAAATATTAGGTAAAAGTAAGGCGGAGATAATTGAGGTTTTAACAGAACCTGCTGTACAGACATACTTCTATAACTTCACATACTTAAATGGCACTGAAATTAAATCTGATACCCTATTGTGGAATGAATCTATAATAATTAACACAACAAATCTTTCAGAAGGCTACTATAAGTTATTCCTAGAAGTTACTGACTACTTTGGCAGGTATGATAACTGGACTGGGTATATTTTAGTGGATGAAAATCCTCCAGCCATAACTGTTACAGGAATTAGTAATGGTGATTATCTAACTGGCTCTGTTCCAATTAATATTACCGTATTTGAAAGTAATCCAGATGTTGGAGGTTGGTTCTCTCCATACGGGCTTCAAACACTTGTTTTCGTCAATGAAAACTTTTTCGATTATGCGCCTTGTAATGGAACTTATAATTTAAACACTACGAGGATCACAGAATTATTTGGAGAAGGTCTCAAAGAGATAAAGTTTGAATTTTATGATGACGCTGGAAAGGCAGCTCAAGCGTCATTTAGTGTATATATCGATAATACTCCACCATCCCTAATAGTTTCTGGGCTCAGCAATAATACATACTATTTCAGTACAATACCTGTTAACATACAGCTTATCGATGCCTGTCCGAGGAACGTTACTATAATAATTGATAGTGGTACTCCTATAGATTTTGGTAAATTTAGCGGCACATATACATTTGATCTAGAGAGTGGAAATCATACAATCAAAATAATTGGATTTGACTACTTCAACAGAAGTGTTTACGTATTCTATACAATCTATGTTGCTCGAGAACCTACAGGATTAAATGTTTCATTATCAAGTGATGGAACCGCCGAATACATTGCTGGTGATTTAGTAGTTAATTATTCCACAAGAGAACTTTATTTGATTAAAGTTGAGATATTCTTCGATAATGTATCCGTTGCCAACTTGACTAGTTCAGCAAGTACCTATGTGATTGATACAACTGCATATAGCGATGGCATACATACCATTAATATTACCGCTTATTACTCTTCTGGCGAAGTAGATAGCAAAGTAATTACATTTGAAACGGATAATACATATCCAGCGGCGAGCTTCCTTTCTCCAGCCAATGGATCATATATAAGCCAAGTTGTCAATGTAAGCTGGTATATCTACGATGAGCACATTATGTCAGCAGTCTTTATGATAAATGATATCCCTGTTGATGTTAACGTTACTGAAAAGTCATATTACTTGCTATCAACATTATCGATGGGTGATGGACTGTATACGTTCAAATTAAAAGTTACCGATAGAGCAAACCACACAACCGAAGCTGTTATTAATGTAATTGTTGATAACACAGCACCAGTCGTTGAGATACTGTCTCCAGAGATGAATAGTTACATAAGCGGGACTCTTATGGTGCAGTATCTAATAGATGAGAGTAATATAAAAGAGGCTTATCTCGAAATAAATGGAACTAAATACTATATCACTATATTCAATGGGACATGTTCAATAGATGTCAGTGAACTGGTTGATGGCACATACACCTTACTGCTTAACGTAACAGATAAGACCAATCATTGGGCAATTGATAGTGTAAATGTGACAATCGATAATACGAAACCCGAGGTTATCATTACGAATCCACTGAATGGTACTACTGTGACTGGAATTATTGCCATAAATTGGACAATTGAGGAGAACAATCTATTACTGGTTGAGATACTCATTGATGATAATATTACAATCAGAATTGAAAATAATGTAACAGCTATATTATTTAATACATCAATATTAGGTGATGGCTGGCATACAATAAAAGTGAGAGCTTTTGACAAAGCTGGAAATATGAGTGAGGATGCGATATACATAAAAACCGAAAATTATGAAACAGAGAAATCTAAAGCATCGCTAATGTATCTATCAATAGGTCTTGCTGGGGGACTTGTTATCGGAGTAGCAGCGGTGGTCATAATTTCGCGAATCATTGTTAGAAAACGTAAATGAATTATGAAGCATGATATAATTCATGACATATATTATTTTTCATTCTTTTTTTATCGAACCTATATCTCTTCAGTTGGTCTTTCAAATTCTTCTACAGAAACTTCCACTTACTTCACAATATAAAAGTGCATAACTGAATTGAAAATAAATAACAAAAGATTAAAATTCCGAAAATACATACCTTTTTCAGGTGATTCAGAGATTGAGTAAAGAAATCGTAGAAATAAAAACATCTATCGGAACCAAAGGGGAAATATACATTCCCAAGAAAATTAGGGAGCAGCTAGGATTAAGACCTAAGGACAAAATAATTATTCGTATAAAAGACGGACTGCTCATCATAATTCCAGTTAAGGATTTTGAAGATCTTCTCTCAAAGAAGCCAGAAGTTGAAATTTCATTAGATGAGTTTCACAAATTCAGACGAGAACTATCCGAGAGTATTGGGTAACACGAAGATATAATTAGATATAACTTTAAGAAAGTATATTAACGACTCAATAGATTGGATCATATTAGCCTCTTCGCTCGTATTCGCAGATATTTTAATCACAGAAGATACCAAAATTCTAGATTTTGCAAAGCACAGTGATCAATTTAAAGAGTTAAATCGCCTAAGAGCTAAGCCGCTACAGGTAATAAATCTAAAAGCATTTATAAATTTGTTTAATCTTTGAAAGCATTTTGAATATAGTCCAAAGAAAATACCTTGAATTATGTAATGTCGTATTAGACTTGGTTGGGTGAAAAAGAATAGCATGCACTTAATCATTTTTTGGCTTGCAATTGAAGAAAATTGGAAAACGGAAAGTAGTCTTGCTAAGGTAGAGAGGAGGATATTATTTACGTAGAGACCGAATAGAATTAGCAATAAATATCGATTTAAGAGTAATTCACTAACTTTTAATCAAATGTCAGCAATTAGCAAGAAATTAAAAGGTAAAAACGCAATCTACTTCAAATTTATTGCATAATCGTGCTATCTTATTTTTAAGAGCTCTGTAATAACTATTGGTTGGTGTAGCAATAATGGCTATAATCTTGAAGTTATTGTCAGAAAACGTAGTAAGTATAGAACGTGATAAAAACAACATACAATCATTTTTTATTTTTTTCCATTGAGCCTAGTACTTCTTCGGTTAATCTTTCAAATTCTTCTACAGAAATTTTTACTAGTGGCTTCTCATCAAATAATTCCAAGAAGTTCTTGATCGGAATAACCTCTAACTTATCTTCAGTAGCAATATATAATACATTTTGCCCTGGTTTTATGCCAACAACTTCGCGAATTTTCTTATTCGGGTACAATTCTCCTTTAGAACCTACTTTGCCAATAGCCTTTATTTTCTTCATGAAATCACCATAGTTTTTATAAGTTCTGGTGATTAATATTTTTTCTGGTGAATATAAATGTATCGGATATTATTGGATACAACTTTTATCTTGCCAACATTCGGAATATCTGTCAACTTTGCAACAAATTCAGAGATTAAATATGTATTGCAAAAACATATTAATGCTGGTAATAAACTATATATCTCTGAAATTTCCCTCCTAGAAGCTTATCTCAAAACAATCTCTATTGCAAGAAAAAGAAAGCTTGATAGTTTATTTAAAAAGGCATTTAAAGCTTTTTTCACTATAAAAAATTCTCAACTGTTAAGAAAAATTAATTATGCCTCGTATAATATAATTAAAAATACAACTAACCTCCTTAAAATGCATAAAGATCCGTTTGATGCGATTATAATGTCAACTGCAATATCTGAAAGAATGCCTCTTGTAACAGAGGATAGCGATATAATAAATATTCTTCCTCATGAACTAGTAATGAGTTGGAGTTCTTTCAAGGAGATTGTCAAATAATTTATTTTTATCAAAAATGCATGTAATAGAAAGTGATTCAATAAGAACTAGAAGGCAAAATTGCAATCTACTCTAAACTTATTGCATAATTGTATTGTTTTATTCTTAAGAGCTCTGTAATAACTAGAATTTCTTGAAAAAAGAATATCTTCGTATTTCTTTATAAGAGAAGAGTCAAACTTTTCAAGAGCTTGTTTTATCGTTTTCCAATTCCCTGCCTTTATATTTAGAGTGTCAAAAAATACATATGCGACCTTATTTTTATTTGCAAAATCAATTAAATTCTCCAAATAGTTTTCAGTAATATATGGAAGCATCGGTGCTATAAAGAGATAGGTTCTTATACCTTCTTCTAACAAAATTCTCATAGCATCTAATCGTCTCTTAATTGGAGGTGCTCCTGGTTCAAAAATATCTTTTAATTTTTCATCAATAAATACTATAGTGAATCCCACCTCTAGCTTTGGAAATTCTTTTAGAACATTTATATCTCGAAGAACTAAATCAGATTTTGTTAATATATAGATATAGAGATCCCTTCTTTTGAGTAAGACCTCTAATATTTTTCTTGTTAGCTCGTATTTCTTTTCCATAGGCTGGTATGGATCGCACACACTGCTAAGGAGTACCGTTGAATTTTGGGGAACTCTTTTCAATTCTTTAGCAACGAGAGTTGGCGCATTAACCTTAACAAACACAAAGTTCCCCCATTCTTCTTGCGTATTAATATATTTCTTCATAAAACGAGCATAACAGTAAGCACATCCATGTTGGCATCCTATGTATGGATTTATTGAATAATCTATTGAGTATATTCCACTCTTGCTGATCACACTTTTAGGAAAAATCTCAACAATCTTGACCATTTTTAATACCTGACCTATATGAACTCTGTAATTAATCTTTGTCTTCTTATATTTTGAAGCACACCACTTATTTCAAGCCAGTTCCTTAGTAGGATTTTCAGCCCTGATGACACAAATTTTAGTGCTTCCTCTAATGTATCAAATTGAAATGGTTGTCTTCTTAATGCAGCTCTTACACACTCTCTAACAAACCACACTCCTAATGGCATTAGACTACTAGGATAAGTTTCCCTGAAAATAACAATTGATGCCTGCCTTCTAATTTTTTGTAGATATTCCGTTACTGCAAGTCTTGCTGCATAATAACAGCCACCAATTGATGCATATGTTTTTCTTCCTTTGTATCCTTCCCAGTCTCCTACCATTCCAATCATCGTTCCATCTGGATTCCAAGTAGATCCTGGAAACCAAGCCTCTATTAATTCATAGCTCCACGCTCTTGGCATCATAAGAATAACAAATTTATTGTCAAGGTAATTTACTTCAAAGACCATGTACTTTGAAATTAGCGGATACTGCTTGATTTTCTCCCTTAGTGCCTTGGAAAGTATACTATCAACGGCAGTAATACTCCATCTAGTAGGAACCAATTTTCTATCAAACTTGACTCCCAACACACCAACACTTAAGATACGTTGAATTTTCGTAACAGGAATTTCTTTCTTATACAACGTCAGAATAGCCTCATTGGCCCTCAAATCATAGTCATCATACACCTTTTGAACAGGTTTAGGAATTTTGACATTATCTATTTGAAAATCGTTTAGGGGTGCCGATGGACCCATTGGTTGCACATAACTATCAACTAAGAGCTTCTGCTTCGGTTTTTTCTTTAATAACAATTCACTGTCGACAGGGTTCTCACTCATCGCTAATTCTTGAGTTCTTAAAAGAAGTTTATTATTTTCCAAATTATGAATTTTCTTTACATTTGCCAGGAATGTACCACGAACAAGTTTTATCCTGTAATCTAAAATCTCTTCGATACTTTTACCGAACCATGCTTCTGGGAGGTCAAAAATAGATGTGTCTCCTTCAACTGGTGGAACCATAGGTCCGATCATCACATGAGGATATCCAAAACGACCTACAAAAACGCTAGGTGGCGAGTCGCCATCTAAATCTGTGGTATCTAAACCTTTAGCTATTTTAGTGAATGTATAAAACTTCTCAAGAATGGGACATCTAGGTTTTCCACATAATAATTTACTCCCCTTACAAATCACACATAAAGATCTTCTAGAAACTTTAAATGCAATTAACTCGGGATTTAACTCCCCAGCGATACTCTCATCTTCAATTAAATGTTCAATCCATGGAACTTTTTTCTTAACCTGCTTAACGAACTTACCTAGCCGTAATTTAGGCACAACTAACACCAATAGCCTATTTCTCTATATGACTTTGATGTATAATTCTATTAAAGTTTTCCTCAGAAGGTGAAATACATTTTTTAGAGGATGATGACTATAAAAAGGATTTGATAGGCTCAGTGCTCCCTGCACTAATTAGGTGAAAAATCCGTATTGGTGCGAAAAATCATTTTTATTAGGATTTCAAATTTCGAGGACTGACGAATCTTGGTGCCTAGAAGCGTATTTATAAAAATAGTAAAAAGGAATTTCTAGAATTTCTTCATTTTGCCAATCTGTTTTCCTACATATCTCTTTATTGCTTTTTCCAGTTTATTTTTGTCTATTTTCCTAATTTTTTCACTATGAATTGCTCTAAGTATAAAGCCAAGTAGCAATTCAGTTATTTCACCAACTATGTTCCTTATATTTTCGTTTTTTTCAACAGCTTTTCTTAATTTTTCTAATAGCTTATTGAGCTCTGCAGTTTCTTCAGGTTGGATCCCTCTGATTAACCATGGCGGTTCAGGATAACCTTGTATAAAATGTTCAAATATTACCTCCTCTATGGCTTTTTTACGAGCTTTTTTCTTCGGTAATTTCTCTAATAGTGTTTTATATTTTTTAAAGTACTCAAGCCTGAGTTTTTTCATAATCCTTGTGTATGCTCTTGAATTTTCTTTAAATACTAATCCCTCGTAAATACCCTCTCTAAACATAGGATCGAGAACATTGTGCACAACTGCATCAGCGTTCTTGAGATCGAGACTGTCAACAGATTTCACGGTTAAGAAATTATATTCCTCTGAAAGTTTTTTGATCTCCTCATATAATAAGAAATTAGAATTTTCTATATTCATCATATCAAAGACGAAAAATCCGATATCGCCGATGTTATAATGTTTCTGGTAATATTCTGCGTGGTGAGTATTTAGAGATAACTTTCCCACAGTTTCTACGTTAATGATAATATTTCTATTTCTGGAGAAGAAGTCAATTAATACCTCATTTATTTTTTGATTATTCCAAAGGAGGTATGTCGTTCTGAGGTCAATATCTCCCCCTCTTAAAATCGCAACGTATTTCTCAAGCCAATCAACATAAACTAGCCTTGTGTTGTAACCATCTACTTTGTATTGTATTACTAAATCTTTTCCAATCAAATCACTGAAGTCTGGCAAATCGTTATGCATAACCTTTACAGGTTCTAACTCGGGATATCCAGAAATTAACAGAAATTGATCACCTTTACAAATAATTGTGGATCCCGTACGAAGATTCGGCAATCCATTTTCAACTCTATAATATTCGATATCAAACGGCTTTATTCTTATCCCTTTGGCTTTTATGAATACTTCTTGCATTACACCCTTCGCGAGAAACCGCTTTCCCGTGTGCGTTTTATTTTCTCGAATCTTCTCTAGGACATCTTTATCTTTAATATTACATTTTTCTATTATAAAGTCCAATGCATCAGCAAGATTGCACATCTTCTCACATCCTAATAACGTTTTATTTCAAAACCATTTATAAATCACTATGTTTTCAGAATGCTTTAGCTATAATTATATAGAATTTATTAGATATTCCCAAACGGGCATATCAGACTGATTACTAACTCGTAATCTTTCACCCTAAAGGTGGATCTAAGCTTATTAAAATATCCATACAATAAGAAATAATAATTTCAACAAAGGCCTCATAATCAAAAAATAATATTGTAATAGTATTTTGACATTTCCTTTAATGTTTTCCGATTTCGATATTTCAAAAGGTTAGAAGCTGGAGGGTCATTCTATTACTTTTTGATATCTTTTTTATATCCTCATCGCTCCGTATTATTGTTGAGTAACTATTTGATGGGTCTTTCTTATATGCCACTTCATAAACCGTTAAATCTTTGGTGATGAAAAGAGGATAATAAGCATATTCATATTCAATTACATCTATTGAGCTATTTGGCAAAATACCTAACCCAACCTCTAAAATATCTTTCACAATGAATATTTCAATATTCTTAATCTCTTTGCCCGCCGAAAAGACACGTCCGAAGGTATTTCTATGTGGTGGAATTAAAAGAAATCTAAACTTTTCCCATTCAACTAAAACATTAAAATCCTCTTGAAGCGAAACTTCAAACTTCTTTTTTCAGACTCTAAAATTGTAGTTACTCTTTCTCTTGCAGATAGAGATCTAAATTCTCAAAATTCTTACTAAAAATAAGTCCTAATTTTTATTGTTATGTTAATTTTATTTTTGCATGTCTGTGAAATGATCCATAGCAATATTTGGATCAAATAAACATATAAGTTCTATTTAGCGATAAAAATAAGATAGATTTCTTAATTCTTATCTTAAGTACGTTATTTTAAGAGAGTTTCTTATGATTTATCAAGTATTTCTTAGGCTGAAGACTATATGCGTAGGGCTTTACTCGAGAAACTATTGTATTGCAAGTTTATTTGCAGTATAATGGTTCTTATTGTTCTATGAACCGATTACTGCTCTCCTTTTAATTTTATCGATTTTCACTAATAAGTTCTCTTAGTCGATTTGTAATCCTAGTAACACCCTCTAACTCTTTTAGATAAGTAGGTATTTTTTCAATATCTATATCGACAATTGTTAATGCATTATTCGGGCATCTATCTACGCATTCTCCACATAGAATGCAGTTTATTGCATAATTCTCATCTGGATCCATGAACATAGCACCAAATGGACATGCCTCAACACATGCTCCACAACCAATGCACTTATCTTTGTTTACATAGACTTTTCCATCATTACTTTTTGAAATAGCACCCACTGGACATGCAATTATACATGGAGCATCTTTGCAATGTCTGCAAGCTAAAGGAAAATCAAAAACATTATCCGAGCTTTCAATAATTCTCAACCTTGCCTTTTTTGGATTAAGAACACCGTTTGCATTAAAAAAGGAGCATACAAGTTCACAAATATGACATCTTGTACATTTTGCCGGGTCACCAAGCAGAAATGGAATTTTTTAACCCCCTTACTTTTTATTAGTATAGAATCAAATAACAAAATAATAAAAATAATAAAAATATTGTTAAACTATTATGTCATCTCTTTTTTAATTTCTGCAAAAACTTCATCTAGTACATCTAATCCCTTGTCTGCTAATTCTTTTGTGATTACTAATGGAGGACATATCTTCAAGAAATTGCCTTTGTGCCCTGTCGTAAATATTAGTAAGCCCTTCTTGAATGCTTTTTCTACAGCCTTTAATGGGATCTTTTTGTCTGGCTTACCATCTTTGGTAACGAATTCAATACCGATTAGTAGGCCCTTTCCTTGAATATATCCAAGGAAGTCATACTTTGGCTTAATCTCCTCATTTAGTCTTTTCATTATGTGCTCTCCTACTTCTGCTGCATGCTCTGGTAGTTTCTCTTCGATATATACCTCCAAGCTGGCTTTTGCTGCAGCCATAGCAATTGGGTTACCACCAAAAGTACTTGTATAAAGTCCTCCATATTCGTTTACCATAGCATCTTCATATTCTTTTCTAATTATAGTAGCACTAGCAGGTAGACCGCTTGCTAATCCTTTACCACCAGTAATAATATCTGGCTCTACATCAAAATGTTCGATTGCGAAGAATTTCCCAGTCCTTCCAAATCCTGCTTGTACCTCATCGTCTATGAAAAGAACATTATTCTCTGTTGTCCATTCTCTTAATGCTTTCATCCATTCTTTTGGTGGGTATGTACATCCTCCACCAAGCACTGGTTCAATAATAACAGCAGCTATGTCATCTGTGGATTGATATTCTTTGACGTAGTCCAAGAAATCAAAACATGCAAGTCCACAATCTGGATATTTATGTTTAAGGAAGCAATGGTTGCAATCTGGGTAGGGCACACTTAACATATTTCCTACTACTTTTAGTCCCTTTCTTATTTTTACATTCCATGTTGTTATACTTGCGGAACCTCTTGTCTTTCCATGGTAAGATTCCCAGAACGAAATAATTTCGTGTTTCCCTGTATATTGTTCTGCTATTCTAAGAGCATTCTCGTTAGCTTCAGTTCCACAATTTGAAAAGATAACTCTAACTTCTGAGGATTTTATAGGAGCTAACTTTGCAAGAAGCTCTGCAACATCAGCTCTCACTTGAGTAGGATATTCATAGGCGTGTAAGAACTTTTCAGACTGCTCCTTAATAGCTTGAGCTACTTTAGGATGTGTATGTCCCGTATTATTGGTGGTAACTGCTGCAGTGAAATCTATATATACATTCCCATCTACATCTTGTACGACAGCACCATATGCTTTGTCAAAAACTACTTGTAGAATCTTTGAGATTCCCATCTGGAGCCTACTGACATATTTATAGTTTTTCTCGATAATAACTTTTGCTTTAGGTCCAGGTGGTTCAACTACTATTTTTGGTATTTCATCAAAAAGTTCGTCATATTTGAAGGTTGTTACCACCATGTTATCACCGATTTAAAAAAATAATATTAACTTAATTAAATTTTTTATAAAATATTTTAATTTTTTTTCATGAAAATATATATTATTCTAACTGATAGAGAAATCAGAATAAAATGCAACAAAAATGATTGTGCACTGAAAAACTTTTATGAAAATAATATGAAAATGTATATTTTGGATTTTTATAATTAATAATAAGAATAGGTGTTCACTATGATAAGTAAAGTTATTGAAAAGGAAAAAGAATTTTCAGTAGTAGGTAAATCCCTACCAAGGAAAGATGCCATCGATAAAGTTACTGGGACAGCAAGATACGCAGCTGATTATTATTTCCCCGGAATGTTATATGCAAAAACTCTCAGAACAAAATATCCTCGTGCTAGGATAAAAAAGATAGATGTGTCGAAAGCTCTTGAGTATCCAGGTGTTGTTACAGTTATAACAGCAAAAGATGTTCCATTCTTAAAGAATTTTGGATTTTTCCATAGAGATATTCCTCCTCTAGTAAAAGAGGGTGACATTACGAATTGTATCGCTGACGGACTAGCTGTGGTTGCAGCAATTTCTGAGGAAATTGCTGAAAAAGCTCTGGAGTTGATAGAAGTAGAATATGAGCCACTACCAGGGATATATGACCCTCTTGAAGCATTAAAAGATGAGGCGAAGGAAATCTTAGGAGAAAATAGAATATACGATCACTTACATACAGAGAAGGGTGATGTTGAAAAAGGATTTGCTGAAGCAGATCTCATAATAGAAAGAGAGTATCGTACTCAACGGATAGAACATTCATATCTTGAACCAGAGGCTGTTGTAGTAGTTCCAGAAGGGGATCGATTGATAATATATGCATCAGCGCAATACCCCAATCTTGTTAGAGGAGATATCGCCACGGCTCTTAATATGCCACAAAATAAAATTCACTTAATTCAAGCAACTCTTGGTGGTGGGTTTGGAGGTAAACATGAAGCTGTAGTTTTAGCGGGGGTTCGTGCAGCCTTAGTTGCCTTGAAAACAGGTAGACCAGTAAAAATGGAATACTCTCGAGAGGAGTCCATGATTGAGTCTTCAAAGAGGCATCCATACATATTAAAGTATAAAATTGGAGTTAAAAAGGATGGAACGATAGTGGCACTTGATGTGAAAAACATAGCTGATGGTGGAGCATATTGTGCATCATCGCCATGGGTACTATTTAGATCTCATGTACATGCCACAGGCGCTTATGAGATTCCCAATGTTAGAATTGACAGCGTTGTTGTTAAAACGAATAACCCCAATTCCAGTGCAATGCGAGGATTTGGTAATCCTCAGGTATTTTTCGCAATCGAATCTTTAATAGATGAGGTTGCTGAAAAACTCGGAATGAGCCCAATTGAAATTAGAATGAAAAATGCACTTAAACAAGGATCTGTTATAGCAACAGGGCAAGTTTTAAACAATCATACAGTAAGCATTAGGGATGTCCTAAAAAAAGTAGTAGAGATGTCTGATTTTGAAAGAAAATGGAAAGAATATAAAAATCAAAAGAATCAAAGATTTAAGAGAGGAATTGGAGTTGCTATAACCTTTAGAGGAGTTAGTTTTGGAGGGGAGGGTTTCGATTTTGCTGGAGTGTACGTGACAGTGTTTCCAGATGGAACTATCTCTATGTACGGTGGAGTATCTGAAAATGGACAAGGCCTTAGGACAGCATTGTCACAAATCGCTGCCGAAGAATTTGGCGTACCCTATGATTATGTAATCTATAGCAATGATGATACCTTTGTAACACCATATAGTTTAACAACATCGGCATCGCGTGGTACATTTATTGGAGGATGGGCTGTTAAAAATGCAGTTTCGCAAATAAAGGAAAGAATGAAAAAAGTGGCTTCTGAGATACTTAAAGTTCCTGAAGAAAAGATAATATTCAGAGATGGCTACGTATTCTCTAAAGATGATCCAGAAAATAAAATAACCTTCAAAGAGCTTGTTCAAGCTTGTTATGCAAGACAGATAAACATGAGTGCCGTTGGATGGCACTATGTAACCGGTATAGACTGGGACCCACATACTGGAAAGGGAAATGCATATATCACTTATGCCTATAGTGCGAATGTTGCAGAAGTGGAGGTGGACACTCAAACTGGAAATGTAAAGGTATTGAAAATATACGCAGTTCATGATTCTGGAAGAATAGTAAATCCAGTAGCTGCAAAGAGCCAAGTTTATGGTGGTATCTCATGGTCCTTAGGGTATGCTTTGCTTGAGGACTTTAAAGTGGAAAATGGTTATCCAAAGGCAATTAACTTTGATAAGTATCGAATTGCAAGGGCTATGGATATGCCTGAAGTAGAAATAGAATTCATTGAGAATCCAGATCCGAACGGACCTTTTGGAGCAAAAAGTATAGGAGAACCGGCATTAGAGCCAGGTGCCTCTGCCATAGCAAACGCGATTTCACACGCAATAGGTGTCAGGTTTTATAGACTACCTATAACTCGAGATAAAGTGTTAGAAGCTCTAAAAAAGAAGAAGGAACAAGGTGATAATTGATGATAGTATTTAAATTGAATGGTAAAGTGGTGGAGCTAGATTTAGATCCGGAGATGAACCTTCTGAAGGTATTACGCAATGAGCTAGGAATTACAAGCGTTAAAAGAGGTTGTGATATTGGAGTCTGTGGCGTATGTACGATTTTAGTCAATGGAAAGCCGATGAAATCTTGTTTGATGAAACTTAAAGATGTTGAAGGAAAAGAAGTAACAACCGTCGAGGGTATTGGCACTCCTTATAATTTACATCCTATACAGAAAGCATTTATCGATCATGGTGCAATTCAATGTGGCTTTTGCACACCTGCAATGATATTAGTCGCTTATGCTCTACTAAAACAAAACCCCAATCCAACACGTGAAGAAATAAAAAAAGCAATAAATTCGGTACTCTGTCGCTGTACGGGATATATTCCTATAATTAATGCAATTGAAGCTGTAGCAAAGGGTAAGTATGGCCCAATTTAGCATTACGCTATTTATCTTCCTTTTTTATTATTTCTACTATCCCTCTTGACCCGTCTATTTTTACAAGGTCTCCTGTTTCAATCACTTCAACGGGATTCCTGTCAAGCTGAGCTACCATAGGAATGTTGGCCAATATTGCTCCAAAAGTTAAAGATGTTTCTAATTCTTGGGAAATTAGTCCCTTAGGTCCAATGCCATTTTTTATAAGGGTATATAGTATTGTAGAAAGTCCTACTGTTCCAACTCCTGAGGGTAACACTAAAATTTTGTCTTTCACACTCTTACCATAAAGTTCGTGTCCCTCTAATATGATTTCACCAGTTTCTTTATTTATATCATGGAGAAAATTTAATCTCTGCTTTGTAACTATTGCTTCTCCTTCTACAATTCCCTCAATAACTGGTTTTCCCCTCAATATAATTTTCCTCATTCTCTTACACTCCATCTACCTGTTATAGCAGCATCTATACACTCTTTAATGTTACCAATATACGCTTTCCCTTCTCTTAGGTAATATACCTGCTTCATGCAATTAAAAACGAAGGTTCCTGATGGATAACCCAGTGCATGTCTCATCGCAACGTAGCAAGTGTCGCTTATTAGGTAACCCCCTGCGTCTTTTATTATTTGCTCTATACCCTCTTCCGCAGCAATTTTCTTTAAAGCTTTAAGTGTACCAATTATCAATTTAACGCCATTTGCCACTTTCTTTCCCTTGAGAAGATTTGCAATCTTTTTAAGATTATCCATATTAAGATGAGGGCAACCTATATAAACATAATCTACCTTTTCATTACCGACTCTAAATTGCTTATGAGCTTTTCTCAGATCCTCATCAGTAAAGTCAATTTTATCCTCTGGTTTATCTCCTTGGAAAGCTTCTTCTTCCGTTTTTGCTTCTGGTGTAGCACCAATTATATGAAACATTGTTACACCGCTCCTAGTAGATAGTGCTGCAGATAAAACTGTTAAATCTAATACGCTAGCTCTCTCTACACCTTTAAATACAGGAGTTCTTAGTCCAAGGTACTGTGCAATTTCATAACCCATTATACTGAAATCGTAAGAACCTTTTAGTTTAGTCTTAACATTTACTAAAACTTTTCCTTTCCTATTTTCTTTTAGGTGAAATCCAAATTCTGGGGTTCTACCTGCTATAGCTGCTAAAAGAGCTGACTGACAACATTCCCTGTTTGTACGAATTCCTATTGCTGAGTTACCATATATTATTGCTGACGATTCGCACCACGCTACATGATCTCCAAAATTGAGGTTTACCCATGGTATAAAATATGGAGTGCATGTTAGTTCCATCTTTATACCCATTGCTTTAAGTTTCTCTAATAATTTCATTTGATTATCGTACCACTCCTTTGAAATTCCAAGCTCTTGCCATTGATCAATGTCTATGTTTGTTATCATGGACGACGATGGCACTCTGACTTTGGCTCCCATCTTGACCAAATCTTCAAGCCAGTCAGCTAATAGGTATTCGATAGTCCATGTAGTGCAGCTAATATGTGCATGTTTGATTTCAACCATCTTTTCAGCATCAAATATTTCACCATATTTAACTAGCATTTTCATAGCATATTGTACAGCTGGGCCATATTCTCCATCTAACATTTTTTCCTCTTCTTTAGTTAAGTACATTGTGAACACCTTGTACGTAAGTATAACTATATAATAATGTTACAATTTATGATTGTTTTCCAATTTGATTAATTTAACGATAGAAATATATAACGGTGTGATATTATGATTATTAGATGGTGAACTATTATGGCTAGAGTCAGAATATCATTTTTTAAAATCTAAGAAAAATTGTTGGTGAGCAAGTGGCACAAGTAGATGCAGAAAATCTCTATGAGGCTTTAGTTAAGTTGTCATTAAAATATGGCGATAAAATTAAAAATATCTTAATATTCGAAGATGGGTGGTTTAGGGCATATCATATAATAAGTGTTAATGGTGTTAATGTTACTAATAAAAACGCCCATGAGATAACTCTCTCTGATGGAGTTATAGTCTATATTTTGCCACCAGTAGGAGGCGATGAACGCTTCTCGCTCATCATCTCATTCTAAAAATTTAAGTTATTGAAGTTAGCATAAAATAATTCATGTAGGTATTTTTTGTTAGGTGATAATATTGACTAATAATATAAAAGGTATAATTCCTGCCGTTCTAACACCATTTGATAAGCATGAGAATATTGATATTAATGCGTTCAAAGAATTACTTAATTATTTGATGGATAAAGGCGTTCATGGACTTTTTATTTTAGGATCGCAAGGAGAATTTTATGCGTTAACATTAGATGAATGTAAAAAACTTATGGACGCAGCTGTTAGTGTAAAGAGAGAAAATATTCCAATTTATGCAGGCATCGGAAGAATTACAACGAGAGAAACTATAGAGCTCGCAAAATATGCTTTAGATATTGGTATTGATTATGGTGTGGTAGTTACACCATTCTATGTAAGACTTACACAAAAGGAATTAGAAGAACACTATAAAAAAATTGCTGAGAGCGTTGAGCTAAAGATACTCCTATATAATAATCCCTCTAACACAAACATAAACTTAGAACCAGACACTGTGTATCGCTTAAGAGACATTTCAAATATCGTTGGAATAAAAGAAAGTACGCCTTACTTCAGTCAACTTGTAGAGCTAATTCAGAAATGCAGATCTGCTAAGTTTCATATACTTGTAGGACTTGAGTGTCATATCTTGGGTGGTTTGCTTTTAGGTGCGGATGGTGCAGTAGTAGCTAGTGCAAATGCTATACCAGACATTCTTGTTTCTCTCTATGAAAACTTTACAGAGGGGAATCTAGGTGAAGCTATAAAGTTGCAACAGAAAGTTAATGAATTCTTCAATTTATTCAAGTATGGAACTTTCCCTGGAATACTCAAGGACATAATGGAAATTATGGGCTTCCAATATGGAAAAGCTCGTTCACCAGTTAAATCAATTACTAGGAAGGCAAGAGAAGAAATTCGCTTTAGATTAAAAATTTTAGGGCTTCTATGACTTCACTTTTTCACATTCTAAATAGTAATTTTTAAGGGAGTCTTATATTTTTCCGGTAAAGCTTAAGTGAGTATTATGATTTTGCAGAATGAAAGGGTTATTGATACTCTTTTAAGGCAAGGCTTTGCTTTCATAGTTGTGAACAAGAATTTCTTAAAAAAGAAAAGATTTAGGCTGTATGGAAAGGTTATTGTGCATGCAAAAACCTTAAAACCAGCATTATTTTTGGATCATAATTATAATGAAAGAAACTTTATTATTGCAGTACTCAGGCGTGAAAGAATAAAAATATATTTTGCTCATCCCATGATCGAGTACGATACCCTAGAAGAGGAGAGGAACATTTCCCTCATTAAGAAGCACTTTAAAAATGCAACTATTGTTAATCCGAAAAAATACAGATTTAAGGACATGGACAGTTATTTAAGAATTGTAAGTAAATGCGATGTGGTTGTTTTCAAAAAATTTAAGGAATTTATTACTGCTGGTGTTGGCAAGGAAATTACTTTTGCATTTAAAAGAAATATCCCTGTTTATGAAATATTAGGAGAAGAAATTGTCAGAGTGAAGGAGTTACAAAATGAAATTTTAAATCGTGATGAAACTAATTATCTTTATAAGATCGCTTCTAAATTATAATGAGTATCACATTGCAATAATGCTGTTGCCTTTTCCTTATAAAGCGTTAGCAATATTAGTGTTTTGGTGTTAGGGAGCAAAAAATAAAGTTTTAATATAAAATTCCCCCTAACACAGATTTTAATTAGATAATGGTGCACAAACGTTCAAATTGGGTGAATAGAATTATTTTAGGTATATCTTCACATGATAACAATAATAATTATAATCTTACTAATATATATGATAAAAATTTTAAAAATTGTATCTGTTTATTCTCGAAAAAATAATCGCTTTTATTATTTTTTCAAAAAATTTTTGAAATAGGAAAAGGTTATAGTTTAGCAAGCTTTTATGAAAAATTCATGAGGTAGTCTATTGTGCCATCTGAAGAAAAATTTTCCTTGCCAAAAGCTATTATTGAGGCAAGAAAGCACTACTTGGAGTATGAAAATCCATTTGGTGCCCCTAAGGAAGAGCGTTTTCACTGGGTTACTGACTATGACCTTCCACGGCGACATGAAACAATATTTTTTGCATCTTGTATGAATCCCCTTATGGGCTATGCTGAAAGTTTACTAAAGTACGAGAAAACGTTATCAAAATTAGGTATTGGCATGGACAAGATGATAGCACTAGGAAAAATAGCTCAAAAGCTAAAATTAGATAAAAATTATGAGTAGTATTAAATCTCTGAATAAAGAGTATGGTGCAACACTGGCGCATGCAATTGAATTATTAAAAGAAATGGGTATTGAATTTGGATTTCTCTATGAAGAAGAGCCTTGTTGTGGCGGTGGTCTTCACACTTACGGGTTCTTGGAAGATTTTGCTGAGAGAGCTAAGTCTGTTTATCAATTTCTTAAAGACCGTGGTGTTAAACGCATAATAACAATAAATCCAGTTTGCGGAGCAATTTTTAAACATTACTACCCAGAATATGTAGAAGGTTTTGGTATCGAAGTAAAGCATATTACTGAAATAATTTTCGAATATATGCAGAAAAATGACATTCGCCTTAAAGATAGTAAAGAAAGAACTGTTGTGTTCCATGACTCATGCTATCTCGCTAGATATATGAATATTACTGAGGAGCCTCGAGAAATTCTTAAACGAATAGATGGGCTAAAACTTGTTGAACCAGTAAACAATAGACTCGCAACAAAGTGTGACGGTGGTGGTGGCGTTGAGGTTGTATACCCAAAACTTGCTAGACGAATAGCAGTAGATCGATATCAAGAACTAGTCGATACTGGTGCCGACTTAGTAGTTACCGCTTGTGCACCTTGTGTTATGATGTTACGAATAGGGCGAGATCTTTTGGGTAGAAATGGAGAGATCATTGATATTGTTGATGTTGTTTATTACGCTATGAAAGGGCAATTGTAAAGTGGTTATCATGTCTCAAGCGTTTAAAGATTTTGAAAAAAATCTTGAGGAAATGCTAAAAAGAGATGATATCATTAAACTTAGAAGTCAAAAATTTAACATTTATAATAAAAATAGAGAAAAAGTCAAGGAGAAATTCAATTCATACGCTCTAGAAAAAGAAGTTAGAGAAATCAGACAGTGGGCATTAGAACATAACGAAGAACTCGTTAAAAAAGCGATGGAAAGCTTTGAAGAACATGGGATTCATGGATTCTTTGCTGAAACGGCTGAGGACGCACGGAAGTATCTCCTAGATGTAATAGGTGATGAAAAAGTTGTGGTTTATTCATCAACAGACCTTATTAATGAAATTGGAATGTTTGAGGAGTTTGAAAAACGAGGAATTACGTATGTACACTCAGAGCTGGCATATAGGATTGCTCAACTGGATCCCGATGATATAATTTTCGATAAACCAACTCCTGTGGCGCATAAAACATTAGATAGATTAGTTAAAATAGTTGAGACAAAGCTAAAAGTAAAGCTGCCCGAGAAAACTCCTGAGGCGGTAATAGATGCTGTAAGAGCTGATGTAATGAATTGGATCTCCAAGGCAAAAATAGGAATAAGTGGGGCTAATGCGATATCTGCTGCAGATGGTGCAGTTTTTACTGTATTTGGCTCAGCGAATATAGCCCATATGGCACTTAGGCCGATCTATGTTGTCTTGGCTGGCATAGAAAAAGTATTACCTGATATGAGAGCTGCATTTGCATCAGCCTATCTCCAATCCTTGTATGAAAGTGGTGTTGGTGGTACATCATACTATCTTACAGTTAGAGGACCAAGTGAAATGGGTCCCATTGTGGGCAAATCTATACGTCCAGCACTAGGATGCAAAGAAATGTATGTTATTCTTTTAGATAATGGTCGAAGGCGAGCAATGAAAGAAGGCTTTGGAGACGTATTAAGATGTATTAGATGCTTTACATGTCATGAATATTGTCCAGTTTACATTGTTGCAGGTCCCGGTGTTGGCTATTGGTTTAAAAAACCTGGATTTGGATATGGTGGCTATCTAGGAGGGCGAGGAATAATTTTAACAGCTTTTGTGTTCGGCCTTGATGCAGCAATAAAGGGCGGGCTTTTTGCTTGTGCTATGTGTGGGAATTGTTATGCTCACTGTCCAATGGAAATAAATGTTCCAGAAATGATAGCTAGGTTAAGGTTAAAAGTAATCAAAAAATCATAACTCTTTATATCAAGCTTGGAATGGTTGGAAGTATGATACATGAGAGATGTGTAGCAATGAATGTTGATTATATCAGTCTCTTTGTAGATAGATTAAATAAACGTAATCCTGTATTAGAACCGTTTCTTTTTCATCAACCCTCAACAATTGAATTCATGGAAAAAACAAGAAGTTTTTGGCCAGATGCTCATAGAGATCCTGAACTCATGGCAAAACTCGCAATGGCTCCTGTAAAATATTCTTGTTTTAATGTATATGTTGTTCCATTTGGTATTACCTACGAGGCTGAAGCTTTCGGTGCGTATGTAAAATATGGAAGCAAAACAGCTCCTCCAACTGTCATAAGACCTGTGGATGATGTTTCAAAAATAAAAATTCCTAACGATCCTCTTATTAGTCCGCTTGATATAGTTGCAAAAGCAACTAAAATAATTAAGGAGAATGATAATACCCGTCCAGTAATTGAAAGCATGAGTGGCCCATTTACTGCTATCGCACAAGCACTGGGAATACCTAAAACTATACGATATCTAATGAGTAATGATGATAAGTTGAATAATATTCTTGATAATGTGACTAACTTTCTTATAGAACTGTATAACTCTCTTATTGAACTTGGTGGAGACATTATAGTGATATTAGAACCCGTCGCCTCACTTATTGGGCCTAAGCGTTTTGAGAAGCTATTAAAACCGTATATTAAAAAACTTATTAATAAAGTCAAAGTACCTATTATACTCCACATATGTGGTAATGCAACTCCGCTATTAGAGAAGGTATTACAGATATCTCCAAATGCCTTTAGCTTTGATCATAACACCAAACTTAAAGAAGCCGTCAATATTCTAAAGGGCAAGGTACTTCTAGTTGGTAATATTGACCCAGTCAGTGTACTCTGGAGAGGAACTAAAGAAGAAATCTATGAGAAAACTAAGAAGGCATTAGAAGAGGGAATCGATATACCTGCACCAGGATGCGGATTGGCTATAGAAACTCCGATTCGAAACTTAGATATATTTTGCAAAGCAGTAAATGATTATAGAAAAGAAAAGGGCTGAAGCATTTTTACTCAAATAATTTTTATTTTATTTAAATCATCAGCTTGTACTAATGAATATACATATCATATTAACTTAAGGTTCTCTAAGAAATTTCTAAGACTGTATGCCTTTACCTTATCATATTTCTTACTTAAGCTTTGAAGTTTTTTATCACCAGTAATTATGGGAATATCATATAATAGTGCAACCGCTACAAAATGGGCATCATCACCTTTTATTAATTTCTCAGCGATCTCAAGTAATGATTCATATACGCTCATAGGTATCCAAATAATAGGCAATACGGAAATAAAAGTATCAACCTCTTTACTAAAATAATTAAGTTTATTAATAAGATTTCTCCTTAACTCATCTTTACAGATCTCCGGAGCTATTAGTGTCACCTTTCCTTCAAGTGCAGCAAATATCAGTTTGCCAGCAAGAGAAAAAGGATCATACGCTGCAGAAAAAATGACATTTGTGTCAATCACCGCCTTTTTCTCTTTCTTTAGCAATTTCAATCACCAATATTTCCTCTGGAAGAAGTTCATCTAAATCAATTTGTTTTTCTTTCACGCGTTTCCTAAAGAATTGACTTGCCTCTAGAAATTTTATTTTTTTATATTGAGTGATCATTTTTTTCAGTAGCTCATCGATACTTTTTACATTTTCTTCTATTTTCAATCTCAGAAGCTCTTTACGAGTTTCATTAGAAACCGATATAGTGCCCATGTTCGTCACCAGCTTAACTATAACGTTTAAAAATACTATTTATGTAAAATTATATCTTTACATATTTATGTTTTTGTAAAAATATTGGAATAGAGTTTCATGCTTGTAAATTTGCAGGGCGTTGAATGATGTCCGATTTGAGTTTAACTCGCATTTTTTGACATAATATTCAAAGTCCTTTTGATGAATATTTTCAAAAATTTTTAAGAAGACATGATATAGAAAAATAGAAGCATAATACTATTCAATTTAACCCTTGAATGACTCTGAAAATAAAGATAAAAAGTGATATAAATACCTCTCTACATAAAACCACATTTTTCCCAAAGTGACTGTGCGATTTCTCTGCCTTTTTCTAATATCTCCTCTCTGTTAACGGTTGTCACCTTTCCATCTTTGGCAACCATTTTTCCGTTTACGAATACCATATCTATATTCTTTGGGCTTATAGAGTTGGCCAATATCGGATATATATTTCGATAAGGTACCGTATTAGCATGGTTCAGATCAATTATTACAAGATCAGCTCTCTTACCCGGAGAGATGCTTCCTATTTCATTTTGCAAACCTAATGCTTTAGCACCATTTATGGTAGCCATTTCCAAAGCCGTTTTTGCTGTAATAGCGGAGGCTCCCCTACTTAGCTTATGCAAAAGTAATGTTGTTCTTATGACATTAAACATGTCCTGAGTGTAACTCCCGAGCCCATCAGTACCAAGACCTACATTTACACCCATTTCTAACATATCAACAACTGGTGCTATACCAAATGATAAGTTCATGTTACTCATAGGGTTATGTGCTACGCTTGCCTTTTTCTCAGCAAGAGTTTTAATATCTGCCTTATCTACCCAAACTGCATGAGCCACTATAGTTTTAGGTCCTATAAGGCCAAGCTGATTATAATACTCAGTTTCTGAAACCAGCTTTTTCCACATCACTGAGTCATTTGATGCTTGTGTACCAGCAGAGTGAATGTGTATCCATAAATCTAACTCCCTTGCCAAATCTGAAATCTTTGTTAATGCCTCTTCTGTTGTCATTCCGAAACCTACTGGTGCAATGTCTACTCTCATTCTTTCTTCCATGTTATTCCACTTTTCACGAAACACTTTGAATTTTTTAATTGAATCATCTGGATCCTTAATAACATATTCTGGTGAGTTATAATCAATAAGTCCCCACGCTAAAATTCCTCGAATTCCGACATCTTTAAATGCCTCCGCTATACCCTCAATGCAATCCCATTCTGTGTGGAAGTAATGCGTGTCAGCCACTGTAGTTGTTCCAGATTCTATCATCTCTATCGTTGCAAGGTATGTTGCATATTTCATGACTTCTTTATTAATATACCTGGCTATTGGAAAAACATACTTGTTATCCCAAATAGCATAAGGCACATCGCTTATTATATCTTTGAGAAGAATTTGATATACATGGCTATGTATGTTCACAAGCCCTGGCATGACAGCTTTTTTAGTGAGATCGATCTCAATATCTGGTTTTCCCACTTTTAAAGCATCATCGTAACTTTTTCCTACATACTCAATTTTATTTTCCCTTATAACTAAATGCCCATTTTCTAGGATTCCCATAGAGGGATCCATAGTTACGATAATTCCATTTTTTAATAACGTTATTTCACCCATAGTCTCACCATGAAACATAATTTTTATTAAACATATAAAATCTCTATTAATATTTTTTAATATATTTTCAATAAAAGTAATTAAAAATAAAGGAGATAGTTCACTATTGCAATGATATTTTATAAATAATGCTATATGATTAATAAATCAAAAGCTATGGTGAAATTTAATGAAAAATTTTTGGATCAAAGGTAAATCTATAAAAATTGGGAAACTATATTTTGGAGGTGCCTGAAAACCCAATAGTTATGGTAGGAACCGTTTTTGATATCAATGAGAAAGAGTAGGGCCTAACAAAGCTTGGGCTCTAGGTATAGTAGATATTGGACCTGTAGTTTTAAGTCATTGCGAAAATCCTGCGAAAGGCGAAGCAATAAATTTCATAAAAAAGGTAATTTTGAGTGAGATTATGCGATAATTCCTTTAACTGCATTTATTGGAGCTTATCATGTTATGACACGATATTTGAGAATAAATCGTAAAGAAGTTGCCGATGAATTATTAACTACGCTAGAATTAAGATTCCCGTATTTTTTGGAGATTTATCTATTGATGAAACTATAAGTACTATTGGAAATGCATTTAATTTCAATATTAATGGATGGGATGGGTATCTAGTGGCCTTGGCAGAAAAAATAGGGCTTCAATAATTTACACGATCAATAAGAAACTAAACAAAAGTAAAACATTTAAGTATCATAATTCCTATAAGTGAAAAAAACACTGAGAATATACCACGATTGGCTATCAGCTCATATTAAATGAAATTTTTCAGTTAAAGAGGATTTTCTCATAAATACTAAAAATAGAAATGATAAAAAATATTTATTACTTTTCGGCGGCAATGATATATTACCTATACCATAACTGTTTTCTCAATTCTGTTTTCCCAGCTTTTTCTACTAGATCATCTGCAAGTTCTTGGACTTTCCAAATGAGTTCTTGTTCGTCAACGCCTTTTACTACACGATTTTCCATTATTATGTTTCCATCCACGATTACTGTTTCCACGTTCCAGCTCTTACCACAGTAAACGACCTGTGATAGTGGATTATTAACAGGTCTCATTTGAATATTGTTTAAATCGAAGATTATGATATCCGCTTTCTTACCTTTTTCAATAGAACCTATTTCGTTCTCCATTAAAACGGCTCTAGCACCATCAATGGTAGCCATTCTGAGAACTTGTTTTGCGGTGATGGCCTGAGGATCAACCCTAGCAACTTTATGCAATAATGCTGTAGCTTTTATAAGCTCCATGAAATCTTGGCTGTTATTTGAAGCGGCACCATCAACACCCAAGCTTACCACAATTCCATTCTTTAGAAATTCTGGCACAGGGGCAACTCCAGAGGCCAAGTACATATTGCTAATTGTATTATGTGAAACCTTAATGTCCTTTTCCTTCATGATTTTAATATCTTTTTCATCCATCCAGACGCAATGTACACCTAACATGTCTGGACCGAGAAACTCGGGGAGTTTTTCATAATAGTATTGGAGTGGGGATGTGCCGAACTGTTGCTTCCACTGCTCTACCTCACGCTTTGATTCATGAAGATGTATAGTGATTCCGATTTTATATTTATCAGCAAATTCTCTTGTCTTCATAGCTGTTTCATCAGAGATAGTAAACGGCGCTCCTGGGGCAACCCAAACATTTAATCTGCCGTTTTCCTTTTTGTGCCAGTTTCTAATTAAGTTCTCAACTTCGCTAAATATTTTCTCTGGAGGTTCAATAAGCCTTCCTAAATTTAAATTCCACATATCATAATCACTATAACCTCTTCCTAGAATCCCTCTGACTCCTAGTTTTTTCCAAGCTTCAAGGACAGCAACATCCGTTCCTGGATTTGGATTTGCATATTGAAAGTCTAAAATTGTTGTAACACCACTTTTAATAAGCTCAACACTGCCTAAAAGAGCTGAATAGTATGAATGCTCCTTTTCTAAATATTGTACATATGGCCCAACAGCAGTAGGCCACCAATCTAAAATAGCTAAATCGTCACCAAGACTTTTCATTAACACTTGAAAGAGATGGTCATGCGTATTAATGAACCCTGGGAGTATTATTTTTCCTTTACCGTCGATGACTTTATCTGCTGTGTATTTATCCTCTATGCGACTAGTTTTGTCAACATCTACGATGATTCCATCTTTGATTGCAACCATTCCATCTTCAAATAATCTCTCTTGAGGATCCATTGTTGCTATAATTGAGTTCTTTATAATAATATCTACATTTTCGGGCATGTCAATACACCATAAATCATGCGATGCCTATTCAATCCTAATAATAAAAATATAAATAATTGATGTAAAATACATGAAATATTTTTTATATTTTCTATGAAAAACTTGCCGCCCCTACTTCATCTTCTACTCCGTCACTTTTAAATATTTCTAATATCCGCCTCAGCTCGCTTAACTCAACTTTTATCATCTTCTCATATCTCCTCGCATACGCCTCTATCCGCCTCAGCTTCCTCGTAATTAACTGACCCCTACTAATATCCCGATAGTGCTCCCCCCTCAACACCAACGCATGCATCACTACCAAAAGCTTTCGTGCTAACGCTACTAACGCTACCTTGTGCCCTCTCCTCTTCATAATATTGTAATAGAACAAATACAAGCTCTTTGAAGCTTTTGTCCTCACTATCGATCCAGCAGCCTCCGTCAACACATGCCTCAGATAGGGACTCCCTCGCTTCGTTATCCCATGACCCCACTGCTTACCATTCGACTCATTTATGCGTGGAACTAGCCCAGAATAGCTTGCTATCTGCTTTCCATCAATAAATCTCCTAAAATCGCCAATCTCCGCAATAACAGTCGTTGCCGTTATCATATCAACTCCAGGTATCGATATAAGTATCTCCACTTGTTTCTTAATCCTCTCATCACTATCTATAACTCTAGCTATCATCATTTCTATGCGCCTTATCGCCTCGTTAATCCGCTCTATCTCCGTCAATAGAACAAGAACTAGATCATTATCTAAGTTCGCCAAGTACGCTCTGTCAAGAACCTCTCTGAGCATTCCCCTCTTCTTTGCAGGTGCAACCCTTATCGCATCATCCACACCACCTACGATGAGCGATTTCAGCACTTTCGTTCCGGAAACTCCAAAGACATCTGAGAAAACACACTTCAGATCAAGACGTGCCGCAGATAAAAGCGATTGTACCCTGTTCTTGTGACTTGTGCTCTCCTCTACCAACTTTCTCCGAACCCTAATCAAGTTCCTTAACTTTCGAATGCTTTCATCTGGTACATAAGATTCTTCAACAAGCTTCTTCGCATACATCAATGCAATCCACGCTGCGTCGTGTTTATCGCTCTTCTTCCTCTTTCTTGGAACTTGAGATGGACTAACTGCGTGAACTAAGAATCCGTGTTTTTTGAGCCAGTCGTAGATGGCGTACCAGAAGTTATTAGATGTTTCGATAACAACTTCACTACACATATTCTCCGAAAGCCACTCTGCAAGCTCATTATACCCGTAGCGGTCGTTACTAAATGTTCTTACACTGATTATTGATTCGTTAGCAAAATTTAAAATAACTGAAGTAAATCTTTTTTTATGTGGATCGATTCCACAAATATAATTTGAATGAGTCAATTCATTCATATTCTATCACCTCATTCATATTTTATTTAATTGGGAGCTGTCGGGGCGAATGGCACGACCTCGTATCAATGGGCTTCTATACGGGGTCAATGCCCCATACTGAACACCCATTTGAGGCGTGCCCGCCAGACTTATGACGGGGTCGAAGCCCCAAAATAAAAACCGGCGGCCCCTAGGCTCCCAATATTCGATAAAAAGGAGCGGCAGTTTATAAGTTTTTCATTTCAGACTTAAGACTATAACTTATATTTTTTTAATCAAAAAATAATTCCTTACTTTATCATAATTCTTTATTATTCTTTTTTGAGAGAGTCCTGAGTTATCTAAGATATTAAGAATAAGAATATTGTTCTTTGATATATGGTATTATTTTTTCACCGAGAAGTTTTATAGCCTTCTCAATATCTGGACCATGAGGTTGGAAAAATCCAATATGTGTAACACCAACTTTTAAGTATTCCTCTATTCTTTTAATGCACGTCTCGATATCTCCGACTATTGAGAACGAATTTATAGCCTTCTCGGGTATTGCTTTAATTGCTGCATCAACACCTTCTTCAATTAGTATTCTATTTATCTTCTGATTTAGATCTGGTGGAAGTCCCGCTTTTTCCAGTACTAAACTATTTGAATCTGCAATAAGTACTACTGTGTTATACTTTATTACTGGATCACCAGTAATAAGATGCTCATAAGCCTCATTGTAGTCCTCGGATAAGGATAACATAAGAGGATTCAGTATATCAATAGACTCAAAATCACGCCCCGCCTTGTTAAGGCCTTCTTTAATGAAAGTTTTGGCGTGATCTATATATCCAGCTGGAACAGCACCCAAGTTTACTCCATCTGCAAGTTCTCCTGCAAGCGCTAACATTTTGGGTCCTCTAGCAGCCAGATAAATAGGGATCTCTCGTTTTGGTGGGAATTCGAGCTTGGCACGATTCAATTTGAGAATCCTTCCATCAAATGTTACTGTTTCTCCCCTCAGCAGTTTTCTGGCAATCAATATAGTTTCTCTTAGTCTAGCTATAGGTTTTTCCCACATCTTAATGGATAATGGCTTTAAAATGGCAGAGCCTCCAGCACCGAGCCCAAAATAGGCACGACCATTTGAGATTTCATCTAATGTTGCAACTGATGCAACAAGCAAAGCTGGATGTGTTGTATAGGGATTAACGACCGATGGCCCAATACAGATATTCTTTGTGGATCTTGCTATGAGAGCAAGAAGTTGGAAAATATCTCGGTATAAATTCTCTTGCCCAAGCCAAAAAACATCAAAATCATACTTATCAGCTAAAGCTGCATATTTTATAAGCATGTCTGGTGTTGTATTCTTGGAGTATAAATCAAATCCTATGCTGAATTTTATCTTATGATCACCCATCAAACCATCTCCACTTTTAATAAAACTAAAAGATATTAATTATTCATCACTTTTATTGCTTATTCCTATATTTTACTATTTTAAAAATGCGTAAAATGAGTTAGATAAGATTAAATGATGATACCTGTTAAGTAATTATTGCATTTTTTCTTCGAGTTTTATATCGTTTAAAAACATTAAAATGACAGCAGTACTCAATCTAAACCCCTTATTTACCATATCCCTAATTACATCTTCTACTTCCGCTCTGCTCAACTTTTTGAGGAGAAATAGAAGTTTTAAAAGAAATAATGTACCATGGATTTCTATGTTGAACTTTTCTCCTATCTTTCTAGCTCTTTCATCATCTATAATGGCAATATAGTTTTTTTCTATTGCAACCAATATGGTAGAACTTTCTCCTTTTCCCAATTGATATGTTTCTGAAAAATTAATAGTTGCAGGAGAGTCTTTAATAACTTTAATTATTCCTCGCTTAATATATTCCTCTATAATATGCGCCTCCTCAGCTCCTATTTGTTTTCCTTTTCTAACAACTTCATCATACACAGCTTCAGTTATATAAATTTCATTAAATACATCTATAATTTTCTTTAGGACGCTCGTTTTTCCTAAATATATTAAAGGGGTTGCATTAAAAATCATTTTTCTTTTATTTTCTCTACCCATTTTCTTGCAGCCTCTAAATCAGCCTCTAATAAATCCTTAGAGTAGCGAATTACGATACCAAGAGAAGCTAAACGGGCAATGAGCTCTCTAATTGACAGGCCAGCATTTTCAGCAGCTTTTCCAAGAGAAATCTCGCCCTTTAAGTATTTCTGCACTGCTTCACTAAACCTTTCTTCCAATATCTTTTCGTGCAACAGTTTTCTTGCCAGAACAGCCTTTGGAATTTTTTCTCTCTTTGACCTCTCTTCAAGATACTTTGAATCCTCTTCAGGAATTCTTAGCGGTAAATACTCGGACAAAATGATCACCTCATAGAACCTTATTAATACTATAAAGTTCTGTTAGGTTATATAAGGTTATCTAAAATTAAAAATGTCTATAAATAAGCAAGAAAATCCTATATTAATGTGTAATTACCCACTTTTGTCATTAAATGGTTCAAGATGTATTACTACATCAGTAACATTTTTTATTTTCTCTTTTATCTCCTTTTCCAAATGATCTGCAAGTGCATGAGCGATGGAAATAGGAGTAGTCTTGTCTACAAGAACGTGCATATCAACAAATATATACCTCCCCAAACACCTAATACGAATTTTATGACACTCCCTAACTTCCTTATGGCTTTCAACAATATTCTTTATCCTATCTATGAGTTCTTTGCTAGGTATCTTATATACGATGCTCTCATAAATCTCTGTTGTGTTTTTAACTGCACCAACGAACATTAATATGCCTATTAATAGAGCGGCAAAAATATCAAAAATATAACTATAGTATATTGCTAGGGAAACACTACCTAAAACAAGTAGTGACTCTAAAGAATCCACTGCAAGATGTCTAAACTCAGCCTTTAACGATACACTCTGTGTCTTTTTAGATAATAAGTACATAGATATCATAGCAGCTATAATAATTATAGTCGAAATAAGAGCAAAGTATATACCAATTTCACCAACACTATATTCGATATTTATTCTCAGAAAGGATAGAATAAAGACAATAGAACCCATAGATATCATCACAAAATTTGTAACAATAACGGAAAGCACTTCATAACCTTGGTGGCCGTAGGGATGGTCCTCATCTGGAGGTTTGTAAGATAAAATATATGAGAAATAAGCAAAGCTAGAAGACAAGACATTTATCAGAGAATCCAAACCATCAGCAACTAATGCAAGACTTCCCGAAACTAAACCACCATACACTTTAATGAATGAAGAAATGAAGTACGATACTATTGAAAGCTTTAATAGTGTCATAAGTGGATGTTTACTCATAAAATCACTTCTTATGAGCTTATTTAATTTTTTGACCTATCTCTGACATTTTAATCTTCCGTTTTGAATCAACATATATTATATTGTTATTAAAAAGCTAAGAAAATTAAATAGATAAGTAAATCCATAATATACTACACTTCAATCACTTCTATATCATATTTTCTTGCTATCCTTGCTTGTTTATTATCTGAAGTTAGCAATGGTAAGTTTTGTTGTTTTGCCAAAGCTATATATAACATGTCATATATAGGAGTTCTATTTTCTATAGCAAATGAAAAGGCGTCACCAATAAATTTGCTAGAATCAATCACTGTTAAAACTTTAGAGAATATAATTTTCAAAGCTTCAAGCTTTTTTATAGCATCTTTTTCTGATATAAGATTCATGTAATACGCTTTCCAAATAGCATTTGCACTTTCAATAAGCGCAAAATCCAAACTATATGCCTCATAAAGATATTTCTCAATAGAGCTCCAGCCCGGTTCTTTTAATACATATTTAGATAATGCGGAGGCATCAATTACTATCACGATCTTCCCTCATAGCTCTTGACGCAAATCCAGAAGGAACACTTGATGTCCTCTCTATAATCTTTCTTGCTCTTTCCAATGCCTCCTTAGCTTCAAGTTCCTTGATTTTCTTTATAACAAACTCTCTAAGCTCTTGGCTCCACTTTATCTTATTACTGTATTTTTTCATTTTCCTTTTTAATTCTAAAGGAACTTTGAATGTAACGGTACTACTCAAAGGTATCACCAATAGTAATACACTTTTGAATTATTTATTTCTTACGTGTTCTCACCTAAAGTTTTGATGATTAGTTGCAAATTATGATATCACTCTCTATATCTTTAGTATGGCTATATATCCGTTATTCGTAATGGTAACAACTCTATTTGCGCTATGAATCCATAACAAACCTTGAACGTCACCATATAGAAACCATTTCTTTAGTACTTTTATATCACCATTCATCATTTTTATTAAGTAAATATAATTATCATAACTGCCAGTTACTATGTGTTCATTGTCAAGACTCCAACATATATCATAAATTCTTCCTTTGTGAAGTTTTCTTCTACAAATTTCCTTTAGTTTTTCATCTTTGAATTCGAGAACTGCGATATCTCCATTATATAGCCCAGCGCATAACTTAGAGCCATCATTACTCCATTTAATAGTGTAAACCGTTTTTTTAAGATTTAATGAGCTTAATAGAGATAAATTCTGCGAAAAAATTTCTATTTTTCCCCTGGCAAGCCAGCAGCAATATATTTACCACTTGGATCCCAACTCACGGTCCATAAGGAATAGCTTCTTTTTTCTTTTTTAGTTACGCTCTTTTTAAAGACATCAAAAATTCTCAGAGTTTTATCACCACAAGCAATAGCAACTTTTGTTCCATTTGGATTCCAAGGCAAATCATTTAATACTACTTTTTTTAATTTGTATCTGGAAACACGCTCCCACTTTTCCTTACTGAGAATTAACAGAATTCTCCAATTCAATATTGCTGCAAGGAATCTTTCATCTGGGTTCCAAACAAGCTGGTCTACTGACATATCTGAGATTTTCTTAGTTTCAATAATTCTTTGCTTGTATAAATCAAAAAACTCTATTACCCCTCTAGTAGTTGATATAGCAAGTAAATGTGGATCGCGAATATTATAGGCTAAGTCACGAAATTCATAATCCTGAGAGACTCTTAGTATTATACGGTCTTGAATTTTTCTCTCTTTTTCTTTAACACTAACAATTCTAAGATGACCATTTTTATCAATCAACGCAACTGCTTTTTCCTTATGACTTAAAGTTACGGGTGAAAAATAGTCATTTATTTTCGTAGAGAAACAAACTCTCTTAGAAGTAATATCGCTTATCATAACTTTTCCGTTACCCCTCATTATAAACAGAAAATAATTATTCGTTGGACCCCAAAAGAACTTGTAAAAATGCATTGGTATGAACGGTTTAAAAATGAGGCTCTTATACGGAAAATAATATTCCTACTAAATGGATCCCACACCTCAATTTCACGTCCTCTTGAAAGTTTAATAGCTATATATTTGCCATCTAAGCTCCATGTAATGGAGTAAAAGGATCTTCCTTTGATTTCTGCGACTTGCTCAAATGATGGAATCTCAAATATGTATATTGTCCTAGAATTAGCCATTATTGCAGGATGTTTCCCATCATAGGACCATGAGCAGTCATTAAAATATTTTGTGACCGATATACGTTTGATTTTCTCATTACTTGATAGATCCAAAATCTCATACTTTGCATCCTTGTAAGTTACTATATAATTTCCATATGGATGAATCTCCGCATAGGCTATCTCGGTATCAAGTTGAATTTCTTCAATTTTAGCTCTTGTTAGAAAGTTCCATTTTATTACTTTCCTATCATATCCCAAACTAAGAAGAGTTGCATCATCCTTCGTCCATGCTATATTACGAACTTCTCTGCTTCCCAATCTTATAATTTTTCCCTTAATAAAGTAATCATGGCCCTCAAATACTCTAATAAGCCGTTTTGTAGCGATTTCCCAAACTCTTATTGTTCCGTCTACGCCACCTGTTGCAACATATCTCCCATTATGGCTGCAAGCAATAGAGCTTACATCACCAGAATGTAAAATATTTACTCTTAGTAGTTCCATGTCTGCTATCTCTGAAAACTTTCTTTTGCTGGTTCTACATTAAAGTTACTAAAAAGAATCTGTTGGTAGATATTCCTTGCAGTATTTGTGTCGTAATATTTTGCTAACTCAAGCAGAGCAAATATGTCTAAGGGATCATGTTTTAAAAATTCTAATAAACGTTCCTTCTCCATAAAGAAGTCATCATATATAAAATAGTGAAACCCTAAAATTTAAACAATTAGAAATAAATCTGTAGCGAAGATAAATAAAAAATTAAAATAAAAAATTAAAGAATTATAGGAAACCATTTCTTCGCCAAATGTCTTCTGAAACTTTTAGTGCCAGCTTATTTACTTCTTCCTCGTCAACCGTTTTCAGCTTTTGATTCTCAGCCACTATTTTTCCATCTATTATAGTGTGTGTAACTTTGTCGCCTCTGCCAAGAATCACAATCAAATAGTAGATATTCTCAGGAGTTTTTGGAGTGGCGTTTTGTAAGTCTAAGACTATAATATCTGCCTTCTTTCCTACCTCTAATGAACCAATTTTGTCTTCAAGACCAACTGCTTTTGCATTGTCAATTGTTGCCATCTCAAGAGCTTTAATGTCTGGTATTACTGTTGTATCTTTCAGAAGCCCTTTGTGCACAATGTAAGTGAATCTCATAACCTCGAACATGTCCATTGTCTCTACGCCGTCATTACCTAAACCAATAGTTATTCCCTTATTTAACATCTTTGGTACAGGGCATGCACCAACACCAAACTCCATGTTGCTCATCGGATTATGTGCAACCTTGACTCCATATCTCTGAAGAATGTCAATTTCGCTATCTGATATGTTAACTACTTGTGCTGCTAATACATCTGGACCTAGAAATCCTATATCTCTAAGGTGTTCAAAGGGTCGCTTCTTGAAATGCTCAAGCGAGTATTCTACCTCATACATGCTTTCCTCAACATGGAGTGTAATTCCAGATTTGTATTCATTAGCAAGTTCTCGTACTTCCTTTAACATTTCTGGAGAGCAGCTGAATACCGTGTGAACGCAGAGCATCCCTCTTACTAAAGCATCCTTATTATTCCATTTCTTAATAAAATCAATATTTTCTTGAATTCCAAGTTTTCCGTTCTCCTTGCTTATCCTTTCAGTAGCTTCGAAGGCTAGAATTCCTCTCACTCCAACTTCTAAGAATGCTTTTGCTTCAGAATCTAAAATCCCTGGTAGATCTTTTGGTGCCTCCATAACATCCAAAATTGTGGTAACTCCATATTTTGTCATTCTTGCAATGGAATATCTTGAAATTCCGTAAACATCTTCCTTCCTGAGCTGATCTTCTAGGTATGGCCACCACCATTTTGCTAATTCAGAGTAGAAGTCATGTTCCTCTAATGGATAGGGCATGCCCATGACAGTCTGTCCATGAGTATGAGCATGACTGCATATAAGTCCTGGCATTACAACTTTTCCTTTTGCATCAATTTCATATTCTCCCTTATACTTTTGCACAATTTCAGATGTCTTTCCAACGGCAGCTATCTTATCACCAACGACCGCTACAGCACCGTCCATATATACTCTTCTTTCTTTATCCATAGTAACTAAAATACCATTCTTAATAACTATATCAGCTTTCTCAGGCAAGATTTTACCTCCTTACCTTTTTGCAGGAATAAACTTTCCATAACCTCTCTTACCAACAGGCTCCCAACCTTCAGCTACAACCTCACCTCGGACAATTGTCATTGTAGGAGCTCCTTTTACAATCCATCCGTCATACGGTGTATATCCAGCTACGCTCTGAATTATGTCCATTGTTATTTTCTCTTCTTTCTTAAGGTCTACAATTATAACATCAGCATCAGACCCAACTGCTATTACACCCTTCCTTGGGTATAAACCGAAAAGTTTAGCAGGATTTTCTGACATTACCTCTATAAACTTCTGTAGCGTAATTCTACCCTTATTTACTCCCTCTGATAGTATGAGCCTAACCTCTGTTTCAAGACCATGCACTCCTGCGGGTGTTTTAAGGAAGTTATCCTTCCCCTCATCTTTCTCCTCTAGAGAGAACGCACAATGATCCGTTACAATAATGCTAATTACACCCTGCCGTATACCCTCCCATAGACTTTCTTGGTCCTCCTTGCTCCTTGGGGGCGGATTAGTTATAATGTAGTGCTTATACTTTTCATAATCATCGATCGAGAATAGTAGATGATGAACAGTCGCCTCAGCTGTTACAGGAAGTCCTCTATATTGTGCTTGCTTGACGAGTTCCACTCCCTCTTTAGTGGACATATGTGCTATGTGCAATCTGTTTCCAATATATCTGGAATACAAAATGGCTCTTGAAATGGCCTCTGCCTCAACAACATTCGGTCTAGAGTCAGAATATGTTACCTTCTCTCCTCTCTTTAGTTTCTCTTCGACCTCTTTATAGAAGTATTCCAAAAGCTGATGGTTTTCTGCGTGTACGGTTGCTAATGAGTTACCCTTAGCAATTCTTCTAAGTGCCTCATAAAATATTCCCTCATGCTTATATGCCGTATCGCCGCCCATTGTTATCTTAAAACCAACAACCCCACCATCGATAAGCTTCTGGATATCTTCTAGATCTTCTTCTGTTTGAATCTCTCCACCATATAGTGCAACGTCTACTATACTATCTTTTTCGGCTAGCTCTATTTTCCATTTTAGATTGTCATACTTTGTTGTTATATACTCGAAAAGTGATGGCATTTCGACAATTGTTGTCACTCCACCAACAGCCGCTGCCTTTGTTCCAGTTACAAAATCCTCTTTTAGGTAAGGTGGTATTAAGACGTGAACGTGACCATCTATGGCACCAGGAAGAATAAGGTTCCCCTTTGCATCTATTTCCTTGTCTCCTTTAGGTAATTTTGTATCTTTTGCAATTAATGCAATCTTTCCATCCTCAACCGCTAAGCCACCGCTAACTATTTCACCATTGAAAACAAATTTTCCATTTCTTATGACGAGATCCATACTCTCAATCCTCGGCGTATCGTATTCACAATATAAAGTAAGTTTTTCTTAAATTTAAAGATATCATCATTTTAATTAAAAATAGAAGAAAAAAATAAAATTTCTTCTAAGAAGTTAAAAAATAATGTATTTTGGTTAAAAATTTTTTCTTAGAATCGAGCACTTGTAAAAAATATGCCTCAAAAAATCAAATTTCAGCCCCTTTTGAAAAATAAAGCTCCGTATCCACTTATC
>JBECUL010000017.1:0-38229 GCA_040225955.1 Candidatus Asgardarchaeum abyssi | reverse complement strand
TTGTGCTGGTTTGGGAGGGAGTTGTCGAGTTTGAGGTTACTGAGGTTATTACTATTAGTGGGGTTCGTGATATCCCGTACAAGTGTGAGCGTGAGAGCTGGCCGCCGCCGGTGATGATAGCAATATGACTTGTGATTGTGATGTCTACTGGTTATTCTAATATTTGATGCGTACGATGCTTTCACATGACTTTTTGGTGTGTGCGCGGAATATTTTTTATTGGGGAATTTTGAAAATCATGGATGACTGAGGCGGATCTTGGTGTCTAGGGAGCGTACTCATTTCGAAAATAGTGCGGAAGTACTGATATAAACAAAAAATATAAAATATATAAGTTATTAACGATAGATATTTACGGACGCTTTTTCAAGAGTTATATTTTATAGTAAAATTTATAAACTATAAGTTTTATCATTATATAAATTTTTCATTTTTACTAAATCATCGCTGTGGTGTATGACAGATGAACGAAGATTACTTAAAATTAAAGGTGCCCGATCTAATACCAGATAAGATGTCCGTTATGCTTCCTGACCAAAGAACTTTCCTATTAAATGTGCTGAAGGCATTTCCTATATCTCCCGATGATTTCATTATAATGCCTCAAAAAACATTTCAAGAATTAATTGATAAGTACTTAGAAAGCTTTCCAGAAACAAAAGAAATGGATACGATCTCGAAGTTCAAATTTTTAGCCAAAAAAATTGGAATCCCATATAGGCGTGTTGAGAGATACTACTATTCCGCTTTTAAAACACCTAAAAGACTAAGAAGAATATTACTAAAGAGGGCTATTGAATTAACAAAACTTAGTGAAGAAGATCTGAAAAAATATGGTACCATAAAGGGCGAGTACATATACTTTGATCAAGAAGTCTTTAAGAAGTTAATAGATAAACGAATAGAAGAGGAGTTTCCAAATCTAAGCAAACGTAAAGCACTAAAAATGATAGCAGAAAAATCAAACCTGTCTTTAAATACAATTATACTATACTATTATCAATACTTTAAGGACGATACTATCAAGAGACAGAGAGGTATACGAATTGATATAGCTCAAAAACTAACTGGTTTACCTATAGAAGAGCTTATAAAATACGGCACTGTAACTTTAAATTTAAGGCCTAGAGCTAAAAAGCTAGCGGAAATACTAGGCGTTAGTGAAGAAACAATAATCTTGTTCTGGTTAAGAGATCATGAAAGTCCATCTTTTTCGCATATGAAATTTAATAATTTTGTAAAATGTTGTGAAATCGCTGGTATTTCATTAGAAGAAATTTGGCCACAGATAAAAATAGGTATTGGAAAAAAATTTGCTAAACTCCCCTTCTATTTAACATTTAATGAGAAAATGGCTGAAGTTTGTGGAATGTTTTATCTATCAAAAATAAGAGGTGGACATATAGTCCTTACTAATACCAGCAAAGAAATACATAAGCTTGGATTAGAGAGACTTAAAGTATTTGATGTATCACCGGAGGATGTTAACTTCTACCTCCATATACCTCCTCACCATATAAAAAGTAAAGAAGATATAGAAAAAATAAAGCAAGAATGGATTTCTGAGCTCGGACTTTTACCTGAGAATGTAACAATAATAACAAAAGGGCTTCACTTCACCAAAAAAATTGCTGGACAGATGGTTATATATTTGACTCCTCAAGCATATATACTTTCAAATATAATTAGTAAAATCCCGGAATTATTAGACAAGTCTCCTGATAGCGTGAAAAAAGCATTCCTACGAGGATACACTGACATTAAAGGTACAATTTCTCAATCTGTCATAGTACTGACTATTGGAAAGGATGTTAAGAAAGCTCGTTTCGTAAATAAATTATTAAACTCACTAGGATATGAAAGTAAGGTTGTTGTCAATAAGCACAAAGTAGCTGTTCAACTTAATCCTGGTGAGCAAAAGAATGCGAATACTAGAACACTTAATTGCATTATAAGTGCTGAAATATTTGATGGTAAATTAAAGATTCATTTAGAAAATTATCATAACTTAACTAAGAATCCATATCCTGTTGACTTTGCTGTAGTACGCTTGTTAAAGAATGGAAACGTGATATATGAGAAGATGTTTAAAATAAATGATACAACTAAAGATATCGAAATAACAGAGTATGATGGCGATAAAAATATACTCATCGATATTGAAATTCTCAAAATAATGCAGTACCAAATTAGATTGACAAAAGAATCAAGTATACGTTTCATAGAAGACATTGATATTCAAAATAAAGAGTTTGTTGAAAAGGTAAAGGAAGCTTTAAGTGGAAAATTACTCACTAAAATTTCAAATACGATTTTGGAAATAATTAGGGAAAATCCAGGCATTACTGCAAGTGAGATCGCAAAGAAGCTAGATAAACATGTAGTATATATAAGGCAAAAATTAAACATATTAGTCAAAAATGGTTTAATAAAAACTAACAATATGAAACCATATAGATACTACCTAGTGAATAATCCCCACTCTATTAGTTGATATAAGCTTTAGTATATAATTAAGAATTTATCTTTTTTTATTCATCAAAATTAATTTATATCTGGATTCAAATTATAATTATATATTAACAAAAAGCTCTAGAGCTTCTTTAATAAGTTTAGAATAGGGTGAACTTAATGATATATTCACGTTTTAAAAAGCTTCTTTCTATATCCCTAGTTCTTTGGCTTATTGGAATACCCTTATTATTATATGTATCTCCATATCAAATTAAGAGTTTTAAAGATGATAACCTTAAAGATATTATCACGCCAAAAAAAATACATAATTATGATAATCTTGTTCACTTTAAATATAGAGATCCAAATTCAACTAACAGTTATTTAATACTAAAAATTAAACACGGTATATCAAAATTCCTTGTTGCTAATATGCTATTTGAACTTTTTTCCAATAATATAAAAATAATCAGGATATATGACAGGCTGCCATTCATTTTAATTAAAGTAAATACTATCTATGAATTAGAAAAACTATCTAATTTGCCATACATTGACAATCTTTATTTTGATAAATCATTTCACATAACATGGCCTTCTTTCGATACGAAACAATTTTCTGTTTGGGCGAATGCTGTTTCAACAATCGATGTCCCAAAATTGTGGGAAAAAGGTTTTTTGGGCGACAATATTACAATTGCAATTCTAGATACTGGTGTTGACTCGTCACATCCTGATCTGGATGATTTAGACGATAATGAATCAACTCCTGACTACAAGATAATTGGATTTAAAGATTTTATAAATGGGCGAGACGACTTAAATTTATCCGATGGTATTGATGCTTATGACGATAACGGCCATGGTACTGCTGTTGCGGGCATTATTAGTGGAACAGGCTTTGCATCAAATGGAACATACAAAGGTGTGGCTCCTCATTCTAAAATCCTAGCAATTAAAGTAGTAGATTCTGAGGGAAATGGCAATATTTCTGATCTATTAAGTGGTATTGATTTTGCAATGAAAAGAAATGTAAATGTTTTATCTATGTCTTTAGGTGCACCTGAAACTAAATCAGATCCTATATTAGAAGCTGTATCTCTTGCTGTTTCTTCTGGAATAGTTGTAGTTGCAGCAGCTGGGAACGATGGACCATACTTTGGAACAGTAAATTCTCCAGGTATTGCTCCAGCATCTATCACAGTTGCAGCTAGCTTTGGCAACATAACCCTTGCTAGCTGGAGTAGCCGTGGCCCCACAATTTTAACTCATTATGCAAAACCAGATATCACAGCTCCTGGTGTAAACGTAATAACCACAAGGGCTAAGGAGACTCTGTATCTCAAACCAATTGATAAAGATAGATATTATACTTTATTCAGTGGAACAAGCGCCGCTACGCCATTTGTTAGTGGTGTTGTAGCGCTTCTTCTTCAAGCTTATCCCTCCTCCTCTCCTCTCAAGATAAAAATCGCATTGGTAAAAACAGCTAAATCCTTGGGATTTTCTTGGGTTGAAGAAGGAGCTGGACTGGTAAATGCTAGTGCGGCTTTTGAATATTTATCAAAACCATCATCTATATTCGTTCAAACATTTCCAGAAAATTTAGAAATTAGTTATATACTTCCTGAAGTGGGATACGGCCCAATAAATGTATTAATTGGCATTTATGAAAACGTATCATCAATTACATATACCCTAACTGGAAACATATCACAGCTTTATGATTACTCTCAAATCTCATACATTGGAAATGGTTATTATGCTATTAATAGTACATTTAACAAAAAGGTTACTACTGATCTTATAGGAACTTTCATCGGGAACTTTACTATAGCCATTAATGGAACAATTTATGTTAATAGCATTATAAAAATACACATAAACCCATATGGTGGCAGAGTTGTTTGGGATCTTTATCATCAATCGCAAATGGATAGTGATTCTCCCGAGCCCATATTTATTGATGCTTTTTCAAGATTGGATATGAGCGTTGAGGTGTACAATAATCCTATTGATGATGAAGTTCTTCAATTTACGGATGTATTAGTTATCAATGATATAGAACAATCTTTTACATCGCTTGAGATAAATAAGATAATTGACTGGGTAAATGAGGGTGGAACATTAATAGTGATGACTGGATTTTATAATGAAACCAGTGGAGAAGCGGCGTTTGCTTTTGAATCATTAAATGAACTGCTTAATTATTTTGGAATCGAGATTAAAAATAAATCAATTGGAGTTGGCAATTATACGCTTGAAGGGAAATCCTATGGTATTGGCTATGGTGGATATGTAGTTGACTCTCAGCTTACAAAAAATGTTTCATCATTATATGTAGTTTTAGGTACGGCTCTTGGAATTAAAGATCCGAATAAAGCACAAGGACTGGTATATATTAATGATGAAGATGTTCTAGTCGCAGTAGCTTATAGTGGAAAAGGCCGTGTAATCGCATTAGGGGATGATAATTTATTCTGGGATGACATTGTATATGCCTCTTTCTTAAGAAATGATAGCAATTTTGCATTGCTTAAAAATATTGCCAGCTTTTCTATACCAAACCGCCCAGTAATATATGATTTCGCAATTGCTCAAGCAAATAATGGATATCTCATAAACTTTCAAACATTTAGCAAAGTAGGTATCAAGCAAGTTACTCTCGCAATTCTTAACTTTGACGGTAGTTGGGATAATAAGACACTAACTTCTGATAACGGCTTCTCTTACGCTTCAGCAATTCCAGACTCCATATTCAGTTATGATGTATTTATTGTAATAACCGACTACAATGAGTCATCAAGAATTATACACCTTAGGCTCGAGAGCTTATTATCTCTTCCTCTTCTAATAATCTTAATAGCGATTGGGATAATGCTAATAGGGGTTGCAATCTTTATGCATCGAAGAAGAGAAAAACCGCCACCATACTTTTATTATGATCCCCAATATTTGTTTGGTCCACCTCCATAACTTTAAGAAATATTTAAAATCAGAGGTTTAAAATTCAAAGAAACAGCAGATGTATTATAAATTTTAATATTCTCTCTTTTTACATGACTTTTTTTTACTATGCTATGTGTATGTGAGTGAAAAATATAATTCACATCATATAATTTAGCTATTTCAAAAAACATGAAGCTTCCAGCCTTTGAAATAAGAGGATCTCCTTCAACTGTTTCCTTAATGGGGCTAAAGTGCATTATAACAATCTTTATTTCGCAGTCATTAATTTCTCTTAATGCGGCTCTAAGCTTTTTTGCCTCATTTCTCGTCATTATAATATCAGCTGGTGATGGTGTTATATCTGCATCACTAAAACTAAAATCATACCATCCCATGATCCCAGCTATGCCTATCCTCTTTAAATTGCTTTTTAAAATAAATGAATCGCCATCTAACAGTAATAGCTTTTTAGGATCTCTAAAAAATCTTTTTACTTCGATAGAAAACCATTTATCATGATTCCCACGAACAGCAATCTTATAGTTTACTTTTAAATCAAATATAGGTTTCAAGTAACGAACCGCCTCACGATACTCCTTCCCCCAAGCCAAATCTCCTGTTATTAAAAAAACATCTGGCTTTTCATCTTCAATATGTCTTCTGATAATAGTGAAATATCCTTCAGGATAATAGTCAGACTTAGGTAAATGCAAATCCCCAATTATTGCAAATTTCATATTTATGACTCCTCAAGTTTAAAGCTAGCTAAAGTTTCATATATTGGCCCTTTTGGAGTGAGTGTGCTCTTTTTTAACCTAAATTCAGTTACTTTTATTTTACCTATCTTAATATCTTGATTGTCCAATAAAAATTTGACAATCTTTTCTTTATTGCGGCTGCTTTTCACTCTGCAAATTGTTAAATGTGGTGTAAATGGACGTGCTTCTCTAGGAAATCTTAATTTTGAAAGAGCATCATCGACTTGTTTAGCTAAAGACACTAAATGCTCGCCTCCTGTTTTAGCTCCTACCCAAATAACATTGATTCTTCTTAAGTTTGGAAAGCTTCCAATACCTCCAATTTCAACTTCAAAAGACTTTGCTGTAATCCCTGAGAGAACATCACTTATTTCATTTATTAGTCCCTCGTTTATGTTACCCAGAAATTTTAATGTATAATGCAAATTCTGAGGCTCTACAAATTTTGCATCTATCCCTAGCTCTTTCAGAGACTCCTGAATGCTCACTATTTTTCCTACCACAAGAGGCTCCTCTATATCAATCGAGATAAATGTCCTTATACTCATGCTTTCACCACATGCTATTATTAGACAAATTAAAAAGTAATAATCATATTTTTATTTTTAGTGATATACATGACTATCTTCGAGAAAGAGAAAAAACGAACAATAAAGTCAATATTAAAACAAATTGTATACGATAGAAGATTGTCTCCTGAAGATTTCTATATACTTTTTAGAGGGACTAACGAACAAATATTCAAAGCTAGAGTATCAGACATATCGCTCGAGCAATTTTGGTTCGTATTGAATAAGAAGACAATTCCATATCATAGAATAGTCGAGATTGGAAATTCGATTACTGGAGAGATTATCTTGAAGCGTGCATACCATAGATTTAAAAAGAGATTGTAAAATCCTATGTCAAAAAATAGGCAAATTTTATTAAAAATAGAAATTATTTTAAAAGTGAAAGTAAAAAGGGGAAAAATCATGGAACGGCCCATTGCTAAGTTTGTTGGAATGTGCCCTAATTGTGGTGGAGATATATATGATGATAGATTATCTCTAGGTTTGCCTTGTAGAAATTGCTTACCAATAATCCCTCCAGGATATACTCCAACAATAGAGGGTAAAAAACTTATTATTAATCTGTTGAGAAAGGAAGGAAAACTAAAAAAGTATGATGACTATATTAATCTATTTTTCAAGACAGATGAAGTCTGTAAGTTTTTTGAAGAAGTTACTGGGAAGCGCTTATGGAGCGCTCAGAGAACCTGGGCGAAAAGAATTCTCTTAGGCTATAGTTTTTCAATATCAGCTCCAACAGGTGTGGGAAAAACCTTTTTCGGATACGTTATCTCACTTTATCTTGCAAAAAAGAAAAAGAAACGAGTATACATAATTCTTCCTACAACTCCTCTTGTTATTCAAGTCACTAAAAATATGCTTGATATAGTTGAGAAGAATAAGAAAGAGCTTGGTAAGCTAAGAATTATTTCATATCATCATGGGCTTCCAAAGAAGGAGAGAGATGAAACTATAAATCTAATAAAGAATAAGGATTTTGATATATTAATTACCACTGCTCAATTTCTCGCAAAAAATTATGAAATTCTGAAAAATATAAAATTTGATTTAGTTTTCGTTGATGATGTAGACGCTGTTATGAAGTCTTCAAAGAATATAGATAGACTGTTGGTTCTTATTGGCTTTACTGAAGAAATTGTTACTAAAACTATTGAATTGATAGATAACAAATTACGCTTATCACGATTAATATTATCACAGAACATTAAAGATGAGAGTGTAATAAATAGTATCAAGAACAAAATAGAAGAATTAGAAAACGAAATTAGTAGGTGGAAAAAGAAGAATAAAATAGGGCAGATCGTTATAGCGTCTGCTACTGCTAGACCAAAAGGTAAAAGAATTAGACTATTCAAGGAGCTCCTAGGTTTTCAAGTAGGTGGTGTTGGCGAGGGGATTCGTAAAATATATGATGTCTATATATTATCCGATCCTTCAAAATTTGATGAGCTTCTTTTAGAGCATATTAAGAGACTTGGAACTGGTGGATTAGTTTTTGTACCTAAAGACTTAGGTGTAGAGAAAACTGAACAGATTGCTGAATTGCTACGTTCTCATGGCATTAAAGCTGAAGCTTTTCATGCTGAGAAGAAAAAAGGACTTATTGAAGCTTTTGCCAATGGCGAAATAGATATTCTCGTAGGGGTTGCTTTTCACCATGGTCTGTTAGTCCGTGGTTTGGATCTGCCTGCAAGAGTAAGATATGCCATATTCTATGATATCCCAAGGCATATTATTTCCTTAGCGAGTGAAAGAATATCCCCTATATCTCTTCTTGCTATAATGGGTATAATTTCTGATGCTACTGGGAATGCTGAATTGGATAAGCGAAGAAAAGCTCTTTCTGATAAATTAAGAAGATTAGAACCGCAGACTTTCAAATTGTTAACACGTGCAATATTAAATGAGGAAAAGGTTGAGGGTTATCTAAAGCGATTGAAAGAAGAGATTCTAAAAAATGCGAGATATTGCATCTCCTTATTAAAGCAACCTGACGTGTTTTCAAAAGTGGAGCAATATCCGTATGTCAGATTACTATTAGATGAAACAGGATCTTTCACCATAATATATCCCGATATAGACTCATATATTCAAGCTTCTGGTAGAACTAGTCGGCTCTATCCAGGGGGTGTAACTACAGGGTTATCTATCATACTCACTTCTGATAAATATCTCATCAATGGACTAAGAAGGCAGTTAATTTGGCGTTATGAGCATTGTGATTTGGTTCCAATAGAAGAAGTAAACTTAGATGAAATTATTCATAAAATAGATGAGGATAGATATAAAGTAAGATCTATATACGAAGGAAAGGAAAAAGCCGAATTTGTAGATCCTATAAAGTCTGCTGTCCTTATAGTTGAATCACCAAATAAGGCTAAAACTATATCTATGTTTTTTGGACGCCCAACTATTAGACGGTTTGAAGAAGGTCTAGTCTATGAAGTAACAAGCGGTGATTATGTTCTGAACATTGTTGCTACAAAGGGGCATATGTTTGATCTAACAGTTGAAGGTAAAGATCTTCTCTGTGGAGTTGAAAAGCACGATGGCTATTATATACCAGTTTATGATACAATTAAAAGATGCAAAAAATGTGGAACGCAGTTTGTTCTTTCAGAGAAGAAATGCCCAAAATGTGGTTCTACAGACATAATTGACGCTAGAGATGTTGTGCGACGATTACAAGAACTAACTAAGGAAGTTGATGTAGTTTTTCTGGCATCGGATCCTGATGTTGAAGGCGAAAAGATCGCTTGGGATACAAAGAATGTTGTATTTCTATTCACGAATGATATTCGTAGGATGGAATTTCATGAAGTTAGTAAGCTTGCAATAGATCGTGGATTGAAGGAATCCCGCTCAATAGACATGAGCTTAGTAAAAGCTCAACTTGTAAGAAGAATAGAAGATAGATGGATAGGCTTTGAGTTAAGTAAAATGCTTTGGAAAAGATTCAATGATGTAAATCTCTCTGCTGGCCGAGTTCAATCTGCAGTGCTTAGATGGATAATTGATAGATATCTTAAATGGAGAGAAACTCTTCATTTCTACTTTAGAATATTCTCTGAGGGTTTCGACATAATTATTGATTTTCCAGATGTAAAGGAAAATAGAGATGCTGAAATACTTCTTGAAAAACTTAAAAACGAAAAAATAATTGTAGAAAAAGTCGAAAAAGAAGAAAGAGAAATAAAGCCACTTCCGCCATATACAACAGATTCAATGCTTTATGATGCAACAACTATAATGAAAATCTCTGCAGCTCAAACTATGAAGCTGGCTCAGGATCTCTTTGAAAGCGGTCTTATAACATATCATCGTACGGATAGTACCCGAGTAAGTAGTCAAGGTATAAAAGTAGCTAAGGATTATATTACAGACAAGTTTTCTGAAAATGAGTTTACCCCTAGGTCTTGGGGTGTTGGTGGGGCTCATGAGTGTATAAGGCCTGTTAAGCCTTTGGATCAGTCACAGCTGGCTGAGTTGATACGTGAAGGTGTACTAAATATAAGACTAACTGCTCAGCATCTCCAACTCTATGGTCTCATTTTTAGAAGATTTATTGCTAGCCAAATGAAAGCAGCTAAAGTAATTCATCAAAGAGCAAGAGTAAAAATTGCTGATAGAAGTTTAGATGTAGAAGGGATTATAAAAGTAATAGAAGGGTCTGAAGGGTTTACAAAAGTTTATAGTTTACATTTACCTAAACGAATTGTCGAATTAAAAGAAGGGGCAGCATATCCTGTAACCAATATACGTAAATGGATAGGATCACCCTACGAATTATATACTCAAGCTGAGATCATACGTGAGATGAAGGAAAAAGGCATCGGAAGACCTAGTACATATGCTATAATTGTGAAGAAGCTATTTGACAGGAAATATATACAAGAGGTTAATGGAAGAATAAAACCTACACCAAAGGGGATATCGGTTGCAAAGTATTTAACAGATAACTTCTATAAGTTGGTTTCTGACGAACGTACAAAAGTACTGTATGAAAAAATGGATAAAGTTGAAACAAATGAGGCGGATTATCAACAGATATTACAAGAAACCTATAATGAAATAGTGAATATATTATATAGAGAAAAAGCAGAAATTCTAAAACCTGAAACTAGAGCTGTTGAGTTTTAATTATTATGATAAAACCTAAGAAACTTATTTAATAATCCCTGTTACACGTAAAGCTTCTTCAGCAGCTTCCCTTGAAATACCCTTATCACCAAGAATAGTATATCTCTCCGGCCTTATAGTATGCGCTATATGAAGAGCCTCTATAAGATATTCATCTGCAATTCCTAATTCTTTTGATGTTGTTGGTGCACCAACGGCTCTAAGAGCATTTTTAATTTTTCTCCAATTCATTCCATGAAGGTATGCTGTAACTATAGATCCTACACCACATTGTTCACCATGCAAAGCTCTTTTAAAATTGTATTTCTCCGATAATAAATCTAATGCATGACTAAACATATGTTCTGCTCCACTAGCAGGTCTGCTGCTACCAGCTATTGCCATACTGACTCCGCTCCCTATTAACGCTTTTGTTATCACACGAGCAGCTTTTTCACCGCCATGTCGTATTATAGGAATATTATTTCTAACTACTTTTGCACTCATTAATGCCATTGATGCTGCATATTCACTAAATGGTTCATTTCTTAGTTTATGTGCTAATTTCCAATCTCTAACGGCCGTATATTTTGCTATCATGTCTCCAAAACCAGAAATTAATAGCCTTTTTGGGGCTTGGCTTATCACTTCTGTATCTGCTATTATTGCAATAGGAGACTTTACAATATTAGAGAACTTTCCATATCTTTTTATTTCCTCTCTGAGGAGAAATGAAATTGAGGGGGACGAAATCCCATCATGAGAAGCAGCTGTCGGATAACTAATAAAAGGTATATCTAACCAACTTGCGGTAATTTTTCCACAGTCGATAACGCCACCGCCACCCGCTGCTAGTATTGCGTCGTATCTCTTTCCTTGGCAATTTTCAAAAATCTCCTTTACAGTATGAAAATCTATTTTAGAGTCAATTGAAATAACCTCAATATTGATTTCATCTGTAAGAAGGGGTACGACTTTTTTTTCTGTTATCCTTTTAGTATTTTTCTTTCCTGTTATTATGAGCACTTTTTTTAAATTTAGCTTTTTGACTATTTTAGGTAAATAAGAAGTTGCATTTTCTCCCATAACTACATATCTGGGAATTTCCATTTCATCGATAGGCATTATTTACACTACCATGCTTTATTGGCTAAAAATCCATTATGGCTTTATTGTTTAAAAAATTTATTTTGCTGTATTTTTTCAATTGTGGATTATTACTAAAATGTAGTATAGTAAGAGAGATTAACAGTATATATAATTAGTATAAGGGTTTATAAACTTTAAATCATAATTTTTTCAAGGTGAATGTAATGATTGAAATATTATCTGAAGCGTTAAATGAGCTAAAAAACGGGCGCTCTGTAATACTTTGCATAATTTCAGAAAAGATAGGATCTGGTCCGCGTGACCTTGGAGTAATGATGCTGATAAAAGAGGATGGAACAAAAGTTGGAACTATTGGTGGAGGACCTGTTGAGGAAAATGTATATAGTACTGCAATGCAAATGTTTAAAGAAGGTAAACTTGAGCCTAAAGTATTAAAATTTGAGCTTACTGAAAGGGGTAAGCTAAGACAAATATGTGGAGGCACTATAAAAGTGTTGTTGAATCCGATAAAGCCGAAGCCCAAGCTTATAATATTTGGACATGGTCATATAGGTATTGCTATTAATAAGATAGCTCAAATGGTTGGTTTCGATGTAATTATTATAGAAAAAGATGAAAAGAAGATAGATAAGTCTGAATACCCAAGTGCGGAGATTTTGATAGGTGAAGCTTCAGAGATTGTAAAAAAGCTAAAAATAGATTCTAACACATTTATCATTATTGCAACTAGAGATGCTGTAACAGATGAGGAAATTTTGCGGCAAATTATAAAAATGCCAGCTGCATATATCGGCATTATTGGAAGCAAATACAAAGGAATTACTATTAAAAATAAATTAATAAAAGATGGTTATCCTGAAAACGTAGTAAATAGAATTAGAGTTCCTATGGGTATCGATATCGGCGCGGATTCTCCTGAAGAAATAGCTGTTAGTGTAATGGCTGAAATAATAAAATATAGGCATCTAGGTCCGGATTAATCTTAATTCTTTTTATGTGATCTTTTAATGATCTCTACTAACTTCTTATAATCTTCAGGCGTATCAACATCAATAATAACTGACTTTTCCCAATCAAAGGTCACATGTTGTAAAGAATATTTATGTACTACTGTCCTAATAATGCCATACCATGGCAAGTTGATAATGTCTGTAAACACTTTTTTATCAAATAAAACGGGGTGTCCCTTTTTTCCTTTATATTTAGGCGAAACTATAAGCGCTGATGTATGTTCATAAATGTCAATGATTTGATCAATTAGCTCTGTAGATATTAGCGGTTGATCCCCTAACACTAACAGTGCTGCATCCGCTCTATCTGCGATTTCCATGATACCTCTCTTAAAAGAGCTAGTCATGCCATATTCATAAAAGAAATTGACAATAAAGGGAGTATTGGTTCTCTGAACATATGGAATAATGTTGTGTGGTTCATGACCAAGAATAACTAATACTTCATCAACCTTTGAAGATTTAACACACTCAATTACATGTTCTATTATGCTTTTGCCATTTATTATTGGTAAGATGAGTTTCGGTCTTCCCATTCTTTCTGACTTACCAGCTGCTAAAATTATGGCAATTATCATCCTCTTACTCCATGCTCCTTAAGTGCAAAAAAGACCTTTTCTGCTGTCATTGGTAATTTCTTTATTCTAACTCCAGTTGCATGTCTAATAGCATTTGCTATTGCTGCTGCAACTGGCATTAAGCAAGGTTCTCCAAGACCCTTTGCACCAAATGGCCCTTCGGGATACTCTGCTTCAACGAAATAGACCTTAATATTAGGCACATCCTTGATAGATGGTATGAGATAATCGGTAAGATTAGGATTCATAATTTTTCCGTTTTCAACAACTAAATCCTCTAATAACGCATAGCCTATCCCCTGGGCTACTCCTCCTTGAACTTGTCCCTCAGCAGTTACTGGATTTATAATTTTGCCTGAGTCATGAACGGCATAGTAATCTATTACATTAACTTTTCCAGTTTCAAGGTCAACTTCAACCTCTGCCACATGAGTTGCATAGGAATAAACATAGTATGCATCACCAAGGCCTTGTTCATTAAACGTCGTATCAGGAGCGTGATACCAACCAACAGCTGCTAGCTTTACTCCCTTTGCATAGGCAATTTCTACTATTTTATCAAATTCCACCTTCACATTTGGATTATCGGTATCAAAGATAACATTATCTTTAATGTCTAATCTCTCTGGAGGTACATTTAACTCTTCAGATGCTACCTTTAATAGGTTTTCTTTTATCTTCTCAGCAGCATCAATTATGGCATTACCAGACATAACAGTAGCTCTTGATGCTACGGTAGGACCACTATCTGGCACAGCAAGTGTGTCTACTTCTGGTAAATATATTTTATCGATTGTAACTCCAAGAGCCTCTGCTGCTATTTGTGCTAGCACTGTTCTCATTCCCTGACCCATTTCTGATGTTCCTACTAAGACAATGACACTACCATCTGTTGTGATTTGAACGGTAGCTCCAGATCGTTCTAGTATCTTTCCTGCAGCTCCCAGACCAACCCCATATATTATTGTACTCATTCCAATTCCTCGACGTTTAGTGCCTTCCATTAATGAATACTCTTTTCGTTTTCTATACCAGTCCGACACTTCTATGGCTTTTCTTATAGTTTCCTTCACTCCAACGCTATATCTAAGAATTTGCCCCGTGGCAGTTTCGTCTCCTAAGTCGAGAGCATTTTTTAACCTAATCTCAGCAGGGTCTAACCCCAATTTATACGCAGCTTCGTCGATTTGTTGTTCATATGCAAAGATGACTTGTGGTGAACCGAAACCCCTAAATGCACCTGTTGGTACTTTATTTGTAGCAACTGCGTATCCATCAACCCAAACATTAGGAATTTTATAAGGACCTGGAGCATGGATTGTGCCTCTAAATATTACTGGTGGGGATAATGTTGAATATGCTCCTGCGTCAATTACGTATTCAACCTTTATTCCAATTAATGTTCCATCTTTCTTAAAAGCTGATTTATATTTTACATACCCTGGATGTCTCTTACTGCTAGTTTCCATATCCTCCTCTCTATCATACTCTAACAGTACGGGCCTTTTAGTAACCCAAGCCAGAACAGCAGCTTCCGCAGATACCCATGAAGGTACATCTTCTTTTCCTCCAAAACCTCCGCCAACTGTTGTAACTATTATTCTAACTTTGCTTCTTGGCAGTCCAAGAACATTTGCTACTGCTTTCTGCACATAATATGGACATTGCGTACTGGAATAAACAGTTATGCCATCACCCTCTGGAACAGCCAAGGCTCCTTGTGGCTCGATATATACATGTTCCTGATAGTTAGTTTGATAGACGTTCTCAATTATTAAATCTGCCTCTTTAAATGCCTTTTCTACATCACCTTTTCTTATCTTATAGTGAGTAAAGATATTGCCGGAGTCATGAATTTTCGGGGCATCTTCTTTCATAGCTTCTAAGGCATCAAAAATTGCTGGAAGCGGTTCATATTCAACTTTTATTTTACTAGCCGCGATTTTTGCAATTTCCTTCGTTTCCGCCGCAATAAGTGCAATAGCTTCGCCTATATACCTAACTTTATCTTTTGCTAAAAGTGGGCGGTCGTTTAATATTATTGGCACGATATTTTCTCCAGGGATGTCATCTGCTGTCACAACTGCATATACTCCGGGAACCTTTTTCGCTTCCTTAACATCCAATTTCTTAATTTTTGCATGAGGCTCCGTGCTCCTAAATACAAAACCATATAGCATATTCTGAAACCTTAAATCTCTAACATACCTCGCTAACCCTGTCACTTTTTCATAGGCATCTATTCTCTTTACTGGTTTTCCAACAATAGTAAGCATCTCAGTTTTCTCCATTTGAATACCAATGCTCATTTTTCACGCCTCCTTTTCACAAAATCAGCATAAGCTTTTATGGCCTCAATAATTGGAATATACCCAGTACATCTACATAAGACAGGAGAAATCATTTTCTTTATTTCTTCCTTCGTTACATCAGGATTTTTCTTTACAATATAATATCCATAAAGAATCATTGCAGGTGTACAAAATCCACATTGAACAGCATCGTACTCAATAAAAAACTTTTGAAGTGGATGTGGGTTCTCGGGGGTTCCTAATCCCTCAACTGTTAAAATTTTTTTCCCGTTCACTTTTGATACGGGGGTTATGCAAGACCTCACAGGAACACCATCAACTAGTACTGTACACACTCCACAAGTTCCATTCTCGCAACCTATTTTTACACTCGTAATTCCAAGTTTATCTCTAAGGAGATCCACTAATCTCATATTTGGGTCTATTTCCTCAAATTCATACTTTTTCGAATTTACAAAAATCGTGAGTTTCATCTTCTCTCCTCCTTCTCTTTAAGTAATTTTAAGATTTTATCTTTTGTCGCAGGTAAACTTCTTACTCTAACACCTGTCGCATGTGCAATAGCATTTGTTATTGCAGGTGCAACCGTATCAAAGGCAGGCTCTCCAAGACTTTTAGCTCCAAAGGGACCAGAAGGATCTGGATTTTCTAGGAAATATACTTCAACATCAGGCATTTCATGAGCTCTTACAATTTGATACTTATCAAAGTTTAATGTAATTGGATATCCTTTCCCATCTATCTTATACTCTTCCTTTAATGCGTATCCAATACCCATGGCAACTCCTCCATAGACTTGTCCTTTTGCTGTTTTTGGATTTACAACCTTTCCTGGATCATGCATTGCGTATACTTTTTTGACTTTTACATCACCAGTTTTTACATTAACCTCAACTTCCGCTATATCTGCATAATATGTATATGTAAAATATGGTTCACCTTCACCAGTCTCTGGATCCCAATGTATCTCTGGTGCTAGAAACCACCCTACCGCGCTAAGATTTACTCTATCAAGATAGCATTTTTTAGCTAGCTCTGGAAATGATATTTTGTTCTCTGGATTCTTTTTCGAGTAAACATAACCATTCTCAAATACTATGTTCTCGTATGTTGTGTTAAATAGTTTAGCTGCATATTTAGCCATTCTTTCCTTTACAACCTCAGCAGCGACTTTTACCGCTCCGCATCCCATTAGTGTCCCTCTTGATGCAACAGTGGGTCCACTATCTGGAGAAAATGAGGTATCTGGACCAACAAACGTGACGTATTCTATAGGAACACCAAGGACCTCTGCAGCGGTTTGAGACATAACAGTTTTTGCACCTTGCCCCATTTCTGATATCCCACTTGTAATCGATATATGTCCATCCTCGAAAACTTCTACTATGGCACCAGCATAATCTGCTCCTTCTGCACCTAAGCTAACTCCTCTAAATGCACAAGATATCCCAATACCTCTACGGACGTCTCCCTTATCTTTACTGTATTCCTCTCGCTTTTTCTTCCAATCCGCAATTTCTGCAAGTTTCTTTATTATATCCCTAATGCTAACTACATGTCCTTTTAATACTTGCCCAGTAGGTGTTACTGATCCTTCCTTATAGGCATTTTTCAATCTAATTTCAACTGGATCCATTCCCAGTATTTCTGCAATTTCATCCATAAGTGATTCAACTGCGAAATTTATTTGGGGCGCTCCAAAACCTCGCATAGCTCCAGAGAATACAGTATTTGTATATACTGTATAGAAGTCTCCTTTTATGTTTGGTACTTCATATGTTCCAGTACATTGAACGGTAGATCTATATAAGACTAATGGAGACGACGACGAATAAGCCCCAGCATTTGTGATAACTTTTATCTCCATAGCAGTTATTCTACCATCCTTTGTAAAACCAACTTTATAACGCATAATATATGGATGTCTCTTGTAACTTTCTCTCATGTCTTGTTCTCGGGTATAAACCATCTTAACTGGTCGTCCAGTTAGTTTAGCCATCAATGCAGCACGTGCAGCAACAAAATTTGCTGTATCATCTTTACCACCGAAGGAACCACCAAGTGCTGGTTGAATCACTCTCACTTTATGCATTGGTATTCCTAATGTAAGTGAGGTAATTCTTCTTGCATTATGTGGATTCTGAACTGTTCCATAGATTTCAATCATATCTCCAACCGGAATTGCGAGAGCTGCTACTGGTTCTAAATATGAATGTTCAATAAATTGAGTTCTATACTCTCGTTCTATAACATAATCGGCCTCTTTAAAGCCCTTTTCAACATCTCCCTTTCTGATCTTAAAATGTGTTATTATATTGCCGGAGTCATGAATTTTCGGGGCATCTTCTTTCATAGCTTCTTCTGGATCCAAAACAACTGGGAGTGGATCATATTCAACTTTTATTTTTTCTGCAGCTTTTCTTGCTGCTTCTAAAGTTTCTGCTGCAACAATCGCTACTACATCACCAATATATCTAACCTTTTCTTGAACAATAACTTCCTCATCAGGAATTGGGAATCCAACTTTTTTTACACCAGGTATATCTTTTCCAGTAGCTATTTTCACCACTCCTTCAACTTTCTCAGCTTCTGAAGTGTCGATCTTCTTTATGTATCCGTGTGGAATGTCTGCATGTTTAACTACGGCATAAAGCATGTTTGGAACATAGTAATCAGCTGTAAACTTTGCAGTCCCCGTAACTTTTGCTAGGGCATCTACTCTATTTACAGGATGACCAACAACATTTAAGACTCTCTCTTTTTCTTTTACAATAACTTTCGACATACTACGCCTCCTTTTTTAGTCGTGAAGCAGCTTCTTTAACAGCTTCGATTATTTTCACATATCCAGTACAACGACATAAATTTCCCTCTAGTGCGTCCAGAATATCTTCATATGTCGGATTAGGATTCTCATTAAGTAAATATACCGTGCTCATAATGAAACCTGGAATACAATATCCGCATTGGACTGCACCTTTCTCTATAAAAGCTTCTTGAACTGGATGAAGCTTTCCATTTTTAGCTAACCCCTCAACTGTAATAATCTCCTTCCCATTTGCTTGTAGTGCAAACGTAATACAAGAAAGAACAGTTTTTCCGTCCATGATAACTGTACATGCGCCACATTCACCAGTACCGCACCCCTCTTTAACACTAAGATACCCCAAATCTCTAAGAACATCTATAAGCCTGGCATCAGGTCTTACATAAACTTCAACATCTCTCCCATTAACTCTCATTCTAAGGAGTTGCTTTTTCATTCAACATCAACCCCTAACTCTTTTAAAGCATTAAGTATGACTCTTTTTGTCAAAACATAAACCATTTCTCTTCTATACTCTGCTGATGCTCTAACATCTGAAATGGGCTTGCTTTCTTCTTTTGCCACTTTAGCACATTTGTCTATTAAATCCATTTTTGGCTCTTTACCCCTAAGCACATCCTCTGCTTTTTTGGCTCTTAAGGGAGTAGGAGCTACAGAACCTAACGCAATTCGTATATTCTTTATCTTTCCGTCTTCAGACATTTCTATTCCAGCAGCTGCTGAAACAACCGCTAAGACAAGAGCATTACGTTTACCAAGTTTAATAAAATCTGCTGCGAAATTCTTTCTCTTTTTAGGAATAATTATTTCCTTAATTATCTCGTTTGGTTTTAGAATCGTTTTTTTCACTCCAACAAAGAGTTCCTCAACTGGAATTATTTTCTCATCCTTAGCCGATTTTATTTTTAGCTTGGCATCCAAGGCTATAAGAATGGGTGCTGAATCTGCAGCCGGTGAAGCATTAGCAAGGTTCCCAGCGATAGTAGCCCAGTTTCTTATTTGAGTAGATCCTATCGTTTTTAAGGCTTTTACAAGTGAGGGGAACTCCCTATTGATGATTTGATTTTCAATAGCCTCGGTATGCGTTACTGTTGCGCCAATTCTTACTGTTTCTTCATCTTCATTGATATACTTCAGTGATGGTATCTCCATTATATTAACTATATAATTAGGCCTTGCAATGAGGTTTCTTCTTATAAGAAGAAGTAAGTCTGAGCCTCCAGCAAGCACCTTTGCCTTTTCCTTATATCTATCAAGAATATCAAGTAATTCATCTTCTGTTTTTGGTGTTAAAAACTCAATATCATGGACCTCAAGTTGCTCCATTGACTAACCTCCTTAGTTAGTAAAAAAGATATTTTACTGTAGAACAGTTTAGTGAAACCACTATTAAAGCATTTATATTTATTTATTTGCAAAAATCTTTAATTACTCAATTAGAGATATTTTTCCTAACAATATTTTTACAAAAAGCTTATTTAAATACAGTTAAAAGTTCAAAGTTAGATCAAAATCCTAATCTGCCATTTTTTAAATATTAAAAATTAAAAAATAGTTGATGATATAGCATGACAAAATATTTTGAGCATCCTTTAATCAAGAAAGATGCCGTTGAGTATAGATTATATCAAGAGGTAATAGCTGCTATAAGTTCCAGAAAGAATACATTAGTAGTGCTCCCTACTGGACTTGGTAAAACAATAATTGCAGCACTAGTAACTGCTAATAGATTGCATCGTTATCCTGATTCAAAAGTAATATTTCTGGCTCCAACACGTCCTCTTGTTGAGCAACATAAAAAAGTATTTGAGGAGATATTGGACTTAATTCCTGGTACTATTAATGTGTTCACAGGAGCGGATAGTCCATCCAAACGAGAGAAAAAATGGCACCAATCTAAGGTTGCAATTATGACACCACAAGTATTACAAAATGACATTATTGCAAAAAGATATACCTTAGAGAATGTATCTCTGATGATATTTGATGAATGCCATAGGGCTGTTGGTGATTATCCATATGTCTTCATAGCTAAGAAATATATGAGTACGTCTAAATATCCTTTAATCTTAGGAATAACAGCAAGCCCTGGATCCGAATTAGAGAAAATAGAGGAAATTAAGAAAAATCTATTCATACAACAAGTAGAAGTTAGGGACGAGCACAGCCCCGACGTAGCACCATATATTCAAAAAAGAATCCTAAAATGGCATCACATAGATCTACCAGAAGAGTTCACTAGAATAATCCAAATCCTTAATACTCTGCTTAAAGATATTATTAGTTCTTTAAAGGAATACGATCTGATATCTACTACTGATATTAGAAAAATTAAAAGGAAAGACCTCATCTTAGTTAAAGAAAAAATCCAGAAGTTGATTCATGAAAAAACTAATACTATATCTAATGAATACTATAGGCTTTTAGCAATGGTTACTAATGCTATTCGGATATCACATCTTCTTGAACTTATTGAGACCCAAGGTGTAACATCATTTTATGCACACTTAAAGAAACTGGAAGAAAAGTCTACAAGACAAGGAGCGCCTAAGACTTTGAAAGAATTTGTTTCATCAAATGAATTTATGGAATTGAAAATGTTAGCTAATTATTTAATTCAGAAAGGAATCGAGCATCCCAAACTGGAGCATTTAATAAAAATTCTTGATGAGTATCTTTCAAGAAATGAGAATATGCGTATTTTAGTATTTACACATTATAGAGTGACTGCAAAGTACATTTCTGAAAAGTTAAGAGAACATGGTTTAAATGCTATGTGGTTTGTCGGTCAGCAGAAAAGGTCTGATGTTAAAGGTTTGACTCAAAAACAGCAGCTTGAAATACTAGAAAACTTCTCTCTCGGTATTTATAATATCCTAGTTGCTACGAGTGTCGCTGAAGAGGGATTAGATATCGCCGAATGCGATTTAGTAATCTTTTATGATGCAGTACCAAGCGCTATCAGACGAATACAAAGAATGGGTAGGACTGGACGAAAGAGGGAAGGGACGGTCATAGTATTAATTGCAAAAGGAACACGCGATGAAGGCTATTATTGGGCATCCGTTAGAAAGGAGAAGAAAATGAAAGAAATATTAAAGAAGCTTAAAAAGCAGCTAAGTGTGAAAGAAATTGAGCGAAGTAAGGTAGCGTTTGAAGCATCTCAAGGTCTCATAGAAGAATATATTATTAAAGAAAAACCAGATATGAAAATAATGAAAACGGAAAAAAGTGAAACCGATAACGAAATAGAAATAATAATTGACTCTCGTGAGTTCCTATCTGAAGTCGTTCGATACCTGTCTGATTATGATTGCAAAATTACTATAAAACGCTTAGATGTAGGTGATTATATTCTTTCGGATGATGTAATTATCGAGCGTAAAACATCATCTGATTTTGTTAACTCTATAATTGATAATAGATTATTCCCACAGATTAAAAAGTTAAAGGAAAACTACAGGAAGCCAATTTTAATAATTGAAGGGTACGATCTTTTTTCACATAGAAATGTTACATCAAAATCTATTTACTCAGCTATTGCTGCTGTAGCTGTAGATTTCAATGTTCCAATAATTTGGAGTGAAAATGCTAAAGAAACTGCTGAGATAATATATATAATTGCTAAAAGAGAGCAGATAGAACATAAACGAAAACCCGTAATTAGAGCGGGTGAGAAACCTCTTTTGTTGGATGACGTCTTAGAATTTGTTATTGCTAGTATTCCTGGGGTTGATTTAGCTCGATCTCGCGCTTTATTATCACACTTTGGTTCTATAAGAAGTATTTTTAATGCGTCCATCGATGAGTTGACGAAGGTTCCTGGTATTGGCAAAAAAATAGCTGAAAAGATATTTATCATAGCTAACCATCTATATAAGAAAAGGGAATCGAGTGCAAAAAGAAAAAGATGATAATAAAAATTAATTCATGAGAATTGTGAGTGTCATAAATAAAAATTTGTAGATAAGTTGATATTTAGAGTGTTAGCCGAAGAGCCTCTTGAGGAATCCTTTTTTCTCTTTCTTCTCTTCTTTTGGAAGGTAGACCTCGTTTATTTCCTTAATTATTTTCTCTTTCCCTTCTTTAGTTTTCTCGGAAAGTATAATTAGAAGGTCATTAAATGCCACTGACACATTAACGTCTGGACGTATGTATGCTACATTTGGATATTTCCTTATGACTTCTCTTATTTTGTCTATAGGAAATCCCTCTTCAGTTCTATCAACAATTAAAATTGGTTTGTCTCTTGCACCTACATGTTCTAAGACGATAGGCAAAATGTTATCTGCAAAAATATCTGCTTTCCTATATTCAATTAACATTATAGAAAGGGAGTTTTCCAAAGCTTTACTTAACTGATCAGTAGCGCTGCATTCAACAAGCCTAGCCTTTATCGGCTTTTCTTCTACATCAAACTGAAGAATTGCCGTCTTTTCTTCCTCGAACGCTTTGAAGAAACTTTCATCTTCAAATTGCAGCTCTTCTAAAAACTTTCGTATACTATCTTCACAACCAATTATTGTTACAAATTTCATTTCTTCTATTTTAAGAGGAGGTGCTGGTATTTCCTCAACTTTTTCTTCAATTTTCTCTTCCGTAACGGCCTCAGGGGCTTCAGGTTTTATTTCCTCTGGAGGTTTTATCTCTTCAGCTACTTCGGGTGCCTCAACTTTCTCAGCTGTGGGTGGTGGAGTAGGTGGTGGGCGCTCTATAATACGTTCAGGTTCAGCAACTTCGGCTTTTTCCTCAATTTTTCTAATCTGTGGTAATGGCTTTGGCATCATTCCATATTTTCCTACAAGCTCTTCTGCGAAGCTCTTAATACTTTCTTTAGAATGGTAAAATTCATGGCTTCTTAGGAAGTGCTCCAATGCTTTTGCCACATCATTAACATTAACCTCAACAGGGATTTCCTCAACTATCTTACCATACCTACTAACAATAAGTTTCTTTGATACAATCTTCACATAGTATGATGTTCCGGGAATTCTTTTCTCTGGCGATTGCATAATATCAGACATATTTCTCAACCCTTTTAGCAATATCTTCTTATTCAATATAGTGATCTTCTAATATAGAAAGTTTTATCATTAAGATAATTTATATGATACAAAGCACATTTATATTTTGTCTCTATTTTATCTATTTAAGTTCATCGAATAATGGTGATCGAAATGGAAGCAATAATTTTCTCTACTGAACATGGATTATCACCAATTTTCAGCGTATCCGCTTCGCAAAAAACATTTTATATATCTGGGGGTGATTATTTTGACAGTATCGCTCAAGAAGGTTCTTGAATTTATATTCTCTCATATCGCTGTTTATGTACTGTCTTATCTAACATTGTATTCTATTATTATATTTCTTCCCCTCGTTTTACCCCCTCAGCGACTTCTTTATATTCCTGTTCTATATGCAATTGTCATACTAATTCCACTAATAGCAATTCAGTTGGGTGTTGCAATTCATGAATTAATTAGATTAAAACCAGCACCAGTTCTATTAATATATTACTTTCTTTTTGATCCAGATAAAGATCTTCCTCATGAGGCATTAGATCCAACTAAAAGCGGTATAGGATTAGCAAGCTTAATTTTATTATTATCTGGTGGATATATTGTGTGGCCCGTTTTCACGTTATATGGCCTTCTTACAATGTATGAAATTTACGGAGCTCAGTTCTCTCCAACTCCTGAGTTTATTAAAATGTACGTTGAACAAATAGCGTTTGCTATACCTCCATTTTTAGCAATTTTATTGTTAATTTTAATACTCACTGTATTAACAATTGAGAGAAGGTATATAAGTCGTTAATCTTTTAATTAATCTCTTGTATTAATAAGGGGTGTATTTTCAGATGAAAGTTAAAGTTGCTATAAGTGGATATGGAACTATAGGGAAAAGGGTTGCTGATGCTATTAAATTACAACCAGATATGGAACTTGTAGGAATAGCAAAAACAAAACCAGACTACTTTGCTTTTTTAGCTTATAAGAGCAACATAGATGTTTTTGCTGTCGATGGGTCAGAAAAGAATTTCGAAGATGCAAATTTTCCGTATAAGGGTTCCCTTTCAGAGTTACTTAGTAAGGCAGACATAGTAATTGACACGTCCCCTGGCGGTATGGGGAAAAACAATAAAACCCTCTATGAAAAGCAAGGCTTAAAGATGATCTTTCAAGGAGGCGAAGATGCTGACATAGCTGAAGTAAGTTTTGTAGCTCAAGTAAACTATAACAGTGCACTGGGTAAAAACGTTGTACGAGTGGTTTCTTGTAATACAACAGGATTGGCACGTATTATATACCCATTACATGAGAACTTTAAAATAAAGGAGGCTAAGGTGATACTAATTCGTCGTGCTGCAGACCCAAAAGAGACAAAAAAAGGACCAATAAATTGCATAAAACCAGACTTTAGAATTCCCAGTCATCATGCATTTGACTTGAAAACGATAATTTCGGATATAGATATTGTAAGTATTGCATATGTTGTACCAACTACATTGATGCATGTTCACACCCTTATGGTTAAATTATCAAGAAACGTAACGCAGGACGATATAATTTCTATCTTAAAAGAGAACCCAAGAACATTAGTTGTAAGTAAATCTATGGGCTTTAGTGACACAGCCCAGTTAATAGAATTTGCAAGAGATTTAGGAAGGAAGCGAAATGACTTATATGAAGTTGCGGTGTGGGAAGAGTCAATATTTGTAGATGGTGCATGGGTTTACCTTATATATGCTGTTCATCAAGAAGCTATTGTAGTTCCTGAAAACATAGATGCAGTAAGGTCGATGTTTGAATTGAAATCTCAAGAGGAGAGTATGAAAATTACTGATAACTCTCTCGGAATAGGGAATATCTTCTTTAAATAAGAGCTTCGTCTCTCTCCTCATTTTAATTTTATATTCTCAAAAAGAAAAAATACTTCCTTACATAAATAATTTTGTAAGTAGAGAGTTAAGGAGATGCAGTTATGGTTAAAGTTAAACTGCTAGCATATACACAAGTCTCTAATGAGCTCAAAAGCATAATACCTGAAGGTATAAGTGAGGGTGAATACATCTGCGCTATTGCAGGAAGGAATACAATATCTTCTGCAGATCCTGATAATCTACTTAGAATTCCACCTAAAAAAGTAAAGGGTACAATAAAAGCTGTCATGAGTTATGGTCATTACTCGGTGATTGAACATCTTTCATTCACTTTTCTTATATGGGATTTCTCTAGGATAATTAGTCAACAATTAACACGTCATAGAATAGCTTCATTCTCCCAGAGAGGGCAACGATATGTCAAGTGGGAATCTCCACATTTCATAGTACCTCACACAATTGCAAACAATTCTAAAGCCAAGAAATTATTTGATCAAGCAATGAAAACAACTCTAAATATCTACAAAGAGCTTTTAAAAGAGGGAATTCCTGCTGAAGATGCTCGTTTTGTTTTACCAAACGCTATTGAAACTTATATTGTAATGACAATGAATGCACGTGAATTGCTTCACTTCCTAAAACTAAGACTTTGTGCAAAAGCCCAATGGGAAATAAGAGAACTAGCCTATGAGATACTTAAGCTTGTTCTTCCAATAGCTCCCACAATTTTTCAGTATGCTGGGCCAAGTTGTATTTCTGAAGGTGTATGCAGAGAGCCGTCGAGACCTAAAAAACTTTGTGACATGATAATAAAAGAAATAACATCACTTAAGGAAAAATATTCAGAAAAGTGATACTCAGTCTGAAGCAATGACCATTTTATCAATCCAAATACTTGGAGTACTAACTCCTAAATCGTGCCTTATATCCCTACCTATAGTTCTTATTCCACTTTTTGCAATTTCAAACCAATTTCCAGAAACTATGAAACCCTTAACAAAATTTTTTATTTCACCTTTCTTAATATATGCACCAAGAGTGACCGTAGCGTTTATAGCTCCTGATACTGGATCACTTAACCATTCCCCTATTGTATCTATAATAAGTATTCCCTCTGAAATATTACATATCATATCTTCTAGTGTGGCTGTGCCTGGTTTTATTACTATGTCGTGAGGTGATGGCCTAGGTAATGATTTATATGACCTACTTGCATTTCCAGTAGATTTGCATTTATCCTTATTTGCAGTGTAAGTATCATATAGAAAGTTTCTTAAAACTCCTTTCTCTACTATTGTTGTATTCTGCTGTGGAATACCCTCATCATCGAACGGTGCTGTTCCTAAGCCAGCTGGTCTTAATCCCTCATCTATTATTGTAAGATTCTCATCAAATATTTGTTCACCTATTTTGTTCATATATGGAGATCTTTTTTGTTGTACAGAGTCTGCTGTTATAGTTGTAGATAACATGTTGTCTAATATTTTAAGGGAAAACCGATTATGCCAAATCACTGATAACTTATTAATAGTTTTTATTTTTGTTGCTTCAGCGGATTTCTTCGCGTAAGAAAGAGCCTTTTCGGCTACGCTTTCTATTGATAAATTCCACATTCTTGAATAATCATACTCATAACCCATACCTACTATACCGTTTTTCTTATAGTTAATCTCAAACATAGTTGATGCCAGAGACTCTTTTTTTACCAAGGAATCTCCATTCGAAGTAAAAATGCCTATTCTTGCTACTCCTCCACCAATTTTTCCTCTTGCAAGGTATGCATTTTTATCAGTCTTTATAACTTCAAGCCCTACTAAAAACAATTTTATTAGCTCATCAGATGACAGCTCATCAATTTTCTTATCAAAAATACCTTCAACATGGGTAGATCCAAGATTTCTTGGAAGGGAAACCCAATTTTTATCCTCGTTAACTGTTTTCGCAATTTTATACGCTTTATTGATAGCATACTGGATATCTTCTCTCTTAGATACAGTTGTCGCAAAAAATCCAATTTTCTTACGAATTATAACTCTAATACCCAATCCTATATTTTGTCTAAAATTAACATGTTCTATCTTATTTGCTCCTCCAACGATCTGCCAACTCTTTTTAAAAGATACGAATGCATCAGCTTCTGTAAAATCATATTTCTTTAATTCACTAAAAACAATATCTCCAATATCTTCCACATGTTCCATCATCACTCTATTCCCCCTACAATCATTTGTCGTACTTTGACATGAGGGCCACCATCACCAACTTTTACAAGCTGCCCCTCCTTCCCACAACCACCAAAAATACTAGTACTAACTTCCAAATCCTTACCTATTAATTCTATATTCTTTAGAGTATCTATAATATTCCCACTTATTGATGTACTTTTAATCAAATCTTTTACCTCTCCTTTCTCAATTATATAGCTTGGTCCTGTGTTAAAAGTAAATGTTCCTTGGGTAACATTAACTTCTCCTCCTTCAGCTCCTCTACCCAGTAAATAATATCCAAAATCTATATCTTCGATCATCTCTTCAAAGTTTGCATCACCAGAATTAAGAAAATAGTTTGTTTGTCTTACAAGAGGTGCGCTGAAGATCCCCTCCGCTCTCCCATTTCCAGTTTTCTCCATACCCAGTTTTATTGATGTTTCCAATGAAGTCAAAAATCTCTTAAGGATTCCTTTTTCAATAACAAATGTTCTATTCTTTTTTGTCCCCTCATCATCATATGGAACAATATAACCCGTATCTACAAGGCCATCATCGATTATTGTCACGTTTTCATTAGCTATTTTCATGTTTAATTTATTCTGAAGTATCGATTCTTTTCGTAATATTAAATCGCCCTCAGTTGCATGTCCAACCATTTCATGAGCAAAAAGTCCAACAATTTTTGGGTCGAGAACTACTGGGTATGTTCCAGCTTTTGCAGCTCTTGCATGCAGCACGTCGGTTACCAATTTTGATAACTCCACAATGAAATTTTCTATGTTAATTTTATCAAAAAACTCAAACCCTGAGCATCTTGATTTTTGTTCAAAAATTTTCTCGTATCTATCATTAACTTTTGCAACAACAGACTGGCCGATGCCAACCATAGCTATTTTTATTTTTACTCTAGTACCAAGAGTGTTCATAATCAATCTTTCCTCTGAAAAATCAGCTACTATTGTTCTACTATTTTTTATATTTTTGTTAATAAAAGATAATTTGTTAGATTCAACCGCTAGTTTGATTCGTTCCTCTGAAGATATATCCTCTAACTTCTTTCTTACCTTTAGTGAAAAATTGTCATTGATTACTTCTTGTGAGATTTCAAAAGGCTCATTTAGCTGTTTTTCTGATAGATTTTTAGAGATATTTAATGCTATTTTTGCAGCCGTTAATATGTCTTCTTTCGATAATTTTGTAGTTGCTGCATACCCCCAAGCTCCTCTATAGAGCGCCCTTATACCAAGTCCTGAAAAACTATTTGCCTCATATCTTTTTAATTCCTTGTTTTCAGCGAGGACTGAGTTTACAACTCTTCGTTGGAATCTAGCATCAGCAAAGCACGCACCATTATCCATAAGAAATTGTAAGGCTTTCTCTATGTAATCCTCCATTAACATTCCTCCAAGAAAAAATAATATACCCCATTAAAGTAAGTTATTACTGTTGTTTTAAATATTATTTTATATATAATAGCTGTAATAACTTTAAAAAAGTGGGGGTGCTTATATTGGCTATTGACTGGATGGTTATCCTAGCGTATGTGATATTGGTTCCGTTTATTCTATTAAATATAGCACTAATATTAGGTAAATTTTTAGAAGGTAGGATTACAGAATTCGCGAGGAAAGTTCTAAAAATAGAAATACCGTACGAAAAGGAAAAAGAAAGGACGTTTACTTTAATATATACAGTAATTTGGCTAGTCATTGGAATTGTGGGAGTTCTCATGCTAGATAATCCGCTCTCTTTAGGAGGATTTATGGTCTTTATTGCATTTAGAGGAGGTGCTAACCTCGGAAAACGCACGGTTTTTGGATTTCATGATTCCAGATTAATACATGAAGCAACTTCTGATGCTACTTTAATAGGCGTGGTTTCCTTTGCTTTTAAGCTGGGTCTAATAGTCGAAGTATTATTTTTGCTCGCTTGGGGATTATTGTACAAGTTCTTGTCTTTAACAATCAAAGTAGCTTTTGGACTTAGTACAAATTCACTAATGTTCATTCTTTGGTTTTCAGGTTTGATTTTCGGCCTTGGTTTTGGCATTTTTCGGAGTAGATTAGCAAAAAGTTTCTTGTTGAAAGATGAAATAGCAATTGTTTTATTATTTACAGGAAAGGCGCTGGAAGAGGCCTTAAAGACCAAGATTAAATTTGGATTAGGATTAAGGTAAGAGCAATTAAATTTTCTCCCATTCTTTTATTATCTTCATAGTGGTTATCTCTTTGATTGCTGGAAGTTTTTCAATCTTCCTAACCAACATGTTATATACTTTTGCAATACTTCGAATCTTAACTCGAAGAATATAATCGTAATTTCCAGCGACCGCCGCGACACTTTCTACTCCTTTTATTTGTTTAAGTAAGGGCATTATGTCCAATTCATAAGGATATTTCATTTTTATTAGAATATATGATCTCTCTTGAGTAATAGATAAGGCAACAATTCCTTCTATTACCAAAATTGAACCTATAGTCTTAAATACCCATATTTCTAATTCTGTAGGTATTACTCCAAACGCTCCTGGGTATATTATATTTCCAATTAAAGTTAGTGGGATGCCCAGTACTACAGATATAGATGTTATGGAATTAACTACGCTCATTTTACCCATACCTAGTGCGCGAAGATAAAATATGTATGCAAAAAATGCAAAAGACATATCTATGATTATAAAAATCAAAGAGTACGTATCCTGTCCATATCTAATAATAAGGTTCCAACGGGTATCATCGATTAGTGGTATTGAAAAAATAGACATAAACAGTGTTAAAAAGAATAAACTCCAGATTCTTAAGTTGAGTGAATCATTGGTAATTCCCTCTTCTCTGCAATCTCTAGCTAGCTTCTGGAAATACGTATAAAAGGTAAGTCCAAGATTATACGGTCCTAATATAATTAATGTCTCCATAAATCCAAAACCTGCTTTTACAAATGAGACAAGAAAAACTCCCATAATGATTAAAGAAATAGAAATTATCTCTATGTATGTTGGAGCATCCTTTTCATAAAATATTTCTGCAACTAACAAATAGACTATTACTAGCTTAGATAAAGGTAAAATCGTAGATGGGTCTGTTATACTAGTTAAAATGAAATAGCTAAAAGTGGAAAAAGATGCAGAGAGTCCAGCTCCAATGAGATATAGAAGAATTTTACCACGTGGTAATTTAACCCTATCAAAGGTTGGATCTAAAAAATATCCTATTGTTTTCCCTTCCTTGAATGGGATACTAAAAAATATCATAAGAAGAAACGAAAATGCCAATCCTATCCATTCTGTAAGAAGGCCGTAGACTATAGGATCCGGCATAACAATATTCAGATAATATATATCCATTGCTACAAAGATTGATGAGAAAACTCCTGATAAAAGACAAAGTATGACTAGTTTTAATCTTTGAGGAAACCGGAGGGAGACCATATTCGCAACAACCCAGCTAAATCTCTTTCTCAATTATATGTGTCAATGTACTTATAATACCGTCTATTTTGTGAATTTTATTAGTTGTAACATCGTATAACTCCTCTAGATCTTTTACTTTAACACGAAGAACAATGTCAAATTCTCCAGTTGTTACTGCTATACTTTCAGCACACCCTATTTCCCTAAGTTTTTCAACAACATCTTGTAACTTACCTATAGCTACCTTTATGAAAATATAAGCACCGATATCCTTCAAGATAAGATCACCACCCTTGCATAATAATAATCTAGGATTGTTAATCTCCTTACACAATAATAATCTGCTCTATAGGCAACAAAATAACATTATTCTGTAATTATACAGCGATAATAATGTTACAATGTTTAATTTAATTTTTTGCGTTATCTTACCGATTTTTCTTCAAAGAGCAAAATATATAGCAAAAATTATATGTGCCTAATTAGGTTATATAGATAGGGCCGATGATGAATACCCGACGAGGATGAATTTGATGATTAATCAAAGTTACGCTGAATGGCCCGCATTTTAAATTACACAACATAATATATATCAATTAGAGCTGTGTTTTTTAGTGAAATACATACCTTTAAATGCATAAATGATAGCTTACTTATGCATTCATTAAATTTAAATTTTTATTATTAGAATGAAAAATTAGGTCAGAGATATTAGCTGGTGTTCAGTATGGATGAGCTTGAGGCTATACGGCAGAAAAAGATAAGAGAACTCATGGAAAGATTGAAAACCAGAGAAGAAGAAAAAAAGAAGGCTGAAAAGCAAGATATCCGTAGAGCTGTTGAGGCGATAATTCGAAACCTATTAGATGATGAAGCTTATAGCTATCTTAAAAGCCTTGAGAAGAGTTCCCCATCACTTGCAGATAAAATTAAAATCGTAATAGTAAATGCATTCAGATTTGGATATATTGACCATGTTCTCTCAAGACTAGAAGTTAAATTAATAGAGCGAAAAATTACTGGTGAAGAAAGCAAGATATTTATTAAACGTAGAGGAGAAGAAATGATAGATCTTACAAAAGCTATACGCAAAAGGCTATCGGAAACAGAATAAATAAAGTAAAAGAAAAATTAAAAATTATTTACTCCAGAATTTTGCTTTTACTTCCTTGAATAACCGATCTTTATCTTTTTTCCATTTGTTAAAGTCAGCAGGTGAGCTTGGATAGTTCAAGTATAGTTTCTTTGCTTCCTTCATTTTTTCTGCAACGTATCGTAAGTCGTTTAGCAGATTAAGCTTTCGCCAACCTCTAAGTAAGCGTTTTGCTTTTTCAGTAATATTTAACCTTAGGTCTTCACCAAGGTTTGCTTTTAGTAAATCTTGTTCTGTTATAAGCTTCGCACGCATACCATAATTTAAGTCAGTATCCTTTAGTGTTTGAAGGAATATTCTGAAAACATCTAACGATGCTTGTTTAGCCCCATATTGTTCATTATACTTAATATTATACTGCCAGAGACCCTTTTGGGAAACATCGCCAATCTCAAGAGCTTCAACTATCGTCTCTGCAGCTAATTTTCCAGAAAGCATAGAAGATCCTATTCCCCCTCCATGTACCGGATTAGCTGCTGAGGCGGCATCTCCAACTACCATGAACCCATTACCAACTAAAGTATCTATAGGACGTCTAACTGTTACAGGCGCGCCTGCACCATGAACTAACTTAGAATTTTCAAATAGGTCCCACTTAATGATCTTATCATAAAATACTTGCTTCGGATTCATTTTAAGAGACATTGAAATTCCCAAACCAACATTTACTCGTATTCTGCCATCTTCTAAATCTCTTTTAAAGAATACCCAAGTATAACCGCCTGGTGCTAATTCTTGTGATAAGTATATTCTCTGGTATTCTGGCTCATCAACGTGCTTTTCAATGTCTCGTATTTCTCTATAAGCTATAATACTATCTTCAGGAAGAATATTTTTCTCTATTCCCCATGAATCGGGAACATATTTTCTTAATGTTGCAACCATCCCTGTTGCATCAATAGTCACTTTTGCATAAAATTCTTTTATCCCGCTTGCAGTTTTTGCTTTCACTCCAATAACGTAACCATTATCAAAAATAGGCTCTATAACTCTTGTTTTGTCTAAAAATTCAGCACCTGCATTCAGGGCCATCTTCAGTCTCCTTTGTCCGAATGATGGTCTATCGATTATATATCCTTGAAGCTCGGGGCTAGCAACTCTAAATACTGTTTCCCTATCTGGAGAATAAACATCAATGCCCTTTACAACTCTCTCTAATTCAGGCGGTTTGGTTGGTGGAGGATAGCCGATTCTTTCAAAGTGGTGATGCCCGACAGCATCCCCGCAAGTTTTATGTCCCACTTTTTCTTTAGGTTTTTCTTCTATTAGTAAAACTTTAAGCCCGTGTTTTGCCGCGAAATAAGCAGCTATACCACCAGCTGGTCCAGCACCTGCTACTATTACATCGTATTTATCCATTTTTTACCTCCACAAAAATTATTAGTAGCAATTACTACTAATTTTTTCATGATATATTAAATTTTTGTTGGTGTTTTTTCATGTATGTTCCAAATGAACTGGTTGAGAAAATTAGCATTTTAGGCCTTTCATCCTATGAGGCAAAAACATATGTTGCATTGATAATGCTTGGATCTGGGGCAGGTGCTGATATAGCTAAAGTAGCTAAAATTCCTGAAACAAGCGTGTATAGGGCCCTTGATAAATTACTACGAAGAGGATGGATAGTTGTTGCAAGGGGCAGACCAACAATATACAGCGCAATAGATCCAGAAATTGTTAAAAAGCAAGTCATTGATGAAATTTCGAGACTCTTTGATAAATTAAAAGAGATTCATCGAAGCATCGAAGCTGAAGAGAGACCTGAAATAATCTATACAATCTTTGGAGAAAAGCGTGTTTTAGCAAAAATATTTGAAGTGATAGATGGCGCTAGAGAGTTAATCATATTATCAGCACCTTCAGAAGTCATTATAAAAATAGTTGAGAAAATTGAAGAAAGAAAAGATATTCCAATTCGTATAATATCCGATAAAGAAGTTAAGTTTAGGAATAAGAACATCCGCTTAAGAATCTATAGTCCACTTTTAGCATTAGATCTGCTGGCAGATAATAATCAATCTTTAATCTCTATGCCAGATTTTTCGGTCTGTGGGTGGGTAAGTAATCCACTAATAGCAAAACACTTCGGCCAATTCTTAGAAATGAGATGGAAGCTTTCTAAAGAAACTAATATATGAGTTAAAAGGTATAGAAAAGAATAAAAAGAAGCACGAGATAGAATTATTAGGCGATGATGAAAGTCACCTCCCTTGAGTGAGACAATGATTCTCACCTGGGGTAGCCGAGCCTCATTGTGAGGGATTGATAATATGAAAAATGTTGAACGAGAAGTACTTAGAGAGATCATACGAAGTTTGGAACTAGCTGTTGAAAAGTTAGATACATTTACTGAGAAATGGAATGAGACTGTAAGAGAGTCTATTGGTACTGTTAGAGTCATTACCGACATAGGTTTTCAACTTTTGTACTCAGAGAAGGAGTTAGGAGTTCTAGAAGAGTTTCCTGATCTTTCAGAGAAATTAAAAGCTAAGCTTTATATGATTCTTTATGAACAGCTTGTCCCTTCTCTCGATAAGGCATATAACATATTTTCACACCTTCTTAATATGACAAGTGAGATTAAGGCTCATTTAGATGCTGTTGAATCATTACTTGATAAATATTCAAACATCAGTATGATTGGGGATAAAGTAGTAGATATAGTTAGAGTCATAATTAAAGAGATAAGACGTATTATTAACATGTATGAGAAAAGCTTTGAGGTAAAAACAGCAATAAGAGATGCTATTATAAATACAGAACCAACACCTATAGAGCTAACTAATTATTTTACGGTTTGGAGAGTGGAACCGTATATTGATACAGAAGCCATCAAACAATCAAAAAGGGAAATAGATGCAGGACTGGAATATTTGCAAGCTGTTTTTGAAGAAGTTTTAGAGGGACCATCTTTCCTTTCACCATTCTTTAAATATGAGAAAGAGACTGTTAATAAGACGGGTAGCAAAAGAAGACTTTAATTTCATTTTAAGCGCAAACTTTAAAATAATTATATTCTCTTATTTTTGAGGTATTACTTTGCTATTCATTATAATAAAATTAAAGGCATCAACAAGTGATTATTATGCCTCGAAAGAAGAAAAAAGTGATACCACAAACGATGTAAAAGAAAAACCAGCTGGAAAAAAGAAACAAGGTAAAAGGAAGACGAAAAGCAAGACAAGTTCGCCCTAAAAAAAAGAAAGTTATAAAATCTGTATTTATTAAGCCAAAGTTTATTGGTAAAACCGGCGTAATCCTAAACTTTTATCGTTCTGATACACGTAGGGCTGCTGTAGACTTTCCTGAAATCCCACTATCACATAAGTCATATCTAATTGGATCTACTATTGAGTGGGTTCATCCGAAAAATATCTCTAAAAGGATTATTGGCAAAGTGATTAAACTACACGGCAGAGCAGGTCATCTTTTGGTTCGTTTTAGTAAAGGGCTTCCTGGCCAAGCTTTAGCGACACAAATTCGGGTGATTGGTTAATTCGAAATATTTTTATTATTTTCTTAAAAAGTATAGCAAGAAGACATAATCCAAACTTAAGGAGGAATCTCCGCTAGAACAGGAAAAAGAGATATTTTTAGTGGAAGAAATTATATCTGCAGGAAGTTGTATTGATGAAAATATTATACTGACAAATCTTTACTTTTTCAAAACGTTACAGATAGTTCTCTCGATACTATTTTTAGGAGGAGGTGAGAAAGTTGGGTAAGTGGTTAGTGTGTGCTGCATGGCCGTATATTAATGCTATTCCTCACTTAGGAACATTAATAGGGAGCGTTCTCTCAGCGGATGTATTCGCACGATATTTACGGCTTAAAGGCGAAGACGTTGTATATGTTTCAGGTTCAGATGAGCATGGAACACCGATAGAAGTTGAAGCTATAAGGAGAAATATTTCGCCAAAAGAATATACCGATAAAATGCATGAAATCGTTAGTGATCTATTTAAGAAATGGGGTATCTCTTTCGATAACTATACTAGAACTGAGAACCCAATTCATATAGAGTTCGTGAGAGGATTCTATAAAAAAATAGAGAAAAATGGTTATGTTTTCACGAAAATTCAACAACTTCCGTATTGCCCCAACTGTAAACGTTTCCTACCAGATCGGTTTGTTGAGGGAGTCTGTCCATATTGTGGCTATGAAAAAGCTCGTGGAGACCAGTGTGATAATTGTGGTAGGCTATTGGAGCCAATTCAACTAGTAAATCCACACTGCGTAATTTGTGGAGCAACACCAGAAATTAGAGAAACAAAACACTGGTTTTTCAATCTATCCGCTTTTCAAGATAAGCTAAAGGAGTATATTGAAAATAATAAAAACCTTCCAGATAATGCTAAAAACTTTAGCTTGCAGTTAATTAAAGAAGGCCTTAAACCCAGATCTTTAACTAGAGATAATAAATGGGGAATCCCAGCTCCATTTGAAGGTGCCAAAGATAAAACCATATATGTATGGATGGAAGCAGTATTAGGATATATATCCGCCACTATAGAATGGAGCATAAAAACAGGGCAGCCCGAGAAATGGAAAGAATATTGGTTTGATTCCAGTACAAAATCGGTTTACTTTATAGGAAAAGATAATATACCTTTCCATACATTGATATTTCCAGCATTGCTGATGGCAACTCATGAAAATTACACGCTTCCTTGGAATGTTGTTTCAACAGAATATTTACAGTTTGAAGGAGAAAAGTTTTCAAAAAGTAGAGGAATAGGCATATGGGCTGACGAAGCACTCAAACTATTTCCAGTGGACTATTTCAGATATGTTCTAATTTCAATTAGACCAGAAAAACACGATACGAGCTTTAGGTGGGATGTTTTCAAACAACTAGTCAATGACGAACTTAATGACATAATTGGAAATTTCATTCATAGAACCCTGACATTTATCTATAATAGATTTAATGGCGAGATTCCGAAGTTGGGGGACTTAACAGAGGATGATAAAAAAGTTTTAAAGAGGATGGAAATAGTCACTGAGGAAAGTGGCAAATTGCTTGAGAAGTTTAGATATAAGGATGCCTTAAGTACTGTAGTGTCTCTTATGCATACTGGGAATCAATACCTAAGTAATACGGAACCATGGGCTCTAATTAAGAAAAATAAGGAGCGTGCTAGTACAATTCTAAATATATGTGCCCAACTAGTTGCATCATTCGCGATTTTAATTGAACCATTCATGCCATTTACCGCTGAGAGAATATGGAAAGAGCTTCTTAATATGCCGGGTAGTGTTCACGAACAAAATTGGGAAAGGGCTAAAACACCGATATTAAAGGAAGGGCATAAAATAAATAAGCCAGTAACATTATTTAAAAAGATACCAAAAGATGTTGATTTAAATGAAATAAGATCAAAAGAAATCGGTAAAACATAGAAGCTTTATAAACTAAATATTTTTTATATATTATGTATACTTAGGTCATTCATTCATATATTATTTATTAATAACAAGTAAAGTTTATTATTTTCAAGAAGAGAATTGGAAGTGGTGTAGCATAAATGAGTATGGCCGACAACCCACTCTATAAGGAACTCCTACGTATAATGGAAGAAGCAAATAGGATGTTTCCAGATGCTCAAATAGATGGGTTGGTGTTGGCTACTGAAGATGGTATTATTATATCACACACTCTTTCAAGAGACATTGCAGAAGAGAGTGAGATTCCTAATATTGCTGCTGCTGCAGCAGTTCTTTATAAGCTAGGGAATGATACAGTTAATGACATGGAGAAGGGGAATTTGGAAGGAGTATTTGTTCATGGAGACGATGGGTATATTCTAGTAGGACGCGTTGGTGTAGCTATTTTATTGATTCTTGCTAAAAGAGACGCTAAGACAGGTGTCTTATTGCAT
>JBECUL010000016.1:0-42792 GCA_040225955.1 Candidatus Asgardarchaeum abyssi | reverse complement strand
AAAGCCGGCGGCCGCACGCACCCTCTTTAAATCTTAAAGAACGAGCGACGAAGTTATAAGTTTTTCATATCAGACTTTTTGAGAACTTAAAGAAAATATTTTCTATAAAAATTTATTTTATTCTTATGATCTCCTTTTTCGAGATGATGATTCAAATAATAGAAAATATTTGGATTGCTGATGCAAGAACTAATAGCACAAGCGTAGCTATATGGGCTTGTAAAGAAAATAAGAAAGTTGAAATAAGTATAATTGGCGAAAGACCCTTTACAGAATATAGTCGTTGTAAATTGTCCTATTCAATATTAGGAGAGATTCCAGGTTTTGAAAATTGGTGCTTCGTCTTGAAAGTTAACATGTTAAGTTATTAAAAGCAAATTTATTCTTAAGTCATAGAGTTAGAAGTGTTAATACTAGGTCACAAACACCTAAATTAGAAATTAAAAACAAATGAAATTGTAGAAAAACATATGAAAAATTAATTGCTGAAAAGAAGAAAAAAGGAAAAGTTATAGGTGTACAAATAATAGGAATTTGGGCGAATTGGATGCCTTAAAAAATGGAAAAATTGCGGCTGCCGATATAGATGTATACTTTGAAGAACCACCAAGGTCTGAACTTCTGAAAGAACTTATTTCTCTTGAAAATGTGGTTGCTGCATCTCACATCGGCGCCACAACATACGAGGCAATGAAATCTAACACCATGATAATTGTGGATAAAATAATCAGATTCTTTAAAAAGAATTAAACCTCAGAGATGAATAAGTTTATAAATTCTTTTTTCATTTTTCGATTGTCTTAACGGGATGTGGCGTTAAGCTGAACCGTAAAAGAGGTGTAACAAGATATGGCATCAATGTATAAATTTATGAGAGATATATGGAAACACCCAGAAAAATACGGTTTAGACGGATATTGGAAGCAAAGATTAATTAAATGGAGACGAGAACCAACTGTTGTTAGAATAGACAAGCCAACAAGATTGGATAGAGCTAGAGAATTAGGATATAAGGCAAAACAAGGATATATTCTTGTCAGAGTTAAAGTGAGGAGAGGATCATTAAGAAGATCTAGACCTAAAATGGGACGTAGACAGAAAAGAATGGGATTTAAAAAATTAACTCCGAGAAAAAATCTTCAAGTAATAGCTGAGGAAAGGGCTGCGAGAAAATTTCCAAATCTAGAAGTTTTAAACAGTTATTATGTTGCTCAGGATGGACGATATAAATTCTACGAAGTAATATTAGTTGACCCGCATCATCCCGTTATCAAAAATGATCCTCACATAAATTGGATAGGAAATCCAGCAAATAGAGGAAGAGTTTTTAGAGGACTTACATCAGCAGGAAAGAAAATGCGAGGTTTAAGAAATAAAGGTAAAGGTGCTGAGAAAGTTAGGCCTAGCCGTAGAAAAATGCGTTCAAAGAAGAAAAGAGAAGAGAAAAAGAAAAAGTGATCTAAATGAAATATAAAGCAAGACCTACATCTGCTTTTTTTCAAGTCTTTTCTTATGTAACAGAGGATATTGAAAAGGTTAAACTATCACTTTTTAATATGTTACCCAAGGAATTACATGAAAAAATTAAGCTGAATATCTCAAAAACAGAAGGTTATTTTAAAGACCCAATTCATATTATTTCAACAAAGTTAAGGGGAAAAGAGATAGATAGTTTTCTTAGGTATGTAGCGGAGAAGTTACCAAAAAGAACAAAAATTGTCATGAATAAAACTATTGCTCAACAAATAGATGAGCATGGTAACTTATATCTTAGATTTTCTAAAGATGATGCTTTTGATAACAAAATAGCCTTTGGCGATAGAGACGTAATTTGGTGTAAGATTCATTTTTCTGCGAAAAGCGATAAAAAGAAGAGCATTTTAGAATATCTTAAAGAAATAAAATTTATAGTGGAAGATCAAAAATGAGAAGACCTTTCATAGAACCAAATGTTCCTTTTCAAGAGAACTTTTTAGAAATTTATGAAGAATTAACTAAATATTATTCGGAAATTGTAGTTACAATTAATAATAGAAATGATTTGAAAGAAGCTACCAAAAAATTAAGGGAGTTAAAAAATATTTCCTATAGATATCATATAGTACCTACACGTATTTCTGATACAAAGGTTCTTTTAAGAAAAATTAGGTTTAAAGTCGATCTTATATCTATATTTCCTAATAGTAAAAATCTTGCTGCATTTTCTGCAAGAGACCGAAGAATAGATATTCTTGTCTTCGACTCTACAAATTTCAATTTATTTACAACTTCAATAGCAAAGTTAGCAAAAGAGAATGAGAAAATTTTGGAGATAAATTTTGGAGATATAATAAGAACACCTCATGGCACTGCCAAAGTTAGTAAACTGGGAAGATATCGCGCATTGTCACAAAGAGCTATCGAAGAAAATGTAAAATTGATTTTTACAATGTCTCCCGTTTCAAAATACGATATAAAATCTCCAAGAGAGTTAGGAGCATTAGGTGAACTATTGGACATACCACCAAAAATTATCATTGATGGAATTTCAAAAATCATTAAAGAGAGGATTGAGCTGAATAGGAGAAAAAGATCGGGAGAATATATTTTACCAGATGTCAGAATTATTAAAAAAGAGGATTGAATATGCCCCGAGAAAGACGTAGATATATAGCATTCAAAACAATTACTAGTGATATTAATTTAAATAAAGGAAAGGTTATTTCACTTGTTCTAAACGAGTTTCTAAAACTTTTTGGAGAATATGAAGGTGCTAAAGCCAGTCTTTATATAGTGGAGTATGACAGTGACCAGGGTACAGGAATCTTAAAGGTGAATCTAAAATCATTTAGAAAAGCTATGGCAACGCTGGCTTCAATTAGATATGATGCAGGTAAAGATATAAAATTTGAAATTTTGGGCGTTTCTGGAACCATAAGAAGATGCAAGAAGAAGTTTTTAACATACACTAAATCGAAATCGCATGATAATGAAAACATTAAAATAAGAACAAATAAATAATACAAGGTTGGAGATGAGCGAGCCGTGCTCCAGTCTGAAGCCAGATGATGACCTCGCGACGATGCGATCCACACATATATAACTAAATTTTGATACACACTTATTCTCGTTTGCCAGATTGATAAATAGCTTTGACAATCAAAAGAAATGGAGGCGAAAGAGATGCTTATTGGTATTGTTGGCAAACCATCTTCTGGCAAGACTACGTTTCTTAATGCAGCTTGCTTAACTAACTATAAAACTGCAAGTTATCCATTTACGACAATAGAACCTCAACCAGGAACATCATATGTTCGTGTTAAGTGTGTTTGTAAGGAGTTTAATGTTCAGGATAATCCTCGTAATTCTATTTGCATTAATGGAACTAGGTTTGTTCAGATTAAACTTTTAGATGTTGCAGGTCTTGTACCCGATGCTTGGAAGGGAAGAGGATTAGGAAATAAATTTTTAGATGATTTACGCCAAGCTGATGCTTTAATTCATATTGTAGACGCTTCTGGAAGCTTGGATGCTGATGGTAAAGAAGTCCCTCCGGGAACTTGGGATCCTATAGAAGACGTCAAATTCTTAGAAAGAGAAATAACAATGTGGATGCTAAATATAGTAAAAAGGGACTGGCGGGAAATAACTACAAGAGTAAAGACAGAAAGGCTAAATTTTGCAAAACTTATGGAAAAAAGGCTATCAGGATTATCAATTAACAAGTTTCATATTCTGGACGCGGCTGCGAAAGCAAATTTAAATGTTAATGAAGTATGGGCCTGGGATGAGGAGGATTTATATAAATTTGTAGATAACTTAAGAAGACTGTCAAAACCTATGTTAATTGTTGCTAATAAGATAGATAAAGAAATAGCGCAGAAGAATTATGAAAAAATGAAGACGATTTTAAAGGACTATATAATAGTCCCAACTAGCGCCTTAAGTGAGTACGTTCTTAGAACTCTTAACGATAAGGGAGTAATTAGATACATTCCTGGAGATAATGATTTTGAAATACTTAAGAAGGATGCTATTGACCAAAAAACATTAAAAACCCTTGAGCTTATAAAAGAAAAGATCTTGAACAAATACGGGTCGACAGGTGTACAAGATTCTCTTGATATTGCTGTTTTTAAGCTTTTAAAGTACATAGCAGTCTTTCCTGTTGAAGATGCAAATAGGTTGACAGATCATGAAGGAAATGTACTTCCAGACGTTTTTCTCGTCCCAGAAGGAACTACTGCAAGAGACCTTGCATATAAAATACATACAACTCTAGGTGATACTTTTCTTTACGCGATTGACGTGAGAACTAAAAGCAGACTTGGAGAAGAATATAAGCTAAAACATAGGGATGTCATAAAAATTGTAGCAACTGGAGGTAGGAAATAATAGAGATATCAAATTTCTTCTTCTAAGCCCTCCTCTTCTTCCTCCTCCTTAGACTCTGGGAATGTAAGTAATTTTGCAACCTTAAAATAGTACCCAGGAGGCTTATAAGGACCAAACGAGCGTAACCCCTTCTCTTTAAGCTGCTTTCTTAATTTTTTAGCATATTGAGGGGTTATTTCACCTCTTTTCTCACAAAAATCTATTATTTCTAAAGCTTCTTCTTCGGTTTTGCAGCGTCTTATAAAACTTATTACATCAGGATTTGTTAGCTCGTCTATTATTTCTTCTGGTTCTAATTCTTCTGTACGAACGCCAATTATTGAAATAGAAGACGTTTTATCTTCAATTTCTTTGAAAAGCGCAGGAAACATTTCTTTGAACTTTTCTTTATCGTACTTCATAAAATTTTCACCAAATTATTTTATAAGGGAAACGCCTTATAGAGGAATACATATAACTATTTTCTTAAATTAGTTAAAAAGTTTATGTTTACAGAGATATAAATATCAAATAGATTAAAGTAATTTCCATTCTTTTAATACAATATCTTCCTTTTTTAAAACTAAAGTATTAGGCGGTACATCTTTATAAATGACTACACCTGGACCTATTGCACTATTATTGCCTATGATTACACCTGGCATGAGCATAGCATTAATTCCAGTTTTAACATTATCTCCTATAAATGCTCCTAATTTTCTCCTTCTGGTGTCTATTCTTTGGCCTTTTATGGTCATTTTTATTGTTTTGTCATCAAGACGCAGATTTGCAGTGATCGTTCCAGCACCAAAATTTACATTTGAACCTATAACACTATCTCCGACATAAGAAAGATGAGCTATATGAACATTGTCGAAAAGGACACTGTTTTTAATTTCACATGCATTACCAATTCTAGAGTTTTCACCAATTGTAGTATATGGTCTAATGAATGTATTTGGCCCTATATCTGCGTTTTTCATTATCAAAGCAGGACCAATTATATAAACTCCAGAACGTATTATAGCTCCTTTTTCAATTATTACTGGACCATGTAATGTTGCACCTCTTTCAACAAAGCCATCAATTTTGTGAGATTTCCTTTTGAGAATTATCTTGTTGGCCTCTAGTATATCCCATGGCCTGCCAATATCTATCCACCACTTCTTCAGTTCAATTAAATTAACAGTCTTTCCATCGTTTATCATTCTCTGAATTGCGTCAGGCAATTCAACTTCACCACGTTCGGAGATAGAAGTTGATTTCAAATGGTCAAAAATTTGATCATTGAATATGTAAATACCTGCATTAGCAATATTAGAATTCATAGATCCCTTAACAGGTTTTTCAATTATTTTTGAAATTTTTTTACCATCATAAGTTATTATAGCTGCGAATTGTGATACATCCTCGACCTTTATTCCAGCAACTATGGCAGTAGCATTTGTTTTTTTGTATTCAGATAGAAGGCATGTAATATTATCTTTATGTGTTAAGAGATCGCCGTATAGCATTAAAAAATCGGATCCATGGAGATACTTTTCAACATAAAGCAGTGCATCCCCGGTCCCTAATAAATCTGGTTGTTCTACATATGTTATAGAAACACCAAATTTTGTTCCGTCTCCAAGATATTCAGTTATTTTTTCCTTGAGATAGTGAACAACTATAATAATATCACGAATACCAGATTCTCTTAAATTGATAATTGTATGTTCTATAATTGGTTTTCCAGCTATCGGAATTAAAACTTTAGGCCTTGTATAAGTAAAAGGGCGTAAACGTTTACCCTCACCAGCAGCAAGTATTACTGCCTTTATAGTGAACCCTCCTATTAGTCATAAAAAATTAAAGCACAATATTAAAAATATAATCTATTATCTCATATATCTCATAAAATTAAGACTTTTACTAAAGTATTTATATGCAATTGCAATATCTCTATGACTTTATTGTCCCTCTTGAATCTCAATTTTCTCTTCGGTCTTTTCCTCTTCAGCACTAACTTCTTCATGCACAATAGGCGTTTCAGGTGCACGTAATAATTTTGATTTTCTAACCTCAACTCGTCGAAGGGGCACTATCTTTTTAGCTTTATTGTATATTTCGGATGCAATTTTACCAAGTACAGCTTCTCTAACAAATTCTTCAAACGTTAATGCTTGCGCTTTTGCCTCTACAATTTCTTTCATAACTTTTCGAATTGCAACATCCTTACTTGTTTGAATCCTATATCTTGTAAAAGCTGAAGGATATACTCTCAATACATATCCATCTTTAGTTGTAACTTTAAAAATGCCATCAACGAACGATGTTCCTCGTCTTATTAAACTCTTTAGATAATCCCTTGTTAGATCATGCCCTTTAAATCGTGTATATGCAATTTCCCCCTTGACATCAATAATTTGAAAATACAGGAGAATATGAATTTGAGAGAAGTCTCCCGTTATATTATAAAGTGTTGTTTCGACCACTCGACCATATAGTAAGGATGGATCGCTTGCTGGAATTGAACCTATTTCAATATTACCAAAATAACTTGGCGCTAGCACCGTATACCATTTTTTTAGCTTCCATTTATCTTTCATAACTGCAACATGTCTGCCTCTTCTCTTTCTAGGGGGCATTATATACACCTCTGAATTTAAGGTATATTAGCATCAGATATGTTTATCATTTGCATGAATTTTAATCAGCTGGTCTTAGTGGGGGTTTTGAAATTATAAATTTTTTGTTAAAATTAGAGATTTAGTCAGATAGTAACATTCGAAAATGGGTGATTTATAAATGATTTGCCATGAGCCTTCAACTCCAGTGCTAAAACTGTGTTATATCACCTATTCTCAAATGTTATCGTCAGATAACCAACAAACTTAAATATAGTAGTTATTATTCTGATTTTAACTATTATAATAGCAATTATAAGAGGGAAGACAATGGCTAGGATCCACAGAAGTAAGAAAGGAAAATCCTCATCAACAAGACCTCCTAGGAAAGAGCCTCCCGAATGGGTTGATAAGGATCCCGAGTGGGTTATTAATAAAGTTGTAGAATTAGCAAGGCAGGGTTATTCTCAATCAATGATTGGTGTTATACTAAGAGATCAATATGGAATACCATTAGTAAAACAAATCACTGGAAAGGGTATAAAAGAAATTTTGGAGGAGCATAATTTAGCACCAAAGGTACCAGAAGACTTAGCTAATTTAATAAGAAGAGCTATAAGGGTTAGGAAGCATCTTGAAGTGCATAAAAAGGATTTACATTCAAAACGAGGACTTCAGCTTATTGAGGCTAAAATCCACAGACTATCAAAATATTATAAAAGAGTAGGCGTCTTACCGCCGGATTGGAAATATAAACCAGAAACCGCACACCTCTTATTAAGGTAATTATGATGTCATCTGACGTTTCTTCTTTTATTTCTAAAGCGAAAGAAGTTGCGGATATTATTAAAGAGTATATAGAAGATAAGAAAAGAATTATTTTAATCTCTCATTATGATGCAGATGGCATTACAGCTTCAGGAATTCTTACCGAAGCTATAAGACGCATAGAAGGTATTTTCCAGACAAGAATTTATCGGCAATTAGAAGAGGCATTTCTACCTGAAATAAAAAATTTCAGTAGTGGTTTACTTGTATTCCTAGATTTTGGCAGTGGCCAACTATCATTAATTTCAAAATACATAAATGATAAAGAGGTGATAATCTTAGATCATCACACTCCAGAGGTTATAGATACCTCCGCTATTGAGAGTAAAATTATTCATCTTAATCCGCATTTATATGGTATAGATGGTAGTGTTGAGATCAGCAGTGCAGGTATTGCTTATCTAGTAGCAAAGAATTTAGGAAACAATAATGATCTATCTGCATATGCAGTTGTTGGTGCTTTAGGAGATAATCAAGACAAAGGTAAGCAAAACTCTCTTGTTGGGTTAAATTCAAAAATTGTTTTGGAAGACGCAAAGAATGCCGATGTGATTGAAGAAAAAAAGGGATTTACTTTTTTTGGTCATGAAACGAGACCCATCCATATAGCAATAGAGTATTCTACAGATCCATTTATACCCGAGTTATCTGGAAAAAGAGAGAATGTTATACGTTTCTTAAGAAATATTGGAATTCCATTAAAAGATAGTGAGGGAAAGTGGAGAACTCTTTCTTCTTTGACTATTGATGAATCGCGAACATTGGCTTCAGAATTAATAGCTCATATGTATAAGTATGGTGCATCATCTGAAGAAATGCGCTCTATAATAGGATACATATACATATTAAAAAGAGAGAAATCGGGAACTCCTCTTCGTGATGCAAGAGAATTTAGTACTTTGCTAAATAGTTGTGGCAGATTAGGTTCCCCAGAATTAGGAGTTATTATTTTGATGGGAGAGCGGAGGGAGTTCTATAGAGAAGCTCTTAAAAAGTACTCTCAGTATAAGCAAGAGATTTCAAATGCATTAAACTGGCTTTATGATAACAGATTTAATGAGAATGTAGTAAGGGAATTAGAGTATGTACAATCATTCCATGGTGGAAAGAGTATTAGAGATACGATTATCGGTACTGTTGCATCCATAGCTTTGCACTCAAGAATTTTAAAAAATGATAAGCCATTAGTGGCTTTTGCTATATCCGAAGACAATACGGTAAAAGTCTCGGGTCGTACAACTACAACTCTTGTTAAGCTTGGAGTTAATTTAGCTAAGGCGTTCAAGATCGCAGCTAAAAATATAAATTCTCCATACGTTGCCGGCGGTCACGATATAGCAGCAGGAGCAAGAATACCTTTAGGGAAAGAAGATGCCTTCTTGAAAGAAGTAAATGAGATAATAAAGAACCAATTAAGTATTATGAGAAAAGAGGGAGAAAATCTTGAATCTTAAAGCTTTTGCAAAAATAGAGCTTACATATGATAACGAAAAAGCTGCAAGAGTGATATTGGATTCGATTTCTCCCGATAATATATCTGATAAGTTATTAAAGATTTCAAGCCACATTTCTGGAAATAAGGTTATTATTGCAGTTGAATGCACAAAAAGTATTGGCAGTTTTTTATCAACTCTGGACGACTTGCTTTTCAATATTCAGGCCGCTGGAAGAACTTTAGAAAAAATATAGTATTACTTTCTTTTATGTTCAAGCAACCAGTTAATAAATTCGTCGTAAGCTTTTTTCCTATGAGATATTTTATTCTTAATTTCACCAAGCTCTGAATATGTTTTATCCATACCTTCTGGTATAAATATTGGATCAAATCCCCACTTGGTCCCTCGAATGGACTTGCTTATAACACCGTTAACTCTTCCTTTAAAGAGCTTGACCCCATTTTCATCTACATAAGCAACTACTGTTAAAAAATACGCTTTACGATTAGCTACACCGTTCATTAGCTTTAAGATTCCCTCATTTCCAATAGTCTTATATACATACGAACTATATGGTCCAGGAAATCCACTTAATGCATCAATAAAGAGCCCTGTGTCCTCTAAAAATAATGGTTTTTTTAGAACAGAGTATACATACTTTGCGCTCCACTCAGCAATCTGTTCAATACTCATACTTTGAATTTCAGGATATTCCAGTTGATGCCATATCACGTCAATATTAAATTTTGAGAAAATGTATTTTGCTTCATTATACTTATTCTCGTTTGATGTTACAAAAATTAACTTCATGCATATCACCTTTCAGTAATGTATCTACCTCTTACTTCTATGCTGGCGATTCTATTAATTATTGCACTTCCTTGCTCTTTATCATATTCTTTTATATAAGCCTCAGTAATTATGTTAAAGGATTGCGGATAAAAATCGTTGTGCGTGCTTTTCAAAATTGTTTTAAGAAGATGCAAGTCAACTGCTTTATCTTCGATATTTGATGAGAAAAATCCCAATCCAAAATCTATGAAAAATAATGTGTTTTCGTATATAATCATGTTTGATGTTGTCAAGTCTCCATGAATAATATTATTCTTATGCAACTTAGCGACATATGTCCCAATATCAGAAAATATCTTGTAAATTTTATCATCTATCACTTTATTTTCATCTAAGATGCCCTTAACTTTTTTACCAGCAAGATACTGCATAATTATAGTAGTATTGGGTATGTCTACAAAGTATATTAATGGTGTTGGTACGCCAGCTTTTCTTGCAGAGTACATCAACTTAGCTTCGTGCCTCGTTCTTTCGATTCTTAATTTTAGATCCAACTCTGGTATTCGGTATCGTTTTGGTATTCTATATTTCTTAAGCACTAATCTATTATTCCAATACTCAACATAGAGGTAAGCTTCAGCACCTTTATGAATCAGCACTATTCATCCCTCCAGACAATCTCTGCTTCATCCAATCTCCATTTAGGTAAAACCACGCTTTGCTCTACAGGCAGAATATCATTATGTAAATAATGAAGAATTCCTGTCCAAGCTATCATTGCGCCATTATCACCCGCAAGTTTAATAGGAACTACAGCAAACTTGGCGTCATGTTCGTTTGCAACAGACCTTAGCATTTCTTGTAATCTTTTATTAGCGGCTACACCTCCCGTCAACAACAATTCTTTTTTCATGGTATGTGCCAAAGCTCTTTCTGTTACTTCTGTTAGCATTGCAAATGCCGTTTCTTGTAAACTATATGCCAGATCTTCAATTTTGTATTTACCTTCTCTCAGTCTAGTGAGCACAGCTGTCAACAATCCAGAAAATGATAAATCAGAACCTTTTACAGTATATGGTAGAGGAATATATTGATTTCCCCTCATAGCTAGCTTCTCAATTATAGGTCCTCCCGGGTTTCCTAAACCTGCCTCTCTAGCAAAAACATCAAGAAGATTTCCAATAGGAATATCTAAAGTTTCACCAAAAACACGGTATCTTTTATTGACGTATGCAGAGACTATAGTGTTTCCACCAGATACATAAAGAGTCAAAGGGTCAATAAACCCAGAGATCAATCTACCAATCTCAATATGAGCAACACAATGATTTACCCCAATTAAGGGTTTATTGTACTTTAATGCAAGGACTCTGGCAACTGTTGCTGTCACCCTTAAACAAGGTCCTAGACCAGGACCTCTCGAGAAGGCAACTACATCTATGTCATCCATAGTGAGTTTGCTCGTGTCGAGAGCCTTACGTAAAATTATATGTGCATATTCAGAATGATGTTGAGCTGCCTCTCTAGGATGAATACCTCCACTCTCTGGAATATACATATGTTTTTCATTGGAATATATTGTTCCTTCATCATCCACAATACCTACACCAAATGTATGAGCTGTTCCTTCTATACCTAGACAAATAGTCACTCGGATCTCCATCCAATAGTTTGATCAAGAAAATATCTAAAAATGCTCTTTTAAAAATATAGGTTGGCTAAAAAATTAGAAAATAAAAGGGAAGAAGCGAATATTTAAGAGAATTAAAGTTTTTTGAGTTCACGCATCTTTACTCAGTTGATATTGATCCGGTAGGACACTGTTCTACAGCATCTTTAACGCACTCTATATCATCAGGAACTGTTCCAACGCTCTCTGTGTCATCGTCTTTTTCAACATACTCTGCTACTATTTTACTCTTACCGTCATCACCAAGTTCAAACACTGCATCGCATACAGAAACGCAGACTCCACATCCAATGCATGATTCTTTATCGACTCTAACCTTCATCTATAATCACCTTAGAGTAGTGCTGTTCATAGAAAACTAAAAATATCTACATAAAGGTTGTGATGACTTTTTTTATATAAGTTAGTATTATCAAAAAAATTATTGATTTTTGAATATAAAACTGTAAAACAAAATTATAGAAAAATAGATTATGCTATAAATAATAATATTTGGAACTCTATATGTATTTTATTAAAGTTAAAGATAGGAGAAAACAGGAGGAATAGTTATTCACTTTTCTTAAATATTGTATAGCCACATTTACCACATGCCCATCTGTTACTATGATCAGCCATAAATGACCCGCATCTTGGGCACTTTTTCTTTAGTCGGATAAGTTTACCATCCTCTATTTTATAATATTTGTGCACCGACACTACTTAGCTACCTCCTTCTCCGCTTTTACTTTTCTGAGATCTCTCTCAATTAAATATTTGGGTTCTATCTCCTCCAATCTTTTTCGGTCGGCATATATGTGAGCGCGACCAGTGCATTCATGCTTACCAGCTCTTGGTTTGAGATAATGTATTACTATTAAATCTTCGCTGGAGTCCAACAAGGCAGCAAGTTTTTTCTTAACATCGATCCTTGATGGTGTAGGTGCAGCAGGATATCTTACTATGAAGTATACTTCATACCTATCAAGCAACTTATTTTCTTTCTTTTCGAGAACTTCAAGCTCCATGCGTAACCTCCTCCATAGCATTGAATATTTTCTTAAACTCTTCTTTCTTCTTTTCATCAACTAAAATGGCTACAACGCCTTGGCGCGGTTGACCATAGAATACAAGACTACCAATTGGCGAAAATAATACTGAAGGTATAGTACATAAATCTTCCTCTCCATTGATAAATAAAATTGTTTTCCCATTCGAATAAGCAAGCTTTATAGAGTCCAAAGTGCTTTCAGTTAAAGTGCTTCTAGGATTATATGCGTGAAGTATGAGATTGAAGTTTGATTGTATCGAAGTTAAAAATTTATGATAATGAGGATTCTTTATTTCACGTCTAATTGATTTTTTATCAATTATCATCAAATCGGGAATTCTTTTAACAAACCTAGAAAAATTATAAGATACCACATCACCAACCGTAGTAATCTTGGGTACCTTCTTTATGTCATATTTATCGATTATTTGAGACCATACTTTCTCTGGATTGCCCTTAAATAATGTTCCTAAGGGTTTTCTTAATTGTTCAATTAGATTACTTGGTAATTTCCAAACTCTCATTTAGTCATCGCACCTTAAGAGCATACATTCCAGGTTGTTTGATATTCAATTTTTTGGCAATAATAGAGTTCTCTGGATTATTAATTATTACAATCCCCGAAAAATCAGTTGTTAAGTCCGTCGATTTACAAATGGGGCACCTACTTCCAGTCGTCAATGCATGACATCTTCTACATGCACGTAATGGCATGTCACTCACCTTCTTTTTTGGTAGCTTTTTTCTTAGATTCCTCGCTTTGAAGTTCTTGCTGTATTTGAGCTTGAATCCATTCTAACTTTCCCAGATATGGATGTCGCATTGAAAGAGCAAACTTTCCCGTTTTATCAGGTCCACTCATTGATACAGCCACTATTCTCGCCCTTACAACGTCATCCACTTGAATTTTATAGCCCTTTGTTTTACCAATTAATACAGCATTTTTCGAATCGTAAGAGAAAAAATCGTCAGCAACTTGGCTAATATGGCATAATCCATCAATAGGTCCAACTCTTACAAAAATCCCAAAATCAACAACCTCTACTACGATACCTTCAACAATCTCATTAACCTTTGGTTTAAAAGCAACAACAGTAAACTTAACAGAATGGTAAGATGCTCCATCACCTGGTATTAACTTTCCTATGCCCACGTCAAGTATATCCACTACAGATATTACTTTCCCTAAATCAGGATCTGTGATCCCCTCATACTCGTTTCTTAAAACTTCTAAAGCAGCTTCTTCCAAATCACGGTCAAAAAGGGAAGGAGGTATACGGATTATATCTTCTATTGTTACAAGCTCGAACATTTCACAACACCCTCTTAAACATAAGTATTTTAATAATATCCATAAATTGTCAAGTACTTTTTTCCACGAACACAAATTATTGGGATGCCCAACCTTTTTAGTTTTTTTCTTAGTTCTTTATCATTAGTAGCAACAATACAGTTATTTAATAGGGCAAATTCTACAATTTTATCGTCCACAGAAAGACTTTTGTTAAAATCAACATCTATTACTTTAAAATTTTTTGCATATTCAAGAGCCATCTCTATCTCTTTTCTCTGTTTTTCACTTTTAATATTCATCAGCTTCCGCTTCAGCTCTTCTATACTATCTTTAAGTATCAAAATTTCAAAAGAGGTATTAATTATATTATAAAACTCATCCAAGATATCAATCTTAAATAAATATGGCACAAAAAGAAAATTTGTATCTAAAATTATACAAAGATTGCGTTTGTTTTTATCCCTTGATAATACCATATCCAACTAAACGCCACCGACCACTGATTTTCTTACTTATCGCGATTCTACTGTCCTCCTCGATACATATAGGCTTCCTTAGGCTTATTGATATTTCTTCTCCTTTAATATCAGTAATTACGCCCAAAGTCGCAGCTGTTCCAGCATTTATTAGTAATATTTCATTTTTTGTTATCCTTTTAATAGTTTCAATACGTGAAGTCATACTTGCTAAATGTCGTTCAATGAAGTGCAACTCTATGTTTAATGAATACCTAACTGGTGGAAGTGTTCCAGGCTTTCCTAATACATTCCCAACTAAGGCATCAGCTTTGGTTAAAGACGGGTCTAATAACGTCCCAACTCCAATTAAGCCACCTGGTTTAGCCTCCATTAGATCATCTCCTAAACTTGTCCTTAATGAAACGACCTCAGTATATAAGGGTTCATATATTATTTTCCCCATATGAGTGCGTTTTATCCCAGGGGCTATTTCTATTTCATCCCCAACTCTCAGCAATCCTTGAATTAGTGACCCACCTACTACACCACCTACTAGATTTTCTGGAGGCGTTCCAGGTTTATTTACATCAAAAGATCGTGCAATATACATCCTTGGAGGTTTGCTCAAATCTCGTTTCGGCAGTGGAAAATGTTTGTATATGGCCTCTATTATTACATCGACATTTATCTTAAAAATAGCAGATATTGGAATTATGGGAGCATTTTCAGCAGGAGTCCCCTTAAGTAAATTTTTAATCTGATTATAATTTTCAATAGCTTCTTCTTCGGAGACGAGCTCTATCTTATTCTGAGCAACAATTAGATTTTTAACTCCAGAAATCATTAAAGCTTCAAAATGCTCTCTAGTTTGTGGTTGAGGGCATGGCTCATTAGCAGCAACTACCAATATTGCTGCATCCATTAAAGCTGATCCAGAAAGCATAGTAGCTAACAGAGCTTCATGACCTGGTGAATCAACGAATGATATCCTACGAATAAACTCAGTTTTAGAACCACAGTGGGGGCATACTGTTTCAGTCGTGTAACATTGTGGTTCTGGGCAAGTAGGACATTTTCTTAAAATCGCATCAGCATAGCCCAATTTTATACTGATACCTCTCTTTATTTCTTCAGAATGACGATCTGTCCAGACACCACTTATTGCTTGAACTAGTGTTGTTTTACCGTGGTCTACATGCCCAATAGTTCCAATGTTTATTTGTGCTTGGCGGGGTATCTTTTCCTCTTCTTCCCCTAGAGATTTATTTTTTTTAACTGCTCTGCTCTTTCTTTTTTTTGACATTTAATATCACATCCGAAATTACTAGGATAATAATAAAATATTATGTGACTTAATTATCTTATTATTCTTAATATTATGCTCAATAATTTCCTAAAATAATTAATTTATTATTTTCTCTTAACAATTCTTAACAATAACTTAATTTATTGTTCAGGTGTAGTTGCTTCCTTTACAGATTGTTCTTTCTCAACAATCTCAGTCTTTTCTTTTTCTTCCTCTACCTTCTTCTTTTTAACACGCTTTGGCTTTTCAGGATATATTATCTTCATATTAATTTGAACTATATCCTCGCTAATAGTATTCCCACGAACTAATTTCCTTCTACGTTCGCCTTTCCTTCGTGGTCGAAAGCCTACACCACCGCTTAGCAAAATATATTTTTTAATAGGCCCCTCAATATCGGCTCTCATTGGAAAACCCGCAATATCACTACCACCAGTTATTTGAAGTTTTACTCCACTCACACCAATGAGCTCACCGTCTATTATGTCACCTATTTTTTTATCGATTAATGCCCTAGCTTTTTCATCTTTAACCTCTATCTGCCTGCTTTTACCAGTTTTTGGATCAGATATAACCACTTTAAATTCAGGCATTCTATGCACCTCTTTTAATTCTCTGTGGATTTTTATTTCAATATTCAAAAACTTTTTGTTTCAATTATTAAAAATTAAATTATACAGCTCGTTTCTTTTTATATATTTCAATGAGTTCATTTAAAACTTCATGCTCATCTGGACTTATTTCTTCCTTTAAGTCTCTTTTAAGAATCGCAACATGCCCCCTTGGAACCATAATATATAATTCGTCACCTTCGTCAAAATCTCTCCCTACTACTGCACCCTTTATCGAAATCGCAACAGCTTGACCTTTTCTCGCTTCGCTTATATTTTTACCTTTATCTTGAATTTGCAGGATCATCCCGATGGTCTCTCCGTTTTTATCAATTAAAGTACATTTTGGCTTGATAATTCCGCCTAGAACTTCAACACCAACAATTGCGGGTTTGCTACTTCGAAAAACATATCCAGGTAAAATTTTTATTTTGCCAGGCCTTATGACAGCACCTAATTTTCTTTTAATTTCCATTTCCTTTTGCTCTTTAACCCACCTATCATAATCCTCAAATAACTTATAAATAATATCACTCCAGAAGATTTTTACATTTAACTCTTTTGCTTTTTCTTCAGCATCTGGAAGAGTTTTTACATTAAATGCCAAAACTACCCCATAATATGGATTCTTCTCCTTTACTGCATAGGCCTCAATAATGTCCCTTTTGGAAACATCACCAACGTCAGCTACTCGAATCGGCACTTTAAATCTCCTAAGATATTCAATTATGGCTTCTAGTGTGCCAAGGGTATCAGCTTTTACGATAACCCCTTCCTTATCAGTATGTATTCTAATTTTTTGGACTTCTTGAATTATCTCATCAAGAACATTATCAAGATTTGATTTATCCCAAACAGCCTTTATCGGTGCACCAGCAATGGCCCCATCAAGATTAGGAGCCGCTATTTTAACACCTGCGGCAGCATGTATTTCGTTAATCGCAGTAAACTTATCACGTGGAGCTCTAATCTCATCTAAGGGCTTAGGGACTAGTAGAGAACGTATTTTTGTTACAATGGGCCTTTCTAAGCCACCAACGACTATTATATCATTCTTTCTTAGAACACCATCATAAAGTATAACATCTATTGTTCGTCCCAACCCTATTTCATCCTTAACTTCTAATACTACTCCTGCACCTGGTCCTTTCTTCGTGAGTAACCTTTTGGCCATATATTGCTGAGTAAGTCCAACTAACACCATTAGTAAATCAGGTATGCCCTCTCCTGTAACAGCACTTGTTGGTATTATTGCAACGGTTCTCGTAAAATCTCTTATTTTATCATACCTGTCGGCTCTGAATCCCTCTTGAGAGAACTCACCAATCAGATTATATAAATAGTTATCAAGTAACTTTTTAACATCGGCTGGTTGCTCTTTTAACGAAAATATAAAAGGTTTATCGGGATTCTTTTGCCAACCAGGTATTCTATCTAATTTATTTGCAGCAACAATGAAAGGAATTTTTCTTGATTTAAGAATATTTATAACTTCATAAGTTTGGGCTTGGAATCCTTTTGTTATGTCGACAACGAGAATAGCAATATCGCTAACGCTTCCTCCTCGTTTTCTAAGATTTACAAAGACTTCATGGCCAGGGGTATCTATTATTAGTAGACCTGGTAATGTTAATTCAACTTTCAGAAGATTAAGTAGGTCGCCACAAATAGATTTTATCGTATCTATAGGGAAAAAACTTGCACCTATATGCTGCGTAATACCTCCAGCTTCTTTTTTCTGAACTGCTGTACCTCTAATCTTATCAAGTAAGCTTGTTTTTCCTACATCAATATGCCCAAGTACTGTTACAATTGGGGATCTTTTGTATGCATCTTTATTAGCTGATTTTTGAGTCATTATCATCGCCTTTTCTAGATTTTTCTGAATAAATAAGTAAGAATTATAAATTAAACATTCTTATGTAAATCGAAATATTAATCTACCTACCGCTTAAGAATATTTTGCCAAGAATAGGTGATCCACATGGAACAAACACTATTTATTTTGAAACCTGATGCAACCATAAGAAGGCATGTTGGTGCGCTTACTTTAGATATTCTTGTTAGACATTTTAAACCTGTTGCTTTTAAGGAGGTAAGAGTACCACATGACTTCTCAGAAGTACATTATGCGGAGCATCGTGGAAAGTTCTTTTATAATTGGCTGGTGAATTTTTTAACTATATATAATGTGGTTGTTGTTATTTTTGAAGGAGAGAACGTAATAAAAGAAACTAGGGAGCTACTTGGAAATACATTAGCACACAAGGCAGATCCAGATACTATCAGAGGAAAGTTTGGAATATGGGGTGGTGTAAATATAGCTCATGCATCAGACTCTGCAGATTCTGCAAAACGTGAAATTAAATTATGGAAAAATAATTTCGACCTAATTTTCGACGAAAGAACAGCATCCGATGACTTAGGAATGTATCTAAAAAAGTGGCTGAGTAAAAATCCCCCCAAAACAAAAACATACGAGATGAGAGAGATTTGTAAAAAATATTGTAATGATGATATTGAGAGAAAAGACGCGATACTAAGTCTTGAAAAAATAATAATAAGCGAGCTTAGGGAAAATAATATACCATATGAGAAAGAGGTTATTAGGAACTTTGTAGATTTTGTTTTGGCGAATGTAGATCTTTCAAGAACTTCAAAATGAATTTTTATTAACTTCTTTTTCTAATACTTTTTACGTAAAATCCTGTCCACTTTAGCTTCCGAGGGTCTCTCTTTAGCTTAAGCATATTTTTCCTGCACTTAGATGAACAAAAGTAAAGTTTTGTTCCATCTAGCCTAACATAAATAATACCTGTTCCTGGTTCGATTTCTTTGTTGCAAAAACTACATCTGTATTTCCTCATTATTTACACCCCACTATCTTCTAGAGATTCTTTGAGCTTCATGCTCAGTGTCACGTAGCATTAGAATATCACCCAGTCTAACAGGTCCTTTTACGTTTCTCGTAATCACTCTACCTTTATCTCTTCCTTCTAATATTCTAACTCTCACTTGAGTCAATTCTCCTGTCATACCTGTTCTGCCAATTATTTGTACAACTTCAGCAGGAGTTGCATCGTCACTTGAACTCATTTTAATCACCTACACGAATCTCATGAGCCAACTTTATAAGTTTTTTGCTGACAAAATAAAAATAATAATAGATAAGATATTGCTTTCCCTAATAATTTACTTTTTTATTTTCTATTTAAGTGCGGCTAATTTTTCTGAGATTTCTTTTACCAGAGCCTCTGCTCTTCCGGGGTCTATAATTGCTGCAGATGCTGCTGCAACTTCTATTCCACAAGTTTCTCCGAGTTGCTTTTTACTAGGGACATAAATATATGGAACCTTTTTTTCCTCACAAAGTAGTGGCAAGTGCGCCACAATTTCAGGTGGTTCAACATCCTCAGCTATGTAGACTAATTTTGCAAGTCCTCGTTCCACTGCTTTTGTAGTTTCATTCGTCCCTCGTTTTATTTTTCCTGTATCTCTAGCTAGAGATAAAGCTTCAAGAGCCCTTGCAACAAGCTCCTTAGGAACATCAAACTTAACATAGAAAGGTTTAGGCATAGACTTAACCTCCTTCGGTTTTTACCTCATCATTCATCACGTGTATTAAACGATATTCATGTATAATATAAAAACTTTCTTAAAACAAAATTTAAAACACTAACCAGAACGCAAGCTTACTTTAATTGGTTTTTCTTGATTAAGCATCTAATGATCTATTCATAAAATACGATAATAACTTAGTACCTTCACTAAAACCATATCTACACTTGACCCATTCAGCAAGAGGACCATATATGAATATGCTAGCTTTTCTTATCTTTTCAACAGATGACGCCCCAATCAAAAACATACATATTTTTATTTGGTCCTCTATGAAATCAATAAATTTCATAGCACCTTCAACTCCAGATCCGTGAATAACCTTCAAAAAAGGAAGTGCCATTCCAGCGATGCGGGCGCCAAGAGATAAAGATTTACATATATCAATACCTGTACGAATACCACCTGATGCTATAATTGTAATCTCATCAGAGAAGGTATACAAATCTACAAGTGCTGCCGCTGTTGGGACCCCCCAGTCCCAGAAAAGCTTACCTAATTTTTCTTTATGTTCATCTTTAATTCTAATCGCTCGGTGTACTTCAACCGCCGAAAAACTCGTTCCACCAATCCCGCTTACATCAAATATTTTAATTCCACAATTCTCTTTTAGAATCTTAACAGCATTCCTAGTAAGGCCCGCTCCAGTTTCTTTTACAATTATAGGAATATCTAGCTCGGATTGTATCTTACCAATATTCTCTATGACACCTTTATATTTAGCGTTACCCTCCGGCTGAATTGCTTCTTGTAAAGCATTCAGATGTATAGCTAATGCATCAGCATCTATCATTTCTATAGCTTTAATTATCTTTGAGATATCATATTCTGAGGAAATTTGAGGCGCGCCTATATTACCTATGACTATTGTAGTAGGCGCAACATCTCTAACAATACGGTAGGTCTCAATAAGCTTGGGATTTTCAATTCCAGCACGCTGACTTCCAACGCCTATTGGTATTTGCTTTTGTTCAGCAACTTCAGCAAGCATTTTATTTATCTTCTTAGAAATCTGAGAACCACCAGTCATTCCGGAGATCATTAGTGGCAACGATATCTTTCTTCCAAGAAAGGAAGTAGAAACATCAATTTCATCTATATTTATCTCTGGAAGGGGATTATGAACAAATCTAACATATTCAAACCACGTAGACGTATAAGATTCCACTTTATTAGTTAAACAAATTTCGATATGTTCGATTTTTCTTCTTTCTGTGGTTAATTCATTATTTTTACTCATAAGATGCCCCTCTTAGCTATTCCTCACACATTTTCTCTCATGGTTTTATTATAGTTTGTGTTTCATTTGATTTTTTTAATAAGATATTCTTCAATCTGTTAGGTACCAAACCGTTAATTATAATAACTGGTATCCCTTTTTTAGCAACTTCCCATAATTCTGTGATCTTATAATACATACCACCAGTCACATCGATTTTGTTGTTATCAGTAACTTGCTTCTCGTTTTTTAATAGCTCCAAAATGGATTTTATATTGCTACTATTTATTTCCCTAACAAGTTTTTTATTACCATTCTCCTTAATAAAAACACCATCAACATCTGTACACACAACTAACTTATTCACCTTCATTTCTATTGCAAGTAACTTTAATAGTGTATCCCCCGAAATAATAGCCGAACCCAACTCTTCATCCAAGGCTATATCTCCAAAAGTTACTGGAATTAAACCTAGTTTTAAAGATAACCTTATACCTTCAAGAAAAGCATTCTTTATTTTGCTATTCTCTAAACATAAATATGACATTGGTTCAAAAGATATTGCATTTAGCCCTTTGTTGAGTAATAGCTTCACAATGATATTGTTAAAAACACGCATTGCATAATGAATATGTGCTATTCCCTGAGGGTCAATGAATCTTCTATTACTTTTGTAATTAAAAGCGTTTGCAACTGGATGTCCGAAAGAGCCCCCACCGTGAATTATAATCATTTTTCCATGAAAATAAATCAACTCCTCTATCAGACGTTTTAGCACTTCAACTCTTAATGAAAATGGTTTACTCTTATCTGAGAGTATGCTACCTCCAAATTTAATTAATACTATATTCTCTTTTTTCATAAAACCACCAAGCTATTCATCTAATTTACTCACAGAGACACCAAGATTTGATGTTGATGTAATAATAGGCTCACCACCGACGTTACGTATAGCATTGGCCACTTGTTCTTGATACTCCTTTTCAACAATAGCAATCATACAGCCACCACCCCCAGCACCAGTGAGTTTAGCACCCAAAGCACCACTAGCTAAGGCCTCATGTATAAATAAAGATAATTTGACATGCGATACACCTAGGCTTTCTAAGAGACCTTGGTTTATGATCATAAGTTGCCCTACGCCTAGAATATCTTTATTAGCTATCCTGTCAAGTGCAAGATCAGCAATTCGCCCCATGGCTTCAAAGATAGAATCTATCAGTTCAGGGTATTTTTCACGAAGAGCTCGAACTTTCATTACAAGATTTTTAGTACTCCTTGGTATTCCCGTATTTCCAATTACAAGAGGGATTTCTATGTCAGAAACTATTCTTTTAAGAGAAGAACCTTTTCTATAATAAATCATTCCGCCAAAGGTTGAAATTGTATTATCAATTCCAGAGGGGGTACCATGAACTACCTTTTCTGCCTCATACGCAATCGCTGATACTTTTTCAAGTGATATATCTTTATCAAATAAGTGGGATAATGCATAGACTGTGGCTACACTTACAGCAGCTGACGACCCTAATCCAGCACTAGGGGGTATTTCAGAATTGATTATTATAGAGATTCCATTTTCTAAAGAGAGAGATAATTCTTCGATAGTCTTTTTAATTGCGGTGTATATTGAGAGAAATTTAAGATTCATCCTTTCCAGATCAAGTAGTTTCTCTATTGGAATGGATTCTTTGACATTATAATTTTTTGAAATTACCTCAAGATTTTTTGACTCATTGAATGCCGCAGTAACATGAGCTCTCAAATTTATAGCAGTAGCAATTGCTGGATATCCATAAACAACACTATGTTCTCCAAAAAGAATTACCTTAGCAGGCGCTGAAGCTACTACCTTCATACGGCCAAACCTCATCTAATGTATTTTATTCAGCAAAAAATATGTAGAGATAATAATGAAAACGATTAAATAGGAAGTAATAGCTGTAGTTGAATATTATTTAAATTATTTTTAATTATATCTTAGTGATAAAAGAAATAATATAATATCATTATTATTGAAAAATAATATCATTAATCTCTCTTTAATTTGGTTTCAAAGTCATCAACAGAATAAGGAATGTCTTCTTCAGGACCTATATCGCCTCGCTCTCGTAAAACTTGTCTGGCAAGTAACCAATAAACTAAGGCTAGTGCTCGTCTTCCTTTGTTATTTGTAGGGATTATTAAATCAACACCAGAAACTACGTTATCTGTATCACAAAGTGCTACTACAGGTATTCTAGTTTCAGCGGCTTCTTTTAAAGCTTGAGCATCTGTTTTAGGATCTGTTAAAAGAACCACATCGGGCTCTATATAGCCCTTAAACATAGGATTTGTAAGCGTTCCTGGAACAAATCGTCCAACTATAGGGTATGCTCCAGTAACTTTAGCAAACATAAGGACTGGCTTTCTACCATATTGCCTTTGGCTAACAACAAGTATTTTATTGGGTTCAAATCTAGCTAAAAACTTAGCAGCTATACGTATTCTTTCGTCAGTTTTTCTGACGTCAAGATCGAATAATCCATTGTTTCTAACACGAAATATAAATGGTTCCATCATCTTAGTTTTTATTTGAGTCCCTATGTGAACACCAGCAGCCAAATAACTGTCCATACCGATTAATAATTGTTTCTCCTCCGACACTTTTCACACCTCATGTTTCTTCCCCAGAAACCACGCTAAATTTAAGAATTTCATCTATTAAATCAACATGAGTAAGAAACATTCTCCTACAGCAATATCTTTTAATGCCTAAATCATCTAGAACCTTTCCAGGTGGCTCACCGGCAGCTACTCTCTTTGCATATTTTTCCCATAAATGACCGATAACCTTTCCACATGTAAAACATCTAATTGGAATTATCATAATATCACCAGCTAACGATAACTTTTCTGCCTTCTTCTCCTTGGTCCTGGACCTCCAAATTTCTTGGGCTCGGTACGTCTCGGATCGCCAACAAGCATTGTTCTATCATATTCAATATATTTTTGTTTTAATTCAACAGAATCGGACCAAGCAACCAAGGCTCTGGCAACCGCAATTCTAGCAGCTTCTGCCTGTCCCATAAATCCACCACCACGTACTGATACTTCAATATCAACACTATTAACAAGCTCTTTAGGTGCAAGTAATAGAGGTTCCATAATCTTCAAGCGAACTACCTCAGGTTCTATAATCTCCAGAGGTTTTTTATTTATTCTCACTCTACCTTTACCCGGTCGGATTACAGCTCTAGCAATTGCTGTTTTTCTCTTTCCACTTTGAACAATTACTTTTTTCTTCACATCAACCACCTTATTTTTCTATGTAAAAGCCTAATTCCGAACTTAGATCATATAAGTATATATAAGGCCCTTTTAAATTTTTGACATCTGTATCTTCAAATCTTATAAATTCCACGTTTTCATAATCCTTAGGAACTCCTATGTATACTCTTAAGCGTTTATATGCTTCTCGCCCCTTTGGTTTGTCATAAGGCAACATACCTCTAACTGTTCTTTTGAATATAAAGTCAGGCCGTCTTGGCTGAAATGGCCCCTTCCACGGAGCAGTTAATGTTCTTCGTTCTAATCGATGTTTATATTCTTCCACTATATGTCGTCGGTTTCCAGAGATTACTGCTTTTTCAGCATTGACAACCACAACTTTCTGTCCTGATAATAATAATTTAGCTATGTGACTGGCAAGTCTTCCTAGAATACTATTACTAGCATCAATGATTAAAAATTTTGGCTTTTTTTCTTCACTCATCGTATCACCTCATCAAGATTACATTTTTCCCTTTAGGATTTAATGCAATAAGTTCATCAATCGTTAAAACTTTTCCCTTAGCATTTAGGATTTTTTCTTTTGCCCTCTCAGAGAATGATAAGGCAGCAACCGTTACTGGATGGTCGAGCTCACCCGAGCCAAGAACCTTCCCTGGTACAAGCACAATGTCTCCTTTCTTCGTGTATCTATTAATTTTACTAATGTTAACCTCAGGCCTAATACGTCTAGGTCTCAATAAAATTTTTGATACCGTTCGCCAAATTTCAGCCCCGTGCTCTATACTAGCTTTCCTTAATCTGGTAATAAGCAATCTAACATTTGGATCAGTTGGACCTGTTACTTTGACCATTCTAAGAACCTCCAGAATCTGCCTCTTTTACGGCTTTAATTTCTCTAATTTGAGAAAGTAGGTTTTCACATTGTTTAATAATAGCCTCAGCTGCTAAATCTGGTATTTTCTCAACAGGCAAAGCTCCTGTTGATTCTAAACTGAAAATAAACGTTTTATCATCCCATTCCACACTGATTGCATTTTCAGGACATACTTCCTGGCATGACATACATAGGGTGCACTCAAGAATATCAGTAATCACCAATGCATTATCTTTAATATCCAATATATTTTTGGGACATACCTCTACACATTTTCCACAGAAATTACATTTTTCATAATTGACATTCAATAGGGGCATATACTTATATGAAACTGTAGAAACTGGCTGCCATTTGGCATGAATTCTACCTATACCAAGACGTGCATAAGCCTCTAAAACTAATCTTTGTTTTGGGGCCAATTTAACGATTGGAATATCGTCATAAACAGGTCTCACGTTTGGATCTTCAGATATCAAATCACCAGAATAAACCATAACATAATCGTCAATGGCCTCTTTTTCTAAAGTTAAAGTAACTTGACACTTTGATAGCACTTCAGGATCTTCAGTTTCACACTCCTCTGAGTAGGAATACGTATCCAAATCTGTAGTTAAAGGAATCAGGCCTAACCGATGAGCAATTATTTCGTCAAATAATACTGATGTGTTCTCAATAATAACTACATCATCTATGGCGAATGTAGGCACTTCAGATAATATAGCCCTGCGTAAACTATTCGCAACAGCTACATCAACATCGGATAATATGAATCTCATAGTATTCTTCGTTTTTTCGATAATACGTATATCCATTCGTAACACCACAACCAGTTTATAAATTAGTTACACTCTTCTTCCTCTACGACCGCCAGGACGTCTAGTAGTGTCATGAGGTATAGGAGTCACATCTTCTATCCGTCCGATAATAAGTCCGGCTCTAGCTAACGCACGAATAGCTGCTTGCGCACCAGGTCCTGGAGTTTTAGGACCATGACCACCAGGAGCTCGAACTTTTATATGTATGGCATTAATTCCTCGTTCCATAGCATCTTTTGCCGCACGATAAGCTGCTTGCATTGCAGCATACGGCGATGATTCTTCTCTATCAGCCTTTACAATCATACCTCCAGAATATCTAGCGAAAGTTTCTGCACCGCTAAGGTCCGTAATATGGACTATAGTGTTATTATAAGAACTATAAATATGTGCTATCCCCCATTTTAACTTTTGAGACTGTTTTGAACTACTCATATCACTCAGCCCCTATAGATTCTCCTTTAATAGCTTCTTTTATCATCTTTCTTATTGGATGATCTGGATCTGCAAATGGAGATGTAGAAGCAAATGTTATTTTATCTTCGTAACCTCTTGGCACAAGGAAACTAGGAGACCTAACTATTTGTCCATCAACTTGTATATGACCATGTATTATAAATTGTCTAGCTTGATGTGGCGTTTTTGCCATCCCAAGCTTATAAACTAATGTCTGTAAGCGTCTCTCTAAGATATCCTCTACTGTTAGTCCTAAAACAGTATCAATAGTAGCATTTTCGTCAACGATACCTAATCTATACAATTTTCCAAGAAGTTCTTTTTCTATTTTCTCACGTCTCTCTGCTGGCATTCCCAATAACTGCTTCGCAATTCTTCTAAATTTAGCAAGTTGAGCTTGATGGCGCCATAATTCACGTTTGTTTCTTAAGCCATAAGATCCAACTAAATGTATTTCTTCCATTAACCTAGCTTTTTGCCAAGGATGTCCTGGAGTTATATATTTTTTCTTTGGCTTTTTAGGATCTCCCATAAATATCACCTTACTTACGTTTTCTTCTTACAACACCAACAGTTCTTCCAGTACGTCCTGTAGTTCGTGTTTTCTGACCACGAACTTTTAGTCCAAGAGCATGTCGTACGCCCTTCCAGCACTTTATTCTTTTCATACGTTGAATATCTAGTTTCATAGCTAAAACTAAATCCGATCCAAGAAGATGCATATCCTTCCCAGTTTCAATATCTTTTTGTCTATTAAGAAACCATGATGGAATACCATAATCTAAAGGTTTTGATAACACATCTTCGATCTTTTTAACAGTTTCCTCGTCAAGATATCCAATACGCATATTAGGATCTAAGCCTAATATATTAACAACTGCTTGTGCGAAACGAATGCCTACACCCTTTATCTTTTTTAGACCATACACTAACTTTAATGAACCATCAACATCAGTTCCTGCAATACGCACAATATGCCTATACTCAACTTGTTGCAAATAATGCACCTCCACGGCGCAAGACCACTATCATGGTGGATACTTTGGGAAAATTTGAATAGACATTATTTAAAGTTTATGGAGTACTCAACCCCATTTTCATTTTTACTTCTCAAATTTAAATTTAACAGAGAATCACTAAAAGCAATAACTACTAAAAACAATTTATCTTAAATCTTCTCTTCAATAAGTATAATAATATGACGCCGCGGGCCGGATTCGAACCGGCGCTCCGCGCAATGCGGAACGAGATCTCCAGTCTCGCGCCTTAACCACTCGGCCACCGCGGCATATAAACTCTAAATCGAATATGTAACAAATATTATAAAATCTTTTGTTCTAGTATAACGGGTGGTCATTTAGCTTTTTTTGAACTCATACCATGGAGGATAGGTACCAGGAAGCATTATAACACGTTCTGTATCAGCAACTATTCCATGATTTGCCTTGAGAATCTCTCTGGTGCTCATCTTAGCTTTTGCTAATGCGACTAATTCTCCTTTTAAGGTGAAAATTGCAACAAGTGTATCAGGACTTATACCTGTAGAAACCTTTAATACTCCAGGTGCCGCTAGATTTGCACCGTGACATATAGCATCAACGGCAGAATCACGAATAATTATTTTAGGAAGATGCTCCACAGCTTTTTCTACAGGCATGACAACCTTTCTAATTAAAGCCTCATTACCTTCTTCTTTCCATAAAGTATACGCGTCAGCAACATCATGCAATGTTACTAATGTTTCATCTTCTTTAAACGGCCCAGTTCTAGTTCTACGAAGCTCTTTCATATGTGCACCGACACCTAAAATTAGCCCAATGTCATAGCATAATTTTCGTATATACGTTCCTGCTTGACAACCGACTTTAAATAAAACATCACGTCCATCTATTTCCAGGATATCTATATAATAAATTTGACGAACCCGCAACCTACGTTTCACAGAAGATCTAATAGGTGGTCTTTGATAAATAGGACCTACAAAAAGGTTAAAGACTTCTCTTATTTTATCTTCAGGAACCTCTTTATGTAAATGTAATATAGCTACGTATTCCTTTCCAGTAATTAACAATGCTTGAAGGACCTTAGTAGCATCTTCTAGGGCTATTGGAAGAACTCCCGTAACTCCAGGGTCTAATGTCCCAGAGTGACCTGCTTTATTTATATGTAAAATTCGCTTCACCCAAGCAACAACTTCATGACTTGTAGGCCCAGCTGGTTTATCAAGATTTATTATACCAAACCGTATGAGCTCATCGACACTTCTTTTTTCGGGAGGTTTTCCATATTCAGGATTTGTTATATCATGTGCCTTCTCAAGGAGAACATACTCTTTATCAGATGGTAACTTATATTTATTCATCTTTACTTCCTCAGTGAAACAACTGCATAGACGCTTTATGGTCTTGTTACAAATTAACAATATAAAAAGTAAAAGTTAAGTTATATATTCATTCCTCAGATAGAAGCTGATAATTTTACTTTTTCTCTCATCCATTCTAACTTTCCTGCAGCCTCCAACGCTTTTTTGACTTCATCGTCACCGGCGCCTCGGTTGATTTCAATTTTTTCTGGTGTTGGTTCTAAATGCTTTACATTTGCACGTCGACGACGAACACCTGAGATATCTTTAGGTCCCGTAACTAAAACAAAATTTTTGTCAATAATATCTACAATTACGCATTTGCGTCCAGCTTCTCGTCCTAATGTTTTTACACAAATCCGGCCTATATCAAATATCATAATTATTACCTCCTTCACTCCTCCGTCAACATCCAAGTCGCCTCGGATGTCTCATTCGCCGGAAGAGGAGGATAAGATTTCTTCAACAGCAGCTTTTATTAATTTTACGCATGATCCTTGGTTAAAATTAAGAGTATTAATAATTAAATCGAAAATCATAAAATCGTCAGGATTTATCTTATATAATTCTTCATAACGTTTAACTTCACTATCCTCTCTTTCTCTCGTCTCTTTCAATGCCTCTTCAAAAGATATTCCATCTCGCTTAGCAATCCTCGATACTCTAACTTCTAGTGGGGCTATGAGAAGTACTTTTAGGTCTGTATAGTCTTTAGCAATCCAAGCTGTTATCCGACCATCAAGCACCACACCACCCTTCTTTGCTTCTTCAAGTATTTTATTGTCTATTTCTCTATCAATTTTAAAGTTCTCTTCTGCAAACTTTGAGAATTTTTGAAGATCCATATTATATTCCTTTGCCAATCTCCTAAATATCTGTCCAGCAGAAATGTATCGCAAATTTAATTCTTGAGCAACTAATTTGGCTACCGTTGTTTTACCAACACCATGAGCCCCACAGATAGCAATTACTGGACCTTTCTTAGATTTCATAGATAAGCGCTCCTAACTGCGGCTTTAATCATTCTTTGAAGACATGTAGGGCACAAAACACCACCAAATGGTCGGTTTACAGTTTTTTTAGAGTGAGACATACGCATATATTCAAATGTATAGTGTTTACCTATTCCGCTTATAGGATTGCCACAAACAGCACATCTAGGAGGATTATTTTTCATTCTAACATAATGTATTCTTGTTTCACCACCCGGTGAATGAAATTTTTTCCTTCTATACGATCGAGATCTATACCTTGGTGCGGGCATTGACACACCTCCAATATATTAATTGATAGATAATAGAGGGTTATTGTAAAGATATCCCAAGGAGTTTATTAATAATACCTCCAAACACTATAGCTGCTAAGAAGTAATAACTAGCAAACCACAACCCAAATAATCCTTCATATTGTCCACTAGTTACAAGTCGACCTATAAGATTACCGATATAGGGTATATAGAGTGCTAAATTAGCAGGTATGTACGCAACGGGATGTCTATAGAAATTTGAGAGAATCTGAAAAAGCGCTAATAAAGGAATCGCGTAGACGATCATTGGCTTAAATTGCATAGACATCATTTCAGCTTGTTTTTTATCCATTGCAGGTTTTAATCGTTTGACTTTAGCTGCCAATTTCTCGTCATTTGTACGTAATGCTTGCATCTTAAGTTTATTGTATTCCATCAGCTCTTTACGATAACGTTTTAATTTTTCAAAGTCAATAAGTCTCTTATTTATTAGGCTTGCAAATAACACTACCACAAAAGCGATAAACGTTGTAAATATCATGGATTCAGGAGGATACTTATATGGTTCAAGCATATTATAAATTGGATCTAGTATCCAATCAAATAATTGGGCTGGTACAATAAGCATAATAATCACCTGAAAGAGCCATGAGTCAACTATTTACGTTTACATCCTTTATGCAACATTATAAAAATATTATTATGGTAAAGAAACGTGGAAATGAATAAAATTTTACTCTAAACCAAGTAACCCTCTTAGCGCAGGGTGCATTTCAGTCAACTGTTCTTGAGCAAGAATTTGATAGTATTGATAAATTATACCAACCGTTAATAGAACACCTATGCCACTACCAATAGCACCTAAGAAATCAGCGAAAACAGCAAGGATTCCTACAAGAAATCCACCAAATAGTGCAAGAGTCGGAATGTATCTATTTAGTATTGTCTCGAGAACCCTCTCAGAGCTTCTGTAACCTGGAATTTGTACTTGTGCCTGAATTAATTGTCTTGCAAGATCTCTTGGAGTCATACCAGATACCTCTACCCATAGTAATGAGAAGTATCCATTGAGTAAGATGAAAATTACTGCATAAATCACAGCTCTTATTGGATCTTCACTTACTCCTGTTAATCCTCGAGGGGGAGAAAGATAATAGATGATTCCTCCTGTAGGTATTAATCTTCCTCCTTCTTCGGCTTTGAAATTCCCTAGTACATTGGTTACCCAAAAGTTATCAGGAAATCTATTCCAGAGAAGTTGTGTAATGAAAAGAATATTTGCATAGAGTGCTTGAACTAAGATAACTGGTATATTGGATGTATAAAGCAATTTTATTGGATATTTGCCACGAAAACCTCTATATCTTGCGTGGACTATGGGCAGTTCGACACGAGCTGCCTCTACATAAACTACTAGCAAGAAAACAGCTATAGTTGCAAGTAATCCAGTCATGCTTGGAAGGTAACCAGGTCTGAAAAATGCTTTTTGCAGATTTTCAATCCATTTTCCTGTTTGAGCCGCGTCTATTATGACTTGTGCAAATGCAATTAATGCACCTCTATATAGGCCATCACCTTGTTCTTTACTGGTTGGAAAGGGAGAAAGGCTTCCCCAAAGAATTGCAGTTGAAACATTGGCTGCTATAAATAAACTTACACCACTTCCTAAGCCCCACCCTTTCTGAATCATCTCATCAAGTAATATAACTATTATGCTTGCAGAAAATAATTGAAGAAATACCAAAACCGCGTTTTGAGTCTCTAATCTTCCCAAAGCTCCGCTCATAACATAAGCAGCTGATTGAAAAAGGGATATTAGCACGGCTAGAACTTTTTGACTTCCAGTAAATAAAGCCCTATCTTGTGGATCTGCATAGTCTATTTTTATAATTTGAGAACCTACTAAAAGTTGCATTATCAAACCAGCAGTAACAATGGGGCCTATTCCGAGTTCCATAAGAGATCCTCTGGTTGATGCCAAAATCGCTCTAAGATAAAATAGAAAATCGTAACCATATTCTCCACGTGGAACTCCATACAAAGGCGTTTGTGACATAATTAGAAAAAGGATTAATGCTATAGAGGTCCAGATAAGTTTTTCTCGAAAAGAGACTTTTCTATCTGGAGCCTTTACTTCAGGCATTATACGCATTAGAGGCTGAAATATCTCAATAAATCTAACCATAATACCACCCGTTAACGAATAACGATAACAGGGGACACATCATTGAAATGATCCAAAAATGTAATAGTAAAGTTATCTAAAAGAAACAAGATATTATCTGTGTCTATACTTATTATATAGTAATTATTCATTAAGATCTTGCTCCTCAGAATTTTCTTTTTCTAATATTTCAATATTTCCTCCAGCAGCTTTTATTTTTTGAATTGCCTTTTCTGTGGCATTATTAACAACTATATGAAACTTATGTCTAACCTTTCCGTTACCAAGTAGTTTATCAACATGAAGCTTTGTTAAATCCATTTTTATTACATCACCTACTTTCTCTGCATATCCTTTATCCAACAACAGGTCTACCATTTCATCAAGTTCACCTATATTGATTGTGAGGGGCATTCTTTGTACAGCAAATGGTCTATGAAAACCATGTTTGCCAAAATAATCTGGTTCATACTTAATAACGTAACTCCAAAGGTGTTTATGTCTTCCAGCTTTTCCTTTTCCACCTCTTTGCCCACTTTTTCTATGCTGCCCTACTCTACCATAGCCGTGCGTTCGGCTTCCTCTCATCTTTCTAACCTTTTTTCTTCGATGAACTACCATAGGTTATCACCAATCACATCATTCTTTCTATAAGTTTATTTATATCCTCACCACGATATCCTAATTCTCCACCATCACCATAAGGCCTTTTAATTGATTTCTTAAAACCACCCGATGGTGAATTTAATCTAAATACGGGTTTTATCTGAGGAATATCAGTTAACTTTATCTCACAGTTATAAAGAGCCTTAGCTAACTCAGAAATACCTGAAAATTTAGTATTACTTTTTACAAACTCGTCGGTTAATTTTTTATTACCTATAATACGCCCTCGTTTCCTTAAAAGCTTCTCCAGAGTTTCGAGAGATATCTCACCCCATGTTATGTAATCTTTTGCTTTCCTAAGCATCCCTATAATATCTTTTACGTTATGAACCAATACTAAGTGATTTCTTTTATGCAGTCTTAATAGTGCAAGTGTATGACTAGCATCTGGATTTATGCTTGGGATTCCCCTAATACGTATAACTGCAAGTAACCTTTTATTATTATCTGATGAACTCATTTTAAATCCCTCATAGTGTCCAATCATAAGGAGCTACAATTTTATATGTATTTTTTAATGCATTATATGTAGCCTTAACGAAATTCACGGTAGTCTTCGTATGACCCTTAGAAAAAGATCTTACATCTTTTACACCAGCGAGTCTTAGAACTACTTTTATTGTGTCAGCAGCTACGAGACCGGTACCTCGTGGTGCTGGAAATAACACGACTCTAACACTTCCAGCTTTACCTTCAACTCTAAACGGCACAGAATGTGGTGTACCGCAACCACACTCCCAGCTGCCACATCCCAATCTAACTGGTACTATATTCATTTTTGCATCCCGTATAGCTATTCTTATTGCTGGTCCAATTTCTCTTGCTTTCCCTTCTCCGATACCAATGTATCCATTTTCATTACCAACAACAACAGTTACCTTAAATTTTGAGAGCTCGCCAGCATCAGTCTGTTTCTGAACAAGGTTTATATCTACTACTTCCTCTCTGAGATTTGGCAATAGAATATCAATTATTTCAGCCTCTCTTATTGGCAAAGCTTGTTGAAATATCTCATCAATACTGGTTATATGTCCCTCTCTGACTAATCTACCCAGTTTTGTTCTCGGAATCCACTCATCAAGAGATTTCGACATAAGACTAACCTCCAAATTCTTCGAGTATTTTTTGCCTTATTTGATCAAAATGCTTAGGCAAATCTTTAGGATGAAAATTACGTTTTAAATACTCAGAAAATTGCAATTTAAATCTTTGTGGATTCTCCTTCTCCAATATTTCAGCATATCTGGCAATATGTTCGCCTTTGATTCTAGATTCGTCAGGGATTACTTTTTCTCCTAAGTTAAATTTAAGACCACCATCTTTAGCACCCTTTAATGCTGCAAATACTCTAGCACCAGGAGATGGTGTATTTAGTCCTATATCAGGCACAACTTCAGTAATCCCTTTGCTAAGCGCCTTTTTAGCTATAAGTAAACCTACCAAATATGCAGCAGGCGTATTTGAAGTACTCCCTAACCATCCATATTTTTTCAATTCGTAAGAGTCTGCGTTCACTAGAATATAATCACCTTCTAACTTAGCAATCGCTATTTGAGCAATAATACGCTTAAGAGTTTTTCTAATGATTAATCTAGGCTTTCCTGAGAGAAGAAGCCTACGACGTTTATAGTAATTTGTTTTACCTTCTCTTCTTCTTCTAAAAGGGACTTTATATCTTGGCCCTCTAGCCACTTTGCTCCCGCTCCTTTAATATACCTTGCTCTAGAAGATGCATTCTTATGTGCCTCACACTATGAAAGACGCCGCTGCTAGCTTTTATATAAAGAGTTCTATACGTCCTTACATCAATATAACCCTTTTCCTTTAACTTTCTTATGTATTTTCTTAATGCACGTACCTTATTCACCCAAATGCGTTTTGAAGAAAGTCGTGCAGTTTTTTTACCCTTTCTACTACCATGACCTCTACGTAAACCTTTTTTCTTTTTCATATGAAGAATCCGTGCTCTGCTTCTGCTGGTACCCTTGATTGACTTTATTTTGATTGCACCATCATGAATCAATTTTCTGAGATCCTCCTTCCTGATAGCTAAGCTAACTTCATCTACCCGTTCTGGATCTATCCAAACGCGTTCCACACCAACACCTAGCATTCTTGCAACCATTCTACGCTGTATCCTAACACTCATTCTGATCCCTCCTTAGTTTCTTCTTCGCTAATTTCTTCACCTTCTTCGACCTCTTCGCTAATGGTCGTACCAGCAGTTTCCTCTATTGGCGCAGCATTAACTATCTTAAATCCGAGCTCACTTGCTCGCTCAACAATATCTAATCTTTTTCTTTCACCAACTGTATGCGCAATACGAAGAACTACTTTTTCAGGATCTAATGATTCTAACTCTTTAACATTATGAATAAGAACCTCAGGACGACCAGAAGGATGATAATGTCTGACTAACTTAGGAGAACCATATCCGATTTGTGGCATCTTAGGCCAACCTTTTCTTTTCTCAGCCATTTTGCTATCTATTCCACGCGGTCTTCTCCATTCAGGATGGACTCTTTTATATCTCCAGCTTTCTTGTCGTATAAATTTTGGTCTTTTTTTATTCATTAGTTTTCGAAGTTTCAGTAATCTATTGATCTTTGCTTTTTCAGACAATTCGTTTACCTCCTTTCTCGTAAAGATAAATTCCATCCATAAACACACGAGGATCTTTATCTTTAATACGTGTTGCTCTTCGTATATTTGCGGCTGTTTGTCCCACTTCCTCTATGTCAATACCTTCAATTATTACATCATCACCCTTAACAGATACTCTAGCATTTCCAAATATTTTCGCTACTCGAGGAGCTCGTTCTCCTAGGAAATTCTCAATAATTATATTTTTCCCCTCAACTCGAACGGTGAATGGAAAGTGAGAATAAACAATTTTCATCTTATATACGAACCCCTCAGTTACTCCCTTAATCATGTTTCTAATATGAGCTGCTACTGTTCCTACTTGGGCTTTTTCTCGCTTCCTTGGGAAGATATATTCAACAATTATTTTATTATCAGAGCTTTTAATATTAACAATAGTATGTGAAAAATCTTTGGTAATTTCACCCTTCGGTCCTCTTATTGTAACAACTTTACCATTTAATGTTACCTCTACATTCTCTGGAATTTCTATTTCCTCACGAGCAATTGGGGTTTTTCCCATAACTATACCTCCAATTTAATTACTTAGTCATATGATTCTCAGTAAACATAAGCCAGTAATACACCACCTAACCCTCTTTTCATAGCTTCCTCATGAGACATTATGCCTTGTGACGTTGAAACGATAACAATACCTATACCTCTTGCTGGCAAAAAATGTCTTACCCACTTGTCTAGCTCATTCTTCTTAAACGAGAACCTAGGCTTTATAGCCCCGCATTTGTTTATCCTACCAAGTAATTGAACCTTTATTTTTCCACCGCGACCATCGTCTATTATTTCAAACATACCAATATATCCTGCTTTCTGCATTTCATACAAAACCGCACCTACTAGTTTACTTCTAGGAACTACAACTTCAGATTTTCCTAATACAGATGCATTCATAATAGCTGAAAGAGCATCAGCTAATATATCCATTCGTGACATAGTATCACCTACTCATATTTTCTAAATCCTAGTTGTTCGGCAACTTCTCTGAAACAACGTCTACAAAGGTATAAACCATGACTTCTAATAAGCCCCACTGTCGTTCCACATCTTCTACATCGTCTGGATCCCTTACCAATCCTTCTCACTTGTTTTTTATCAGACATTATTAACACCTCAAACTATTGTAACACCAAACTCATGCTTAGTGAATTCAATTGCTTCTTCCTTTGTAAGCAAATGTTTGCGACCAATTTTAGACCTTTTAATCTTTCTTCTTTTTACTCTAAATCCAGGTCGTTCTAACGTGACACAAACATCCATACCAAAAATTCCTAGTTCTGGATCGTATTTCACTCCTGGTAAATCTATATGTTCTTTTATTCCAAACGAAAAATTACCATATTCATCAAAACAACTAGCTGGGAGTTTGTTATCAACTACATATAATGCTTTTTTAAGAAATTCAACAGCCTTTTCTCCTCTAAGTGTAACCTTACATGCGATTGGTTCCTTTTTACGAATACCCCATTCTCTTACGGTTTTTTTAGCCCGTGTTTTTACTGGCTTCTGCCCAGTTATTCTCTCCAATACCTTAACTGCTTTCTCTAAACGCTCACCTGACTGTCCTACACCCATATTAACTGTAACCTTCGCGACAAATGGTTTTCTCATAGGATGTTCTTCCCAATCCTTGACATAGTCAGACATTTTAGCTCATCTCCGGCATGGAGATTATAGGTTTATCATACCCTATTGGAAATACATATTTGGTCGTAGTTTCTATTTTTTCACCATCTAATGTTACAAGTTCAGCAACATTAGCGTGAGGGCTTTGAGTTTTCACAATTTTTGTAATTTTTCCTATTTTGCCCATATTTTTACCATATATTATTAATGCCAACACCCCTTCTTTAAATGGTATGTGATCTAATATTTTTTGTTCAGGTATTGCAAGTTTAATAACATCAAGAGTCTTGTAGACATCTTCTTCTGGATTTTCGGGATTCTTCACTCTTATTAGAACATTTCGACCATCATGTAAGTTTAACTGTATATGTCCTCCTCTTACCGTTGTTTTATTATAAATTGAACATAGTTTAAAATTGGATTCGTCTTTAGAAATTGGATGTAAAATTAAACGCCCTTTCGTACTTGGAAGAATTCTATATACCTCCCCAGAAGGAACTAGCTCAAGGACGTCCATCATACCGACTGGGTAACCCAACTCTTTACGGATTTTACCATCCACCTTCACTTTTCCTTCAGCTAGAATTCTTTTTGCTTCCCTTTTAGTTTTAGCAACTCCTAATATATCACGAAGAATAATTAATAATGGTAAAGAAAAGTCCTTAGGATGAGGACCAGGTCTGGGCCTAATAATATACTTATAGGCCTTCCGATGAATAGGCCATATCTTTGGCGCTGCTATTCTTTTTAGCTTTAAGCTACCACTCTTACGTGTCATTCTTCAACCACACCTCTTGCAGCTTGCTTTCTCTCAATAATTTTTTGTCTCCATTTATCCTTAAGATTTAATTTAACAATCATAACCTTACTATGATGAATAGGAACTGGAACTGTTGTTCCATCAACCTTTTCCATAGTCACTCCAGATATGTACACGCGATATTTTTTTCTATCTACTTTCTCTACAGTACCCTCATAATTCTTATAAATACCACTTGTAACAATAACAGTATCGCCCTCTCTAACCGGTAAACTACGAAAACCATATTGAGCTCTAAGTTCTGGAGATAAAGGAGCGCACATCATTTTAGCCCTTTTATGATGTGGTGCTTCATATAAAAACTTCCTTTGTTTTCTTGGTTGAGTAGATACCATCTCATTCACCTCAAACAATCATTTTTGCAATTTTAGCAACGTTCGTCCAACGCTCAGCAGCCTCTCTCGCAATAGGGCCTCTTATTTCAGACCCCTTAGGATTTCCGTTTTCATCGACTATAACACCAGCATTATCTTCAAACTGAATCCATGTTCCATCTCTTCTGCGATATGGCTTTCTTTGTCTTACTACTATAGCACGCCATACTTTCTTTCTCATTTCTGGCTTTCCCGTTTTAACAGTTACTACAACCATGTCACCAACAGCTGCCGTTGGGTATCTATTCAATCTAGTCTTGTAACCGATAACGGATATTATTTGCATTGTTTTTGCGCCACTGTTATCAGCACATTTTAGAATAGCACCTACTGGTAAACCTCGAGATACAACCTCCTTTATTACCACACCAGTGCCTGTTCTTTTGGACATAGTTATTCACTCTCCGATAATTTCTCAATAACAACAAATGATACTGTTTTACTAAGAGGTCTGCATTCAGCAATTTTAACTTTATCGCCAACCTTTGCATTGATACAAGGGGGATTATGCGCAGCTATTTTGGATGTTCTCATTTCATATCTTTTGTATTTTTTGACATACCAAGCATATTCTCTCTTAATAACTACAGTCCTCTTCATTTTGTCACTAACCACTATTCCTTCTAATATTCTACCACGAACTGGAAGATTACCATGATAAGGACATAGTGGATCATCGCATTCCTCTTTCGGCGGGTTTTTTACTGGAATTCCTATATTTCGCACTCTTACCATCTCCTTCTGAGATGAATTTTTATTCTATCTTCAGGTCGTTTATTAATAATTTTACCATCCACCTCAACAATACAATCATCAGATATTATGAAACGAAATACACCATCCTTCTTTGATATTTTATATACTTTCCCTTCGGGATTTTTAATATGCAACATGTTTTTAGTTTCATATACTACTATTCCATTAATATTCTTAAAAGAGGGATTTGTATGATCATGAACTATAACTTTGAGGCCTATTAATTCATGGTTAATTAAATTTTGCGGAGTTATTTTCATGATGTTCAGCCACTCACTTTGATTTTTTTAGTTGCTCCTCTCGTATAACAGTTAGTATTCTAGCTATAGTTCTACGTATTTCTCTAATCTGAGACGTATTCTCAAGCATGGTAGGGTTTGTTCTTAACCTAATTAATTCAGCACGTAAATCTGCCAATTTCTTTTCACGCTCTCTTGGATCCCAGGCTCTTATTTCACGCATTTTATAAATTCCCATATTTATTCACTCTCCTGCTCTTTAGTCTCCTCAGAGGGTTTTTCTTCTTTAGGAAGCTCACCTTCTTCAAATTCTACACCCTCTATTATTTCAATAGCATCTGGTAATTCTGCATCTGGTTTCATTATCCTCACAGTAACACCTAAGACTCCTGGCTTTAGAACAACAGAAGTTGTTGCTTCATCAACATATTTCATAGCAGGCTCACCAGCTTTGAGAACCACACCAGCTCTAAATTTTTGATACTTAGCCCTCTGACCAGTTAGTTTACCACTTATTATAATTTCTACACCCTTAGCACCAGCACCCATTATTCTTCTAAGAACAGAGTAGCCAGCCCTACGAAAATGGATTCCTCTTTGCAAAGCAGATGCAAGACGTGCAGCCATAACTCTCGCATTTAATTCAGGGGTTGTTATTTCTTCAACCTCTATTTGGGGGTTTTCAATTTGAAAAAGCTCTTGCAATTTTTCAGTTAATTCTCGAACGGTTCTACCATGCCTACCTATTACTATACCAGGACGAGCCGCTTTAATTATAACACGTGTTCCAAGTGGTGTTTTTACTAAATTAACTCCACCATATCCAGCCCTAGCCAGTTCGTTCTCAAGATATTCATCCAATCTCATTTTGAGAATACCACGACTTAAAAAATGTTGTTTTGCTTTCATATAAATCCCTCTTACTCCTCTTTAACAGCAATTTCAACGTGTGTTAACTGCTCAAAATATGATGTGGCTCTTCCAAAAGCTCTTGGTATATATTTCTTAATCTTCATTCCTTTCTGAGCTGCTGCATGGATTATTCTAAGTCTACTTACGTCTAATCCTTTATCCTCAGCATTAGCTTCTACATTCTCTAATACTTTCAAGATGTGCTTAGCAGCTTTAACAGGATATCGACCAGTAAACCATTTCCATCTTCTAAGTTTATCGGCATGATGTGCTTGTTTTTTAAAATACCTTCTGAATGGCACCATTTCCTTCATTGCAATGACTTTTTCAAGATAATCTTTAGCGTCAAGAAGCTTCATTCCCTTAATCGTAGCACAGATTTCTCGCGCAGCTTTAAATGATATTCTTAAATCCCTGCCACTAGCCTTTGCTGTTTTTGCGGGATCCAATCCAATTATTGAATATCCAAATTTTGGCATTCCTAACATCTCCGTGAACTAATTAATATACTCATTATCAACAATTGATTCTCTTAGGAAACGAACTTGTAAACATCGAAACAACTCGAAACAGCATTATAAAAATATTATCATTTAAGTGGAACATATTGTGAGCTTCTAGTAGCACCAACGCCTGGAGCTCCATGTACCACCCTTTTGTTAGTTATAGCAAACTCACCCAGATAATGTCCAAGATGTTCGACAGTAATGGTTACTGGTATGAAAACCTTCCCATTATGAACTTCTATTGTTAGACCTATCATCTCTGGAATTATAATCATGTCACGTACATGCGTTCTTATCCTCACTTGTTTTCCTTGAGCTAATAGTTTCTTTGCTTTCCTTATTTTCTCCAGTAGTTTAAGTTGAGGTTCAGTAAATCCGCGCTTAAGGGATCTTCTCTGCCGCGATGGCACTATTTTCATAAATTCCTCTAAAGGCATTTTTTGTAATTCTTCCACCGTATATCCTTTATATGTTATTTCTCTTGGCATTTTTCTCACACTAACATTTTATTCTGAAACGAAACTTTCGACATACATTTTATATATTTTTTGATAAACCATATTTTAGGCGCCAGTTTTTCTATTAAAATATATATGCTTTTCTTCTCTCAATGCAAGGATAATTATAATTTCATGAACAGATAAACCTTTTATATACGACACAAATTATGTAGACAGCAAATATTAACTTAAGTGGTGGATTCTATGCCAATGGCAATAAATTGGCGAAAATTTCCATACATTTCTATGATAATATTTGCATTCGGCGTTAGCATCATTATCCAAATTCCAATTATATATCATGCTCAATATGTGCTGCTTATAGACTCTATGGAAACATTAGTTATCACAGGATTAAGTATAGCAATAGTTATTACAGCGGTATACATTAGCATTATAGATGCACTGTGTGACCTTTGGGAATCTAAGCCTTATGAGAAAATAGAAATTCCTATAGCAGCTCTCTCACTAGTGATAATATTATACTATGTACCTTATTTTGGAGTTTTCATTTTAAACAACGTCCAACAAATTTCAGAATTGACTAGAAATTATATAAGAACACTAAGAGTTGAGTACATATTTTCAATCGTTGAAATATTCTCAGCTACTGTGGTAGCATTACTAGGAATGTTTGTGTCCTCTAAACTAAAAAGTAGATATGCTTTTGTACCGAAAAAGGAAAGAAGAAAAAGACGTTAAGTACGGGCCCGGGGGGATTCGAACCCCCGATCTCAGGCTCTCTACATAAGCTTCCGCAGGCCTGCGCCTTATCCAGACTAGGCCACGGGCCCATTTTAATTTATGATATATAACTCAGTTTTTTAAGTTTTATGCATCTTTTCATACCTATTTAATTTAAGGTAACATCCGAGAATGGGTGATTTAAAAAGGGGGTACGATGATGAGTAGAGTATGCCCCAAAAACACAAAGTTATCATCGTACCCCTAAGTATAGACGAACTAGAAGTTTTTAAATTTGACGCCCTACCAAAACCCATCGGAGAAGGCAATGTCCACTGCCCAAGATGCGGATTACCCGCTTTCAAAAACGGCTCAACGCGGAAATATCGCAACGGTGGAAAGCGAGTTCAGAAGTATCGATGCCCCAATGGTCATTCATTTAACGAAAATACCTCATTAGAAGCTATATATGAGAAATATAGAAGGCAGAAGGAAATCCTAAAACTCATACTACGTGGTGAGACCGTAGAGGCGATAGCTGCTAAGTTGAATGTTTCCAAGTACGAGGTCAGACGCGTTGTAACGATGCTGATAGATTTACTGGGCACCAAGAAAAT
>JBECUL010000015.1:0-44442 GCA_040225955.1 Candidatus Asgardarchaeum abyssi | reverse complement strand
GAAGATACTGGAATTAAAGATGAGATTCTTTCAATTGTTAAGAATACAAATATTCATAATACAGAGGATTTAGAAAATGCAAGTAAGAGAATTAGAGAACTAATAGAGAAAACTCCTATTCCTGAATATTTACAAAAGGAAATAATGAATGCATACAATGAACTTTGTAGGCGTGAAGGAGTTGATGAGGTTCTTGTTGCAACACGTAGTTCTGCAACTGCAGAAGACTTACCAGGAGCAAGCTTTGCAGGTCAGCAAGAAACATACTTAAATGTAGGTCGTGCAGATTTGCTTGACAAAGTACGAAAATGTTGGAGTAGTCTTTTTACACCACGTGCTATTTTTTACAGGGAAGAAAAAGGATTTGAACATGATAAAGTCTTAATAAGTGTTGCAGTTCAAAAGATGGTTAACGCTAGGACAGCGGGTGTTATGTTTACAATTCATCCATCTACGGGGGATAAAACAAAAATAATGATTGAAGGAAGTTGGGGCTTAGGTGAAGCTGTTGTAAGTGGATCTGTAACTCCTGATACATTTATTGTTGATAAAAAATCATTGGAAATAGTAGAGCGCCATATTCCAACTAAAAAAATTCAAGTAATCCGCGATCCAAAGACAGGAAAAACTATAAAGACCGAAGTCCCTAAGGATCTTCAAGATAAGCCATCTCTCTCTGATGAAGAAGTTATCGAATTAGCTAAATATGGTATCAAAATAGAAGAACATTATGGACGCCCAATGGATATTGAATGGGCAATTGAAAGTGAAGATAATAAAATTTACATTCTACAAGCTAGACCAGAAACTGTATTTAGTGAAAGAGCAGTTGAGCCCTCGGAAGAGAAAGTCGAAATAACTGTTGAAAAGAAAGTTCTAGTTCAAGGACTACCTGCAAGTCCAGGTATTGCTATAGGTAGGGCTAAAGTGATTCTAGATGTTAAGGACATTCATTTGATGAAAGATGGTGATATATTAGTTACAACAATGACAACTCCTGATTGGGTTCCCGCAATGAGAAAGGCAGCAGCTATAATCACCGATGAAGGTGGTTTTACAGCACACGCTGCTATTGTAAGTAGAGAACTAGGTATTCCATGTATCGTAGGTACAGGTAATGCTACAAAAGTCATCAAAACGGGACAGTTAATAACGGTTGATGCAAAAAGAGGAGTTGTTTATGAGGGTGCAATAGAAGAATATGTTAAAAAAGAAGAGAAAGCCGCTGAAGTTAAAGCCGTTACACTTGGCGAGGCTGTTCCTATCACGGGTACAAAGATATACATAAACTTAGGTGTTCCTGAAAAAGCTGAAGAATATGCTAAGCTGCCTGTTGATGGCGTTGGTTTAATGCGTGAAGAATTTATAGTAGCTACATATATTGGTAAACATCCAATGAAGCTAATAGAGGAGGGTAATGAACAAGTTTTCATAGATAAGCTAGCCGAAGGCATTGCCATGGTTGCTAAAGCGTTCTATCCTAGACCCGTTGTGCTAAGATTTTCTGATTTCAAAACAAATGAATACCGAAAACTAGAAGGCGGCGAAAAATATGAGATTGAAGAAGAAAACCCAATGTTGGGCTGGCGTGGACAATCTAGATATGTGGACCCCGATTATGAACCAGCATTCAGACTGGAGCTAAGGGCTATTAAAAAAGTACGAGAGGAAATGCAACTGACAAATGTATGGGTTATGATTCCCTTTGTTCGTACGGTAGAGAATCTTAAGAAAGTAATAAAAATAATGGAAGAAGAAGGTCTTAAACGTGGACCCGACTTTAAAGTATGGTTGATGGCTGAAGTTCCTTCTAATATACTTTTGGTAGACAAATTCTGCGAGTACGTAGATGGCTTCTCCATAGGATCTAACGATTTGACTCAGTTAATATTAGGTGTAGATAGGGAGTCTGGAAAATTAGCATATCTATTTGATGAACGAAACTTAGCAGTAAGGAGAGCAATTAAATATCTAATAAAACATGCACATAAAAGAGGAAAAACAGTATCAATATGCGGGCAAGCTCCATCTACGATAGAAGGTTACATAGAATTTCTGGTCAGGGCTGGGATTGATAGCATAAGTGTAAATCCAGATGTCGCTATAGAAGCTAGGAAAAAAGTGGCTCAAATCGAACAAAGAATAATCATGGAGAAATTATTAGGTCATTTCTATGAAGATCCAGATGAAGATTTACCGCAATGAATCAATATTTCTTTTTAATTATTTTTTAAATTCAGATATTAAAGGAAATCCTATTTTCTTTATTATATGTTCTGGTGCTTTTTCTATTACTATTCTTGTCTTCATAGGGACTTTCATAGAGACTCGTCTTAAAGCTTCTAATGCTATCGATATACCATCTTCATTCACGCCTATCGTAACAATCGGGGAACCGAAGAAAACTCTTGCTGCCATTCCAAAAGGTTTTCCGAATGCTTTTCTCATGCCCTCTTGTAGCCTATCAGCACCTGCAAAGGCCATCATTTTATTTTCTCTCAGAATATGATGAGGATGGGCTCTGATCCTTAAATGATAGCCTTCTGCTGATAATTTCTTGGATAAATATCTATTAGCAGCTATTCTCAAAGCCTCTAACGCATTATGTGTTATATTTCCTTGCTCTAGAGATACCAATGTTAAATATATTGGAAATTCTTTATTCTTTGAACCCATATCAAAAATTTGGATCTTAGGCTGCGGAACACCACGTATGTATTCTTTCCTAGTATACGGGGGAGTGTCAAAATATCTATAGCATCTTGAAGGTCTTCTTGGCATGATTACCACCATTACAAATTTACACAAGATACACAAAAATGGCATATTTAAATTTATTTATTCATACGATAAATAATCCTCTCCTCCCGCAAATATCCTTTGAAGTTCAGCATAAAGCGTATCCATGTTGGTTCTTTCATAGGCAGAGATAGGTAGTATTCTTGAAATCGTTCCGAAATCTTTAAGCATTTCCCCAATTTTAATAGTCATTTCTCTTAGTATCCCTTTTGTTTCTTCATCTGCCGCTTTTATTAGATCATCAAGATCATTTGTCCATTCTAATATTTTTGCATATTCTTTCTCTGTTAAAGTATCGATTTTCGTCAGAAGATTTAATTGGGGCTTTATAAACCTATACTGAATTGCAGCTCCTAGCAAGAGAACTGAAATTATATTCGCTGGATTTTTACTCAAATTTGAATCAATTAGGTAGAGAATTGCTGATCGTGCAGCTTCTATTTTAGATAATTCGTCAACGAGATAAGGCCCCACATCTCTAAAGACAAATAACTCTAATTGACCCGGTGTGTCTATTAATACGTATTCTGCATCATATGAGAGTATCTCATCCACTATTTTTTTCATTTTTAGAGCAAGAAAATCCATAGAAACGATAAGCCCGCCATTGGGACCTAATTGATATTCTTCCATTATTTTATCGACATCTATATATTCACGTACATCAATCTCTGGATAGTATGGCACTCGTTTTACGCCAGGGTCTAAATTGACAGAAATAGCATAAATATTCTGGTTTCTTAGCCAATCTAAAAACGTTGCAGTTAACGTAGTTTTACCACTACCAGCAGTTCCTACAATAAAGACAAAATACATAAAAATCAGCTCCTATAAATTTTAAGGTGTAAATTTATTAAATTTTTAGCATTTAAGTTAACATCAACCAATATAGTAGAATTTTTAGTTTCATCTTTTATCCAATCAACAAAATTCTCTTCTTCTGCAAGTAAATTATTATTTATTGTTATTTCTTTCTCACCTAAATGTATAATACTTACAATAGGCATGATGTTATCACGTATCACTATACATTTAATATTCGATCTAATGCTTACTTTTTTTATACTAATAGATGAACTGTTGTCAAGAAAATTATTAATATTTATGCTTATTGCCAAGGAGGTGCCTCCTCCTAGTGGATTCTATGTTTATATGTATATGTTTAAAAACATTGCTTTCTAGAGGAAAATTTAAGAAAATATTTTATTAGCTAGACATAAGTGTTAGAGGTTGAACTATTTTGAGCGTAATAGATATAATTATAGACAAGATTGCAAAACAACTTATGGAAATAGAAAAGAAAAAGGAAAAATTAGCTTACATTATAAGAAGTAAACTGCAAAAGGCTCCTATCTCTGCTTTACCGGAAAAATTAAGAGAATGCGTATATGAAAATTATTTATTCTTTGATGTATCACCAATCTCTCTCGATGGTCTAACAATAGCTGCTGTAGATGGTGGGCTTGTCTCAAAATCTCTTTCTGGTGTTGATATCATTATTACACGAGCTGCAGGTGTCATATATACATATAAACATGATTCGAAAATTAATGTTAAGTATGTTAGTGCAAAACCAAAGGATCTTGAAATAATTCCTAATTTTTCAGCGGTTCATGGTTCAGATCTCGATGTTATGGCTTCCTTTCATAGAGAACTACTAGAAAAAAAATTAGCTCTAAAGATAATTAAAGATGATACACCGAATGTATTACTCCTTGATGGTAGTATATTTTCTAATCCTTTTTTTTACATGTATTCCATGTACGCTCATGATGCCAATATAGATAAATTAATTGAAGAAGTATTTAGTATATATTCCGAATTGTTTGAGGTCAGTAATTTATATAATGTATATGTTGTTGGTGTAATTAAGGACAGTCGTAAACGTTCTTTTATAAACTGGCTGTTAAAAGCTCTTCCCATGATGATTAAATATTTTGACTCTTTGAGAGAAATATTGGATATGGATTATAGAGGGATTTTAAAGACTATTAATGATGTAATATTTTTACATAGTGTTCTTAACAAATCAGAAAGAACAGCAGTATTCGCACCCTACGAGCTAAAGCAACTTCAATCTCCTTTATTAAATAAAATAATTAAAAAAATATACTCTAATCTAGGAACATTCTATCTAAAGCCTGTAGATTTCGATCTTCCTCTTCGTATTGAGTTTTTCTCACCCGATAACGATATTATAAATTCCGTTATAAAAATAGCTTCAATTCTAATTGGGTTATCCTCTTATAGTTCCATTTATTCTTTCCCTAGTATTCTTGTTGAGGCTGATAACAGGGCAAAAGTACTTCAAAAAGATGCTGAGTTAATATATCGTAGGCTTTTATCAAAAACTCAATTCATTCAACTCTTACATAAAAAACGTAGAGAAAAGGGAATTTTCCCATTAAATGTAGGATAAATATATACATGGAATAGTATGCGGGGATAAATAATATGAAAATAGGTCGAGTTATTAGTTTGGGGGAAACCCCAAATACGCAAGAATTTTATGTTTTAGCAGAACCAGAAATAGCTTCAAACCTTGAAAAAGGACTATATGTGGAAATACCATATCAAGCGAAATTATTAGTTGGCTTAATAGTTGATATAATCAAGACAAATCGTTATTTTAGTCAAATAGAATCAGTAGCTGAATTTGAAAGAAGCGGTAGTGCTTTAGACTCTCTATTTCCAATTGATCTTTGGGAATATACCTTATTAAAGATTAAGTCATTAGGGATTCTTGATAAGTCGCAAGGAAAACTATCTTCATGTAATATTCCACCTAGCCCTGGTGATAGAGTCTTTTTAGCCTCCTATGAGACTTTAAGCAAAATTTTAGGATTTAATACAAAAGGGATTTTCCTTGGGAAGCTTCTTGGTCATGGCTATGAGGTTAAGTTAGATTTAACAAAACTGTTTAGAAAGCATGTTGCAATTCTTGCTATGTCTGGTGCGGGCAAATCATATACAACATCTGTACTCTTAGAAGAATTGATGCTTAGAAAGCCATCCGAAGGCCGTGTTAGTATTATAGTCTTTGATGTTCACGGAGAATACGTTCCATTTTCATTAAATGATAGCCCATTTATCAACAATGTGCATGTTATTAACGCTAGTGAAATTCAGTTTTCAATGAAATACATCAATAGATCGCTCTTCTCAAGTTTTCTTCCACAACTGTCTGAGATTCAAATTAGAGAATTAATGAGAGTGATTTCTGAAATGCGTAATGCAGAAAAAAAATTTACATTAGAATCTATAATATCAAAAATACAAATTTCAAATGATATTAATCCTAGAACGAAAGAGGCACTGCTAGGTTGGCTTTATATGCTAAAGGAAACATACTTTTTTAGTGATACGGAAAATCCATTTTGGGAGAACTTAATGAAACCAGGAAAGCTAATAATACTAAATCTGAGTAATCTCATAAGTCTATATAAAAAACAATTAGTTGTCACATATGTCCTTCATCGTCTATTCAGTTTAAGAAGAAATAATAGAATACCTCCTGTGATAGCTGTTATAGAGGAAGCTCATCAGTTTTGTCCAGAAGCCAGACGAGAAGAAGCTATATCTAAAGGAATAATTGAAACAATTGCTCGAGAAGGTCGTAAGTTTTATTTTTCTTTATGTCTTATCTCACAACGTCCAGTGAGATTGTCAACAACGGCACTCTCACAGTGTAATACTCAGATTATACTTAGAATAACAAACCCATACGATTTACAACATATAGGTGCAAGTAGTGAACATATAGATAGGCGTACTCTTGACATGATATCTTCTTTATCAGTTGGTGAGGCATTAATTACAGGTGAAGTTGTTAATTTCCCTATATTTGTTAAAATAAGAAAACGTCAATTTATAAAAGTTGCACCATTCGAAGAGTCGATAGAAGAAATTGCAAAAAAATATGAAACACTTTAATCTTCACTCTTAGAAACAAGCTCAATAATTATTTTATCAACAGCAGTCTCACAAACTTTCCTTACTCCGTGATCGCCTGGTTCGTAGTGACTTCTTATAAGCCCCGCATCCTCAAGAATTTTTATTTGCGCACTAATATTTGCTTCTGTTTGTTTTAGTTCTTTAGCAATTCTGCTGACATCCATTTGCCTTTTTTGAAGAAGCTTTAGTATGGCCCACCTAGTTTCCGAAGCTAGTGCTTTTGCAACTTTAACGACGGTGTCATCGTTTACAATTAAGTCATTATCCATTTAATCTCACCTAACTATCGAATAAATTAATTCTGTTTTTATAATACTTTTAATCTATAATAACTTTTTTCTTTTCTATTGGTTAAAGAAGGAAAAAGTACAATAATAAAATATTTGTTTAGACAAATAGATAAATTCTTTAATATGATTTCTATATTTCTATTAAGCATAACATACCAAAACGTAATGATATACGAGTGTGTAATAATTATATGGAGGAGAATCTTTGTTTATTGCTGGATTAGATTATCATTCTACGCAAGAACACTCGCATCCTCTCTTTAAAAATCTATTCTCACTTATAATTATTGACGATCGCACCAATAAAGTTATTTATGGTAAGGAAGGGATACCATTAAAATTTGTTATACTTGCTATAAGAAAATATAGACCAAAAATAGTTGCTATAGACAATTTTTCCGAGTTTGGTAGTCAAAAAGAACTTTTATATTTCTTACAGAACATTCCTGAGGATACAAAACTCGTCCAAATAACTGGCGCACCTGGCTATACTTATGAATCAATAGTTTCTATAATAAAAAAGAAATTTAATGTAAAGATCGACCATAAGCCAACGTCCATAGAAACTGCCTATTTTTGTGCTAAATTAGCAAAGAAGAAGGTTGGTTTTTCTTTAGTAATAAATTATAATACTAGGGTAGTCATCACAAGAGCTCGTCACCCTGGAAAGGGGGGCTGGAGTCAAGCAAGGTATCAAAGACTTTTTCAAGTGAAAGTGAAAGAGATCGCCAAAAGAATAGAAAATGCTCTTAAAGAAAATAATATTGACTTTGACAAAATTGTTTACGAAACCGAGTTTGGTTATAAAAAAGTTATTTTTGATATATACGCCCCAATTTCGGATGTAAGAGCTATTATTAAAAAAGAAATTATAAGTAATGCTGATGTTAAAATAAAAATAGAGAAAAATGTTTCTCCCTATATGATGTTCCTTCCTCTTAGAGATGATAAGAAGGGTGGGAAAACGCTAAGTCAGAGGTATATTATAGTCGGTGTGGATCCTGGTACTACGACAGGTTTAGCATGTTTAGACTTAGATGGAAATCTAGTCTATCTAAATAGTCATAAAGAGTGGTCTAGGAGTGAAATAATCCGTGTAATTACTGAAATTGGAATACCCATCTTAATTGCTAGTGATGTAAATCCTCCACCTGATTTTGTTAATAAACTTGCTTCAACTCTTCAAATTCCTATTTTTTATCCAGAAAGAAATCTAACTGTTAATGAAAAAAGAGCGCTTGTTGAGAATTTCTTATCCACAAAATCTCAATTTTCTGTAAATACTGCTCATGAGCGCGATGCTCTGTCAGCTGCGATAAAAGCCTTTTACCATTATAAACCAAAGTTGGATAAAATAGAGGCTCTCATAAAGTCTGAAAAAATTCCACTACATTATAAACAGAAAATAAAAGCTGATGTGATTCGTGGTAAATCTATAATATCTGCTATTAGAGAGATGTTAACAAAGACTGATGCTGAGGAACAAAAACCAAGTCAAGAAAATGTAAAGTTGTCAGCAGATAAGAATATTATAAGCTCATTTGATAAATCACTTTTAGATCAAATAAGTAAACTTCAAGAACATATAAGTTTTTTAGAGCGTGAAAATGAGAGGCTAAGGCTTGAAATCAAGAATCTTAAAAGTATAATTTTAGAGATGGATGAACAAATTAAAAGAGTTAAGGAAAACAAAAAAGTAACATACGAAAGTGAATTAACAAATACATTATTAGAATCGCTTAGAGAAGAAAATAAAAATCTTAGAAAACAAATAGATCTTCTTACTGAAAGATTAACAAACCTCCTTAAAGTTTATGAGTTTGAAAAAAATCCAAATATTATTGTGTTTAAAGTTATTGAAAAATTCACTATGGATCATATTTTAAATTATCAAAGCAACTTAGGAATATTTCCTGAAGATATTCTTTACTTTAAAGATGGAAGCGGTGGCGGTAAAACACTTGCTGACTATCTTATCTCATTAAAAATAAAAGCTATTATAAGTGAGACGCCTATGGCACATATAGCTTTTGATAAATTAATTAACGCTGGAATACCAGTAATTTTATCCTCGGAACTTAAGAATATTAAGTTCTTTAAAAATTTTGGTATTATTCCAGCTATTGAATTTAAAAAAGCTATTGAAAGAGTAAAAAAGGAAATTACAGAACGACAGAAAAGAGAAGCAGAACTTACAATAAAACGTATAATCGAAGAGTATAGGAAAAACAGATGGAAATCTTAAACTTTAATTATTCTTCTACATCAGGTTTGATAAAGAGAATGTTGTTTCCTCTAACAAATATTTTGCTATACTCAGCCACAACTTGATCATTTTCTATTTCCGTTGCATTAATTAAAACCACATTCATATATGCATCCATTTCAGCGAGTTTGCCTTTAAATTCATTTCCGTTTTTTAATTTTACAATTACGGTTTTATTTATTGATTTTCTTAGCAAATTTAATGGTTGTGTCTCAGACATTCCGAATCCTCCAAATAGTGGTTACCATTTTTTCTTATTTGATATAAAAATATTCCTAAACTTCTTGTAATATAATTATCAGAACTTTACGCGCTACGTGTATTAATCAATAATATTCTTCTCTAGTGTAAATATTAATTCCGTAATGTATTCTATAACTCTATAAATAAACCTATATCTTCTCTTCTAAAATTTAGTATCTTGCCATATTTTATTATTTTTGCCTTTCTATACGTGTTTATTATCGTTTCAAGAAAGTGCCTGTCTATATTCTTTCTCAGAGCAGTTATTACTAAAATACCATTATTTTTTGTAATTCTTAGTAATTCTTCTATAAAAAGTAATCTGTTTTCCACATTTTGTAGTGTTGTAAATGAAACTGTGATATCCGAGAACTGATCCCCTACAGGCAAATGTTCTCCATTTCCAAGTAATAGTATTGCGTGAATGAAACATTTCCTATATTGCTTCAGTTTATCTTTAAAAATATTTAACATTGCACTAGAGATATCGATTCCTATATACTTTATATTAGTAGTCTTGCTTTTTAAAATGTATCTAAAACGGTTCTGTAATATATTAAGTAAATATTCTAAAAATATACCTGTACCACATCCAATATCTGCTATTACGATTTTATTTTCTTTATAAGCTGTAATTTTTTTCATTAAGTAATTTATTATATGATTATATTTTTCTATTTGGATATCATAGTATCTCTCATCATAGAAAACTGCTGTTTCGTTATATGCCCTCTGAATTTTTTTCATCTTTCTTGTTTCCATATATATCACAAATATTAACTCACATTTTTACTAAAAAAGCTTTTAAGTCTTATTTCTAATCAACTAATAAATATCGTAGGTGGAATTCCTATGCAATATTCTTATGTTGCATATCCTGCAATGGCTCATTTACTCTCTAAGTCGCGGAAGTTATTTGTGTTAGATAATGGTATATCAATCAAGTGGCCGCATTCTAAAAGTGATAATGAAGTGATTATCAGATGGGACACTGAATCTTCCGCGCGTCGTATGATATTAAAGATATATCCAAATGAAAGACCTACTGATATTCGTATTTTTTATTCAGCCCTTACCAGTTTATTGTCCGAATTAAAACCTTTATTATATAGATTGAGAATAAAAAATAAGACTCTTTTTCCTACTCTTAATGCTATTACATCATATTTGGATTCTCTTAATGACTTTTGTGAAATCGTTCTACATAAATACACAGACGAACTTATAAAAACAATACCCTCGTATAAGTTAATGTTACTTAATAAGTATCTTGATATTCCAATAATTAATCTTCCCCCCTCTCAGAGAATCGATACAATTTTAAAAATTTTAGATAGCAAAATCTGGGAATTGCTTAAGTTTTTGTCTAAAGCTTACCAAGGTATACTCTTTATAGATTTTTATCTTCCAGACGCTCTTATAGAATTTGAATATGATTGGCTTTATGAAATAGGAAAAATTGGGGAATCTATATACTCCAAAAAAATACCACTATTTCTATGTTATCAATCAGAAGAAACAATCTCGCATTTATCCGAGGTTATTAAAATAATTAACCTTACTTCAAGCCAAGCTGAAATTTATAGAGATATTCTTACGATGGCTTTACTCAACAAGAAAAAGGAATTTTCAATAACAGACTTGATAAAATTTAAATTCTCATATTATACCTATCATGAAATATTCATGATTTTAGAGCAAAAATTAGATTTCCTTTCAAATTCTGGTCTAATCAGGAAAATCAACGAAGAGAATTACGAGCTCTTAAGTTTTGAGGATTTCATAAAAAGTGATTAGGTGTGCTTATTGAAGAAGATTTATGATGTTATTAAAAGAGATGAGGGGCGTATTATATTTAAAAGAATACATAAGCTAGGATATCTTGATAAGGATGCTATTAAGAAGCTTTACTCAATATATGAGTCTAGATTCTTACAAGCACTTAAAATAATTACCGAGGATAAAGTAAAAAAATACATTTTCGTGCCTAGTGGTTTAGAGATATGGATTGTAGTTGGTAAAACAAGAGATTATTTAATTCTTGATAATTACTATTGTAGCTGTGTTGATTATATGATGAACGTTGCATTGAGGAAAAATAGAAGTTTTTGCTATCATCTACTTGCAAAAATGTTAGCTGAAAGTTTAAATCAATATGAATTATTTAAATTACCTGATTCTTATTACAAAAAATTTATTTCTGAATGGAGGAAATTTGAATAAACGGAGGCTGAAAGCATGTTTCAAATAGAGCTAACTACGGACACATTATATACAATATTAGTACTTCTAATCGTACTTGCAACACTACTAGTATTAGGGTATATGTTTCTTTCAGAAGAATATGAAGAGCAATCCACGAGTGTTTAATCCATACTAATATTAAATTGTTAAAGGCAAATAAAAATGATAGACTAGAAGTGGTTTAATGAGAATCAATCTTATACCATTATTTAAAGAGAAAGCCTTAATAATTAAATGTCTTGATGATACAAGGGGAGGTTATCTTATAATTTCTGATTTACACTTGGGGTTTGAGAAATCTCTACGTAATCAAGGTATTATTGTTCCAAAACTTTCCAGAAGAATAATTGATCGTTTGATTTCTATAGTAGACTTTTACGCACCTAATACCTTAGTTCTACTAGGTGATCTAAAGGACTCTATATATTCTTTTAGTAGATATGAAAAGGAATTGTTAAGATATTTAATAAGCACATTATTGAAAAAAAATATAAAAATAGTAGTAGTAAAGGGGAATCATGATTCGCATGTAGGAAAGTATATTAATGAGAAATTTAACCTAAAAATAACTAATTATTATTCTCTTTTTAACTCAATTATTCTCTTTCATGGTCATTATATTCCTAGGGATGCAATATTATACTCCATATGGATAACATCTCATATACATCCAGTTGTACATTTTTCTGAATTAGGAATAACAAAACGTTATCCAGTTTTTCTCTTCGCTGATATACCAATAGATTTGCTCTTTAAAGAGTTAAACTGCATTTCTAAAATTAAAAATATGAAGATTAGAAAACTCAAAAATAAGAAGCGAAGAATTAAAATCTACATTATTCCGTCATTTAATGACTATCTTCTCGGTAGATTGTTGACATACGAGGGTCCTGAAACTCATAAAGAAATTAATAAAAAGAGACTTTCTCTAACAGAATTATTAAACGCATTTCAAGATTCGTTTAAAATTTATTTTAACAATGGGACCTTTTTAGGTAGTCTTAAAAGTTTAAAAGAGCAAAAACTGTTTGTTATTTAATTTCTCTCAAAAAGAATCTCACATATCTACCCTCATCGATGTATTTTGCTACACACATAAGATGCTTATTTATATTTACTCTATATGAGTTATTGCTAAATACTATCATGAAATCGAATACTAAATCAGCATATTCTAAAATAGTGTCATTATATGTAATTTTGAGTGATAATGATGTTGTGTTTTTTTGCTCTATAACTAACCCAGAAACGCCCTCAATAATTGACAATACGATAGCCTCATTATAATATGCAGTATATATAGTAAAATTTATTATAGCAGTAATATCTCTAAGATATTCTTCTTTTTTGACTTCTTCAATCAATGTGTTTGTAGTTGTATATAGTGGCAGTGCTAACGAGATTGTAAGCACCAAAGAGAAAATAATAACTATCATTCTTTCTATACTTGTATGCATTTTTAATCAACTCACTACGAGCAATAAAACTATTTTCGTTAAAACAATGATAGTTGCTGATAATAAATACATTAAAAGCATAATGAAAACTATAGGGTTTATGGGTGTACTCAAAATTAAAAGTAATTGTACTAAATTTATAGTTATTATCCCTTTCGAAATAATAATTGTTGAAATAATCTCTATTGTTATGTCATTTAATATTAGCAATGCAAAATTAACTGTTAATAAAACTTGAATTACTTCATAGTTAAGCATTTTTCATATCCTCAGTTATTTAGAAAACAAATTTTTCATTTTATAATGTATTTTTTCATGTCATGATATATAGAGTGGTTTTTAAAGTTCTACTTTTTATTATCAGGAAATAACTTTTATGTTTGTTATAGAATTAAATTTGTTATTTACTTTAAAGCACTTTAAATATGTCTTTAAGATATTAAAGTAAAAGCCGAGGGGTTCACATATCATGATTATTGAATTATTTTTAGTTCTTTCTCTCTTAGTTCTCTCCATAGTAGATATAGTAAAAGGTTTTATTAATAATACAGAAATCGCCATTATAGTAACTATTTCGTTTATTACAATTTTCATAGAGGCGGTTCAACATGGTGTATTATTCGTTCTACTTATATATAATACATCTTTAATATGCTTATTCTCATTTTCATTATTCTTTTTTATTTTCTTCTTCTTTTTTAAAATCTGTGCATTAGGTGGTGCTGATTCAAAAATTTCTTCATTTCTCTTTTATGTTTACCCAATTACCGAGCTTTTAAAAGTGGGGCGGTTCTCTGCAAATCTCTATTTTTATTACTTAAGAAGAGTTACACTTTTTTGGCTTCTCTCTACCTCTTTATACCTTGTGTTACATTATTTTTCAAAAATCATTGTTGCTGAAAAAGAATTAAAGTATGCAAATTTTCCTCATATCCCTTATATACCATTTTTATTTTTTATGTATTCCCTTCTTATTTCAATTAACTAACTCTCTATCTTTAACTTTAAATGTAGTATTTTTAAAGGCGGTAAATTATCTACTTTTAGGTGCCATATATGTTTAATGAGATTATTAATATCATATATCGCCATTTTATAAATAGCTGGTTATTCTTCATAATCTTTACATTACTCATTATTATTTCATTTAATAATTTGCTAAACCCTTACTCAAAATTCAAAATTCTTAGTGTAAGAATTGACAGGTATTCCTTAATAATAAAGGTCAAAAAATTATTTATTTCCTATTATATCACAATTAGTGGTGTAAAAATCAAATCATTTCCAATCGAAAGCGAAGGGGCACATATAAACATAGATATTGCAATAAAAAAAATTCTTGAAATAATTGGAAGAACATCTTTATTATCAATTGTTTATAAAGTAGAAAATGGTGTTCTTTCTTTTTTCATATTTCATTATTTTATTTCGCGTGACAAAAAAAATCTAATTCCTAAATCATTTTTAGAGTTTGAAAAGGTGCTAGCGATCTTAAGAACGACATCTACTTTTTCTCTCGATCTAATGAAAGGAAATGAAATAAAATCTCTTATTAAAAAGTCATTTTTAATAAAGCCTCTACGCTTAAAAGTGAAGAGTGAAAATATTATTGAAATTTCTAATGGTAAGGAGCGTATTTTTTTAGGTGGAATATATTTAAATAAAATCAAAATTTACAATGATAGTAACAGTGGAAAAATAGAATTAAAATTCTTGGATAATCTTATATTAACTTATATTAAGGAAGGCATGCGTGGCTTTATTATTTTTAATATACGAAAATTTAATCATTTTATACCAAAATTAAGAATAAAAAATCAATATAGTATCTCTCTATATACATTTATTACTAGTAAAGATGAACAATCTTTAGCATCAAATTTAGAGTTGTCTAAAACCATACTTACATTTTTCAATGATGATAAAAATAGCGTATATATAGGTGAGTTGAAATCAACGTATTTTCTAGAGAATATAGAACGAATAGCTTTATACCTGCCAATAAAAGAGCTTTCTCTTTCTTTTACTGAAGCTCAATCACTCGTATCATCCTCTGGAATATTGTTCTCAAAATATTTTAATAAAATAACGCAGATTGTGTCCATTCCAGAGAACTTATATGAAGGTGATATATATATTGGTAAGGTTGTATTTGAGGGTAGTTATGTATCAGACGCTTATTTATCTTTGGATGATTTAGCTCATCATATGATAATACTCGGACAAACTGGCAGTGGCAAATCAACTTTCGTTAAAAATATCTTACTTCAATTAGTAAGAAAGAAGCCACAAATAAATTGGTTAATAATTGATTTTAAAGGAGAATATTCAGATGTTTTTAAAAAGATGGGCAAAAAGATAGGAGTAAAAATATATACACCTGGGCATAAATCATCATCATTTAAGTTAAATTTATTTGAACCTTACAGAGAGGCTCCTGAAGTTCATGCTATGCGAATATACTCGATTATGACTGATATATTTCATGAAATGTTTGAAGGCGAGTCTACAGATTTTTCTTCGCAGATGAGACGTGTTTTATACGAAGCAATATACAACGTTGTGGTTGACAAAAGCAAAAGATGCTTTGAAGCTTTAATAAATGAGATTAAGAATATCGCAACAAAAAATAATTCTCTTGAACGAACCGCCCTAGCACTATTGAATAGACTTCACATAATGTATAATGGTATCCTAAAAAATGTATTTACTGATGATATGGAAAAATGTATAACGCCTGAATATCTCTTAAAAAATAAAGTAATTATAGATATGAGCTATATTCGTGAAAAGGGTTCTATTCGCGATATTAGATTTTTAATGAACGTAATAGTCAAATTTTTACTTATAGAAAGTTTTTCTCGAGGGCTTTCAACGTTACAAAATCTTTTAGTTATTGAGGAGGCACAATTTTTAGTTCCAGAGATCTTTTATAAACGAACATCCGCTGACTTTTCAACAGTAGAGGATATGATCCATATAGAGCGATCTTTCGGTATCGGAATAATAGCAATATCTACACGTCCTATAATTAGTAGTAATATATTGGCAAATGCTGGTATTAAAGTGGCCTTTAAAAATGACTTTGATTTTGACAAAATAGCAAAATTTTTTGGATTTAAAGATACAGAAGCGAATATCATGAGAGAAATTCCATTTTATTTTGCCATAATTTCTCACTTTAGAGAATCTAAACCATTTATGATAAAACCACCTGAACCATCTGAATTTTTCTCATATACTTTCCCCCCTCTATCATTTGAACAGCCAGCAAAAACAGAAATCCAAACATGTAATTATAATCCACCGCCACCCTATATACTTGATAGAGTAACTTATCTTTTAAGTAAAAATGCGTTAAGCATGTCACAAGTCAATAAATTAATTCCTATGTATGAGTTTAATAAGATATCAGAAAAGCATCAACAAATTATAACAAAGGTAAAGAAAATATTAGATAAAGAAATAGTCATGGAAGAAAATAGTCTGATTGAATTTTTAGAGGACATTGATAAAAAGACTATCTATAGTGTTCTCTCATTTCTTATAAATAACAAAGATATTAAGCAAGTGTCATTTTTTAATGATGAAAATGAAAAGGTCACTCTGATGTTTTTGCCAGAGATAAATATAGACCCTATTGAAGTGTATATGGCAACAAAGTTTATAGAACTATGTCACGAAAGGATGTTAATTGTTGATGATAGCATCGGAGGACCTTTTGATGGAATCATAAATGAACGATATCTATTTAAAGCTATTAATATAAATGGATATTCCTCAAAATTACTTATTAACAAAATTAGAGAATATAATCAAACAGCTAATCTATTAGGGTATGATAAGCTAATAATAATTGTTCCAAGGATTAGTGATTTTTTCTCTATGATATCAAAAAATGAATTAAATAAGTTGACCAAAACAGCAGTCATAGGTTTTTCTATTAATAATATAAGAAAATTCTTATCTAAATTAAAGTGATTCTTACCCTTTCTCCCTTGAAAGCCACCACTTTAAATATTCTTTCCTTTTCTTTGATTTATCTTCTTCATCCTTTAGATTTATTTCTTTTCGGAATTTATGTATAAGTTCATCCAATTCTTTCAATGTTGCAGTTAATCCGCAATTTTGGCAAATGTAAATCTTTAGATTTCTATCATACCTCATTATTCCTCCGCATTCTGGACAAACTTTTTCAGACATGACTCTCAGCCTTGGTACAAATTTGTTAAAATAGTTAATAAAATTAGCTATCTCTAATAACCTTAAAGATAAGAGAATATCAAAAATAAGCTCTAAATTATAATAAAGTTTTTATTTACTTAATAGAAACCCTTTAATAGTTAACACTATAACATAGCCATTTTGAAGAATAAAAATTATATAAACAATAAGTATAAGAACCAAAATGCTTAAAAATGAAATTTATTAGAAAAATCTTAGATATGATATGTCTGATAGTACTAAATAGGGCCCGTAGCTCAGCTGGTTAGAGCGCGAGGCTCATAACCTCGTGGTCGTGGGTTCGAATCCCACCGGGCCCATCCATTTTCTACGCGCCCCGGTGGTGTAGCCAGGTCAAGCATAACGGGCTTTCACGGTAGTGCTATGCGCTACCGGAGTAAGCCCCGTCGACCCGGGATCGAAGCCCGGCCGGGGCATCACTTTTTAACTACTTTTTCCTAAGGGCAATAAATCTTCTTGTTAATGTCTTATGCATGCATACCTCAGAACTAAAAATAAGCTCAAAATTTTTAGGTAAAGATAGTTTTTTCATCATGGTAACAGTACTGGGTATAGCAAATGCTATAATTTTCCCTTTTTTAAGAACGTCTGCTGAGTTATCTAAAAAGGCTTCTAGTAAATCTTCTAATTTATACTTATACGTACTACTAGTTCTACCATATGGAGGGTCCGTCACTATAGCATCTATACTCTCTAAAGGTATTGGAAAGTGCTTAGCATTTCCTCTTATTAGTGTATAGTTATTACACCCAAAATATAACAAATTCTTTTGAGCACCCCTTAAAACTTTAGGATTTAAATCCATGCCAAGCATATAAGCGCCAACAATACATCCTTCAATCATTATCCCCCCTACACCACAAAACGGATCTAGTACTATATCCCCCTCCCTTACTTGTGCTAAGTTAATTAATATCCGAGAGTGAATGGCATTCATGGTAGCTGGGTGAATTACGGGTCTATGTGACGGTTCCCTCGTTAAAACATCTTTCCGAGCGCATGAGGTTAAAAATTTTCCTAGAATAATCTTATTCTCCGTTAAAAAAGCGACAATTTTAACATCTGGTTTTTCTATACTTACTTTTACCTTTAGCGAATTTTTAATGAAATTTCCAATAGCATTTACTATATCCATATTTTTAATAGATTCTAAATATCTTTTTATTCTAATGACATTTACTGAAAATGTTTTTGCTTGCTTAATAACTTCTTTCCAGTCTAAAGTTTTAATGATCTCAGGAAATAACTCTGAAAAATTATTTAGTATTTCTGCACTTATATCAATAACCGCTATGTTTTCGTATATTCCGTGACATAAACAAGCTCTTCTAGCTATCTTAAATATAGCATTCCTACAGGATTCTAGCAATAAAATTTGATCCATAATACCTTTGATAGAAAACTCGCTATTCATCATTTCGAATAAACTTTTTATTTCTGCAATAGCTAACTCTTGATAACCTCCTACAAGATGTGCAAAAAATAAATCTTTAGACTCCTTTTCAGAAAAAACCATCCCTGTATCCCTTATTGTATTCTCTCTATAAAGTTAGCTATTTTTTAAATCATCTATTTTTAATTCAAATAAAGGTTTACCTTCTTTAGTAGGGGGGACCAACCAATCTAAAATTTTATCTAAATTCTCACTTGCTATTACTATTTCAATCGGTTGAAATAAATCACTATCAGGAGAATAAAGGTTTATATGTTTCATATATGCTGCTTCTCTATTTAAGTAAAGTGTAGTTATATTACCAACTCTGTTTCGTTTCAAAGCTTTTGCAACAGCATCTATAACTCTGTCCTGTCTTATTAGATTATGTAGCGGCTCTAGAGCATTAATATTTTTAGTTTCTATTTGAATGATTATTCTCTCCCCTTCTTCTTTCACCTTTACATCGTTCTTATCAAAGGTTATCAAATTTGAAATCGCAAATAAGACCTTATCTAAGTCCTCTGTTTTCTTTACTTCGGCTCTAACTTTAATACTTATATACATCATATACCCCCATGTCTACGACTATCTTAAGATTGTGAAGCTTACTCTGGTAGTTTGATTTTTCCAGCTGCGACTGCTTTAATTATTCCACTTCTACTAATCCCACCTATTAATTTGCCTGAATTATCAACTACTGGTACGGCCTTAAGTTTTTTATTTAGCAACAGACGTATGGTTTTTCCAAGTGTCGTATCGATGGTTATTGCCTTTATTGGAACTAGGATGTCTCTTACATATATTCTATTTAATATTTCACCAAGATGTCTTATATTCTCATTAAATCTAAGTCTGGTATAGGCTCGTGCGATATCTTTCTCTGTTATAACTCCTAATGGTTTATCATCCAATACCACTATTAAATATTCTAAATCCCCTTCCAGCATAACTTGACGTGCAGCTATTAATCTATAGTCTGGTGTTATCTTTTTTACTAATTCATCCAAAATTTCCTTAGCTGTGGGTTCTAAATAATCTTTAAACAAAGATATAATATTTGATTTGGTGACCAATCCTATTAATTTAGAATTTTCTACAACTGGTAACGTTCCTATCCTCTTATCTACCATCAAATTTATAGCATCTAAAATAGAAGTATCAGCAGTAATAGTATATATATCTTCGCTCATTACAGACGAAACGGATAATCTAGATGGTGGAAGTCTTCTCGTGCGAGCAGCACCAAGTCTATCCATTATGTCTTTTTCAGTAAGGATGCCTACAATATTATCCTTATCATCAACAACTATAAGCCTTGAAATTTTATTCTTTTCCATTATTTCTATAGCATAAGATAATCTTTCACTCTTATTTACCTTTATAACATTTTTAGTCATAATATCAGCTATTTTTTTCAACAACATCACCTCGATCTTTTTTAAATTCTACATTACAACTAACAATACGTGACGACCCAGGAGGTAGTAAATTTATTATATCATCCTCGTCTATTGCAGCTATGATTCCTCTTTGATAGAGCTCTGTTTCAAAGAACTCTTTTATCTTTTTTGCAATTTTTCCTTTCGGTAAATCTCCTGGTATTAATATACAAAATATGTCAGCTCTTTTTTTCACTGAATTTGTTGGACCACAAATGATCTCAATCTCCCTTATCTTATGTTCTTCTTTTTTGTTATTTTCTAATGTATTTTTTCCTAGTATAATTCCAATTGATATTTCAAGAGGAACGTTCTTTATATAGTTTCTATTCCCCTTAATAATAAATGCCCCTTTTGCAACATATTCACCAGAAGGTGGTGTAAAACTCACTTGGGAAGATGATACCCAAAAAACATCAACAGAACCAAGTCCTGCTTTCCATGCTTTAGAATACGATGCAGCAAATTGAGCAGCCTCAATTATAGTACTTTCATCAATTTCTTTTTCCTTTTCCTTTTTAATAATCACAACTGGCGCACCATGAATATCCGCATGCATGAAAATATCCTCTTTTCCCATATATTTTTTAACAAGTATTTCATTCGTCTTTGCATCTCTTCCTCCTACTACTAAAATTCCTGAAGAAGATAAAAACCATCTAAACTTATGAAACCAGCTTTTCACCCGCCTTATAGTTACCTTTGCCAATTTCTCTTTTTCGATTCTCTCAACTCTGTCTTTCTCTAACTCTTCCAGTTTTTTATTATATTTCTCTATCGTTTCCTTTACACCTTCAATTTTTTTCTCGATCTTCTTTGCTTTTTCGAAAAAGAGTGATGCAGCTTTACTAATCTTATCCCTAAAATTTAATGATATTTCATTTCCTTCTATTACCAAACGAACTACTGGTTGTGATTTATCAAACTTCGTAATTTTGATTGGAATTCCTTTCCTGTTAAAGAATTCATTAACCTTTTGCTTTACTATTTCTTTACTAAATCCCTTTCTTATCCCATTTAAAATGGATTCATTCATTTTTTCTAATATCGGATAATATTTATAGATGAGTTGGCCTTTTCTCTCGTAATTTTCTCGTTCATCGTTATACTTATCTAAAAGTTTTTTTTGCTCATTAATAATAGTGCTAATTTTCTGCATTTCTTTTTCAATTTCTTCCTTAATTTTAAAAACCGCAATATCTATCGTCCTATTAGAGAAATAAAAATCAACAGCATCGTTGAATGTATTAAAATATTTCTTCTCATATTTGTCAAAAGTTAATAATTCCAATGGAGCAAAATGCATAGGCTTATTGTCATCAACATAAACAATTGGTTTAAAATCGCAATTCAGCAACACACTTCTCAGCCACATAATGGTTTCTAATAAACAATTGATTTTCGTATCAGATAAGTCTTCCACTTTTTCTTTTGCATCCATTTTGCACCTATATAGAAGCTCATTTATATACTCAGGCCCTAAATTTAAATTTAAGAGCACCCTAACTATTCTTTCATTGCGCATATCATCCAGAAAAAGTTTCAGATTTTCTAAATTTATGTCCAATATGTTATATTCTTTACTTGGAGGGAATTCATATTTTTCTCCAATTCTTATATTCCTATCTTTCATTTTTCTTTTTTTCAAAGTTAATCTAATAGTATTATTTTCATCAACAAGGATCATATTTCCAAAACTAAAAAGTTCAAAAATTAATTTCATTAAACCTTTTTTTGTACTTAAATGAAAGATCAAAATCCGATCTAAATCTTTTTGCTCAATATCTATTAGCTTTGAATTTCTTATAAAAGCTCTAAGCATCTTACAGAAAGCCGTAGGTTCTTTAGGTTTCTTAATTTCATAATTTGTTATATGCAATCTTACACCATTTTCATATATCAGCTCATAAGTTTTCTCTTTTCCTCTTATTTTAAAAACAAAAGTTTCTTTTTCAATATGATATATATTATCAATGTACCCATCTATCAATAACTTTTTTAACTCAAATTTTATAGCAAATATATCAATATTTGATAATGTATTTTTGATTGAACTGTACCCACCTTTGGAGGTCATAATTATGACACCACAAGATAAATTATATTGGTTTAAATTATTTATGGCATTTGTTGCAGCTTTAATAACAATATATTTTAATCTTGTCGATTGGATGGGTCTACTATTTGGGCTTGCCTTTCTCTTTATAACTCACTATATAGCTAAGTTCTTACTGAAGGTTTCTCCATCTGATTTTGATAATAATGAGGTAAAAATGTTTATATCTGGATCTTTTACATATTATATAGCGTTTCTGTTATTTTGGATAATTCTGTATAATTTGCTTTTCCTCTGAATAAACAATGATTTCATTTATTAATTAGTTATATCATTAATAAGTTCACTAAAACAAAATTTTTAACTACACTTTAATAATACTATATATAGATGCGATGATGAGCATTCCTCTAGTCGAGGACCGGTTCGAAAATCATGAGAACCGGGGCAACCTAGAGGGTCCATCGGAGCAACTCGGCCGAAATCCGCATTGACGGGCTTCTTCATGATTCAACGGACTTAGTCCGTGAGATGAATGAGGGGCCAACCCAAATGCGGGACAGGCCGAGTATATCTGGGCGGGGGTATATAGCCACGTATTTAAGAGCCCACAGAGGACGGCGATGCCAACCAATGAAGTGGTGTGTTAGTACGTGGCGACACCCCGCCCATCTATTCAAAAAGGCGAACTGGCATGAAAATTGATAAAGTTGATGAAATAAGAAATTTAGTTTTGATGATAAATCAAGAAAATATATCAATAATTGTTGAAGGGAGAAATGATGTTTTAGCTTTGAGAGAAATTGGCATAAATACAAATATATATCCCGTTAAAGAAATCGTGAGAAATAATAAATGTTCATTAGTTGAATTTATTGAGTATGTATCTAAAAAATCCAAAAAATTTTTAATCTTAACAGATTTTGATGATGAGGGAAAGAGGATAGCAAAAAAATTAGCTTCGCTTCTCTCTCAAAGAAATGTAAGCCTTCAATCATCATTAAGAAAACGTATAATAAGACTTATGAAAAAACAATCTGTTACGATAGAAGGGTTCAAGAAAGTGTTTTGTTATTAATCTAAAAGTAATGGTCAATGATCTTAAAAATAAAATTAATGAGGTGTTTACTCATGGTTACTCGTGATAACTCAACTACTAAATATTTAATTCGTGCAAGAATAGAAGTTGATGGTGTTGTTGATAAACCAGATGTTGTAGGAGCTATATTTGGACAAACTGAAGGGTTACTAGGCAGAGAACTGGATTTACGTGAGCTCCAAAAAACTGGAAGAATCGGAAGGATACACGTTCAAGTAACCTCTAAGAGTGGGCGTTCTACAGGAATAATCGTTATACCATCAAGTTTAGGAATCGTTGAAACTGCAATTTTGGCCGCGGTTCTTGAAACTGTTGATCGTGTTGGGCCATGTAGTGCTAGAGTTACTATAGAGAAAATTGAGGACATGCGTGAGGCTAAGCGAAAAAAGGTGATACACCGTGCAGTAGAGATATTAAAACAATGGACAACTGAGATGATTCCTGAATCACAAGAAATTACTGAAGCTGTGTTAAAAGCATTTCAAACAACGCAAATTACCAAATACGGCGAAGAGGGCTTGCCTGCTGGACCAAATATTGATAAATCAGATACTATAATAATAGTAGAAGGAAGAGCTGACGTACTAAATATGCTAAAACATGGCTTTACAAACGTTATTGCAGTGGAGGGAACAAGCATACCAAAAACAATCATAGAGTTGAGTAGAAACAAAACAACCATCGCATTTGTTGATGGAGATCGTGGTGGTGAATTGATTCTTCGTGAGTTATTACAAGTTGCTGATATAGATTATGTAGCTAGGGCGCCTCCAGGGAAAGAGGTTGAAGAACTAACGCATAAAGAAATAGTTAAAGCTCTTCAGAATAAAATTCCAATCGAGCAGTTAGGCTCACTTAAGGCAATAACTCCATCAGAAGAATTACATATGGAACGAGGTGAGCTGCAAAAAATAGGTTCAACTATTACTATAAGTAAAGCTAATAACCTAGAATTGATTCCAGAAGAACTACTTGACTATGCTCAGGCAGTTCGTGGAACGAATGAAGGTGTAATTTTGGATAAAAACTTTAAAGAGATTAAAAAAACAGCAACTAATTCTATATTAGAAACTTTAAAGTCCATTGATGAAGGATACGCGTTGGTTTTCGATGGTGTAATTACTCAAAGATTACTCGATATAGCCTTTGGTAAAAAAATAAGTTATATAATTGCAGCTAGAAAAGGTAATTTTACAAAGCAACCTATAGATATAAAAATTTATACATTTGATGAACTTGTATCCTAAATATTCCTAGCTTTTATTTAATATTTTTAATATTTTTCTCTCTATTTCTGCAGGAGGTTTTGCTTTAATAAAATCTTCTTTTCTCTTAGATAAAGGAATTGTTGCATCAATGCCTACTTTAGTAGTTATAAGTGTTTCTTGGTCTGCAGATGGATCTAAGCTGGATCCTCTTACATTATTAATAATTATTAAATCCTCGCTTGCTTGAAATCTTGTAGCTATTGCCCATTCAACATCACTAGGATTATGCACATCTATATCATCATCCACAACAACACAGTGCTTCAAACTAGGATGAGCCGCAAAAGCTGCTATTATTGCATTCTTTGGATCACCTTCTGTATGTTTCTTAATTGAAATTACAGCATGTAGCCATCCACATCCTCCTGAGGTAAGAGAAACTTCCTTAACTTCTGGTACTACTTGTTTGACAAAACTCCAAATTTTGACCTCTCTCGGCATGCCCATTAAGATTTTATGTTCCTCCCCAGCTGGTAAAATAGCATGATATATTGGATTCTCTCTAAAATAGACCTTTTCTACCTCTATGATCGGCTGTTTTCGTACCTTATCGTAACTGCCTGTAATGTCAACAAATGGCCCCTCATCAACTTCTTTGTTGCAATCAATAAATCCCTCAATTATAATTTCCGAATGTGATGGTACTTCGATATTATTAATAGGCGAACTTATAACTTCCAGTTTTCCATCAAGTAAGCTATTTGCCATCCAAGTTTCATCCATTCCAAACTCAAGAGGATAAGCAGCACTTATAAGTACGGCGGGGTGAACACCTATAACTATAGTAACTGGAGTATCTTTTCCCTTTTCTTTATTTTTCTTAAAAATTGTAAATAGATGCCTTGGAACAATCCTAATGGCTAAATGTCTATCATCGATAACCATCATCCTATGAAAAGATACATTTTGAGTATCTGTATCTGTATCTCTAGCATATACAAGCGCTGCCGTTATGTATGGTCCTCCATCGTTTTCATAGTGTGTTAGTATAGGAAGTTCTTTTAAAGTATCTTTGGTATTTTTTAAAAATGGAGCATCCGAAACTTCCTTAGGTTTTTTTGGATTTTCTGCTGCATGTATTATTTTTTCATAAAGATTTTCTTGTTTTATGTTAAGCGCTTCTCTTATTAAGTTTCTATTACCAGCGATTCCTGATATTATCCTAAACTGAGGCGATTCAGTTACTTTTTTAAATAATAAAGGAATTCCGTCAAACTTTTTCATAACAATCGCAATTTCATATTTAATTGAAAGAGGTCTCTCAATACATTTAATAATGCCTTTTTTATCGATTTTTTCAATAAATTCTCTAAGCATGATGTTCCCTCTTCAACTATAAAAATTAATTTCACTTACTGTTTATTAATTTCCTTTAAAATTTGTTTAAAAGCTTCAATGCACGCTATAACTTTTTCATTTTCATAACTACTGAGGCTTATGAATGAGACAACCGCTTTACCAGAAAGGCTCGATATTTTCTCTGTTATTATTTTTGCAATTATGTCCTCTTGCCCACCAAAGATTGAAAGCGGTACCGATGTTGAAGAAGGTAGTGCCTTAAAAGAAGGTATTGCTATTGCCAAGTTTCCTAGTCTAAATGTCTTATCGGTAGCAAGAAAAATAATTCCATTCTCAAGAAATAGCGCTGTTACATATATTGTAAAATTCTCTTTATCTATCTTCTTGTTATATACTACTGGAAAAACCATTTTTTCCACCAATTATTAATATTTTTTATTTTTCTAAGCAGCTGCATGGATTTTTGCCACAACGAGGGCATTTATTTGGGTATTTTTCAATTAACACTTTTTCTAGGTTGATATTCAGCAAATTAGCTAAGCTAAGCAACCATGCAAAGACATCAGCTATTTCCTCTTTTTGTGACTCTCTATCCCCCTTCAGAATGGCTTTTGCTAATTCTCCTATCTCTTCTACCAGCCACATAAAGGTTTTTTCAATACCTCGTTGTCTATCTCTTTTAAAATAAATATTATACATCATTTCTTGTAATTCTGAGGTATGCATTTAAATAACCCCTATATATTTATAGCAATGTTAGAACTGATTAATGCATCCTTTGAATAAATAAAGACAATTAAGAATTTATGTTTCATGAAAGATACGCAAATAAACTATATCTTTTATTTTAGAAGAATGGTAAAAGACCTAAGGATCGGGCCCAAGCGATAATAACTACTAAGATAAGCGCTATTGAGAGAATAGTTACTGTAACTGGACCAATTTTAATTCCTTCGCTTTCATCTTGGAAGAATCGAATCAATCCAGCTCCGCCCATAGGCATTGGAGCTTCTCTTCTTCTCTTAGCTCTTGACATCATACCACCATCACTTTTAATTCTTAAGAAAATAATTATATATTTATGGATACTGTACATAGCTAAGATATCCAAGTAATTATGTTTTACTTCAAACAAACTATTTAAATAGGTTTCGTATATGTATGATTGCTTGAGGGATGAGCTATGAGTGAAGTAATGTGGACAGAGAAATATCGCCCTAAAACACTAGATGAGATTGTTAATCAAGAAGAAATTGTTAAGCGACTGAAAGTATTTGTAAAAGAAAGAAATGTACCACATATGCTTTTTGCTGGTCCACCTGGAACTGGTAAAACAACAGCTATTTTGGCATTTGTAAGAGACTTGTATGGTGAAAATTGGCGGAGAAACTATTTAGAATTAAATGCATCTGATGAGCGGAAAATTGAAGTTATCCGAACAACTGTTAAGCAATTTGCATCAACACTACCTTTTGGTGATGTTCCTTTTAAAATTATAGTTCTAGATGAGGCTGATAATTTAACTTCAGATGCTCAACAAGCGTTAAGAAGAATTATGGAACAATATGCTGATACTTGTCGTTTCTGTCTCACTTGTAACTATTCAAGTAAGATAATTGAACCTATACAATCTCGCTGTGCGATCTTCAGATTTGCACCACTGAAAGATGAAGATATGAAAAAACGTATACTTTGGATTGCCGAGCAGGAAGGTGTAGAGATAACTGAAGACGGCTTAGATGCTATAATTTACGCTGCTGAAGGCGACATGAGACATGCTATAAATATTTTACAAGCATCATCAGCACTAGGAGAGACAATAACATCAGATGTTGTTTTCAAAGTTGTAGGAAGAGCGCGTCCTGAAGAAGTGAGAGAAATGCTTCAACTTGCATTTTCTGGAAGATTTATGGACGCTAGAGAGAAGCTTTATGAACTTTTAATAAAATATGGTCTATCTGCTACAGATGTTGTTAAACAAATTCATAGAGAGATTTTTAAACTCCCAATAGATGAACGGTTAAAAGTTGAGTTAATAGATCATATTGGTGAGGTGGAGTATAGATTAGTAGAAGGTGCTGACAGCGAGATTCAATTAAGTGCTTTACTTGCAAAATTCACAGTAATTGGTGTAAACCAAAGAAAATAGCCTATAGTTGGGTGCGTGTATATGGTATTACCATGGACTATAAAGTATCGCCCAAAAAGAATATCTGAAGTAATTGGTAATAAAAAAGCGATATCTCAATTTGTTAAATGGTTAGAACAATGGCTCGGTGGAAAACCACCTAAGAAAAAAGCCATAGTCCTTGATGGACCAGCTGGAACTGGTAAAACATCTTTAGTGTATGCTGCAGCAAACGAATATAATTTAGAAGTAATAGAATTAAATGTTAGTGACAAACGTGATGCTGAAACGCTTAAACAAGTTGTTGGATCTGCAGCGTCTCTTTCTACGTTGACTGGCGCAAAAATGAGAATTATTCTTTTAGATGAGATAGACGGGATTTCAAGTAGAGCTGATAGAGGAGGGCTTCGTGAGGTAATTCGAATTATAGATATAACCAGAAATCCCATCGTAATGACATCTAATAATATTTGGGATCCATCATTCAGAAGTCTTAGAGAGAAGTGTGAGATTGCATCTTTTAATAGACTAACTGAAAATATGATTGTCACTGTATTAAGAAGAATATGTGAAAAAGAGGGAATAAAGGCAGAGCCTGAAGCTCTTAGAAAAATAGCTCAAAATTCTGGTGGTGATTTGCGAGCTGCAATTAACGATCTTCAAGCTTTTTGTCAAGGTAGAAAAGAACTAAAATTAAGTGATTTACATTTAAGCAGACGTGATAGAGAACTAAATATTTTCGAAACTTTATCTAGAATATTTTATGCTAAAAGCGCTGAAAGTGCGGTATCAGCTGTTATGTCATCTGAAGTTGATTATGAACTCTTAATGAGATGGCTAAGTGAAAATATTCCTAGATTTTTTAAAACAAACGAAGAAATAGCATATGCTTTTGATAAATTATCTAAAGCTAGTATCTTCCTAAGTAGAGCTAAATTTGGTCAGTATTGGCGTCTCTTGGTATATACGTTTGCTCTTATGTCAGCTGGTGTTGCTGCTGCTAGAAAAGAACCCATAAAAGGATTTATAAAATCCGCTTTCCCAACTTGGATCAGAAAGCAAATAGCTGTTCAAGAGAAGCGTCAAAAGTTATTAGAAATAGGAAAGATTGTTAAACGATATGCACATTTATCTGCAAGAGATTCTGTATCTGAAATTTTACCGTATTTAACCATAGTTGCATCCAATAATAAGAAGTTTGAAGAAATACTTATTAAGAGATGGGATCTCACTCCAGAGATGTTAGCTCTCCTAAAAGAAACTTTTCTCTAAATTTTTACTTATTTCATGTTTCATTTCTAGCAAAACTTTAGATTTCATGAGATGGTCAATGTAAGACAAAGTTAATTTTTGAATGAATTTTTTAATAATTGTCTTTGAGGGATTAAATTTCAGATTATGAAAAAACACATCCAATAGTATAAGTCTCTTAGAATCAGCTGGTGGTATATTTATCCTTATACATTTGCCAGAGAGAATCTTCAATATTTGCGTATCCGAAATTTTGTGCTTATCATACATCAACATTAAAGATATAATTTTTCTGATTTGACCATACAAGAATCTCTCAGCAAAAAAGTGTACAAGAATAAATGAGTTATTTTTCACAACGTCAATTTTATCTATTTTAATCTTTGTAATAACTTTTCTTTTATCCCTAATATATAAATTCTTAAAATCATGTTCTCCCTTTAAGATATCTGCTATCTCTTTTATCCTTTGAAAATCATTAATTTCCTCATTATGAAGAATATATACGTAATGCTTTAAATACGCTTGTTTTCTAGGATTGAAATCATTACCGACAGCTGTGTACGCCCATGCTCTTATATCGCTTGGTAAATAATGATTAATTTTTCCTAAATAGATTTTAGACTTATCTGTACTAAATGCAATCACTTGCCCTATAGCGCTAACACCTTTATCAGTTCTACTCGCTGCTTGAAGTTTTGACTCTGGTAAGGAGCTAATATAATTTGATCTTTTTAGAGCATCTATTATTTTACTTTCAATAGTATTTTGAGTGTGCTTTTGCCTTTGATACCCGTTATAGTTGAAGCCTACATATGCTACTTTCACAGCAAATCTCATTTTTTTACTCTCTTGCATGTTTTACAATCATCCCAATTTCTGGTAATATGATCTTCTCAAGAGCCAATTTTACAGCAGAAGGCGATCCGGGTAAACAAAATATTACAACTTTGCCTATAATTCCTGCTGTTGCTCTAGAAATAAATGATGCAGGACCTACATCTTCAAAACTAAGTTTATGGAAGAGAGTAGAAAAACCAGTTAACTCCTTTTTGAACAGCGTTTTTATGGCCTCTATCGTAATATCTCTTGATGTTATTCCTGTACCGCCACTCGTAACAATAACGTCTACTGCTCTATCACTGTTGAAATATATTAGCTTAAGTATACTTTTTCTTATTTCTTTGACATCATCTGGAACATACTCTATGCTAGTTATTTCGTGACCATACTTGCTTATTATTTCCTTTACAATTTTAGCTGTTAAATCGCTCTTTACCTCACCTTCTAAGAACTCTTTATACCTCGTATCACTTATAATAATAAGCGAAAAATTAACTTTAGATGGGGCATTTTTTCTGTGTTCTTTGATAACATCTGGTATATCATTTTTCTTTTGATTCATTTTTTCATTAAAGCCTCCTTTAACTTTCTATTTTCACTTTCTATCCTTCTAATATATTCTCTTAAATATTTGATCGAATTAACTACACTCTTAAATGCATTATCTGTTAATTTTGCCTTACATTTTTCAAGTTCTTCTTTTAGATTTTTAATTTCTTGTCTCAAATGATTAATCTCTGCCTCCCACTTTATTTTGCTATCCGAAACATCTTTCTTGAGAAGTTCAATTTCTTTATTCTTTTCTTCAATGATTTCTAAAAGAAATTTATTCTGGGCCTTTAATTTCTTTATCTCTTTAACCTTAGATAAGATATTATCATACTTAGTGTATATCTCCCTAAGTTCTATCGATAGATGTTTATTATCATTCTCAATAATTCTAATTTTATTAAGTAGTCTGTCATTTTCATTTCTAAGCTTTATAACTTCATTTCTAAGTCGCTTAATTCTGCCATTTTTTTCATTTAATTGTTTTATAAAGTATTCAAAGTCGGAAGATGAAGACTTAAGCTCGAAAAATTCTTTTTCATTTTTAAGAATCCATATTGCATTTAAATAAGAATCTATAAAGTCCACATGAGTCAAAATTTCCATATATTTTCTACACAATCTAATAAAATTCTGAATAGTAGATATCTCCTGCTCAGTTGCACTTTTAAAAAATTCATTAAAATCTGATAAGAGAAGCGCTACTGAGTTTTCAAGCTCAGGAAATTGTTTGATTATTTCGCTATGAAAAACATTTAATAACCCTGCTATTTTTTCATTCATGGAAATTAAATTATCCATATCTACTTCTGGGGATTTTAATAACATACTATACTTCTTAAATGAATCCCATATCTCTTGTGAAATGGCAATTAGATTTTCATAGTGTTCCATAATCCTTTCTGATAGCATTTCTAATCCCTTAAATGAAATTATTATTATAATGTTAATTATGAAAAAAATAAACTTTGAAATAAATATTTTTAATAGTAGTATTACGTACAATTTAATAGTTTTTATTGGTAAAAAATTCTTAGGGTGAAGTTCATGGTTATCTATGTAGTTGAAACCGCAACAGGAATTTACTTTCTTGACGATAATGGAAAAATTTTAGATGATATTGATTTCCGTGAGTTTAAATCTGACAGAATTATACAATATCTTATTGAAGGATATGATAGAAATATAATTGAAAGAATAAATCATAAATTAAGTAATTTAGTTAAAAAAGACGAATACGTAATTTTTGAAGATGATGAGATTATAAATTATATGAAAGAATATGGTGTCCACCCTGAATTTAATTACTTAATAGAAAAACCGTCAAAAGGTGGTTTACTTTTTAGAAGAAAGATAATTGAGATTGCTAAGCAAAATAATATTTTTCAAACAAATAAGGAATATTACTCATATATCTATAATATTGCAACTCAATTTTCTGAAACAAAAGTAAAACGTTTGTCTGAGAGGAGAGATCTTCTTATTGTTCAAACAATAAGCGCAATAGATGACTTAAACAAAATTATAAATCTAATGACCTCACGCCTAAGAGAATGGTACGGTTATCACTTCCCTGAATTAAATGATTTAGTGGAGAATCATAAAACATTTTTAAAAATAGTCTCCCTTATAGGTGAACGTCAAAAATTAAACACTCATAAGTTGCAAGAGATTGGACTTCCAGATCGTAGAATAGAACTTATAATTGATAGTTCTAAGAGATCGATAGGCGCCGATTTTACAGAAATGGATATTAAGCAGATGAAAGAATTTGCAAAAGAAGGACTGGACCTATATGCTCTAAGGGATAATCTAGAAAGGTACCTCTCAGATCTTATGGAGGATATGGCACCAAATTTAACTAAACTAGCAGGCCCTCTTATTGGTGCTCGTTTAATAAAAATTGCTGGTGGTTTGCAAGAATTAGCAAGAATGCCATCTAGCACAATACAAGTACTTGGTGCTGAAAAAGCGCTTTTTCTTGCATTAAGGAAGAGAGGAAGACCCCCTAAGCATGGTGTCATCTTCCAACATCCAATAGTACACGGTGCACCTAGGTGGTTAAGAGGAAAAGTAGCTAGAGCGTTTGCTGGAAAATTATCCATCGCAGCACGTGTAGACGCCTTTTCTGGAACATATATAGGTGACGATCTTTATAGAGATTTAGAACGAAGGATAAAGGAGCTTTATAAAAAATATCCAAAGCCTCCCAAAAAAGAAAGAGTGGTTTCGGTTTCTGTTAAGAAAAGCAAAGATAAAAAGGCAAAGAAAACTAAATTAAAAAAGAAAAAGAAGAAGTAGGGGATGGTAATGTCTGCAAATTTATATGAAATAAGGAAATTAGAGCTCTCAAATACCTACTGGATTTTATCTGAGGCACAAAAATATTTAGCTACAAAGAATATTTTTGTAGGAAACGTAGTCTATGGTGAGAGGTTGCTAAAAATTGAAAATTATGAATATAGAACATGGGATCCGTTCCGCAGTAAGTTAGCTGCTGCAATATATAAAGGTTTTAATCGTCCTCTTATTAAAGATGGCGACAGAGTGCTGTATCTTGGGGCTGCATCGGGAACTACTGCTAGTCATGTTTCAGACGTTGTTAACTTAAATGGTATAGTTTATTGTATAGAATTTTCAGCAAGAGCTCTTCGAGAGCTTTTAAATGTTACACGTATTAGATATAATATGATTCCAATACTTGCTGATGCGCGTTTTCCCGAGAGCTATAGATATTTTGTTTCAGAAGTTGATGTTATATATCAAGACGTAGCTCAGCCGAATCAAGCCGAAATTTTAGTTAATAACGCTAAATTTTATTTGAAAAGAAATGGATATATTTTCCTAGCAATAAAAGCGAGAAGCATAGATGTAACTAAATCTCCAAGAGAGATTTTTAAGAAAGAAATTGAAACATTAGAGCAAAATGGTTTTAAGATTATAGACACGATACTTTTGGATCCCTACGATAAGGATCATGCAATGGTTATTGCGCAATTGGAGGATTAATATTTTCTAAGAATATATCAAAAAAGAAAATTATAGCGCTTTTTATATTTTCTAATTTACATTTAGTAAATTTATTTCTGAAAGCAAACACAATCGATAGAAATTTGATAAAGTTTACTATTTCATTAATAAGTTTTGTATATCCTGGTACCTTTTCTTCGATTTCCATACTTGAAACATACTCCAGGAACCATCTTTTGAGCTCGCTAAATCTAAAATTGATACTTTTATCCCTTTCTATGTTAATTTTACTAATCTTTTTTAATAGTTGCCCAGTATAGGTAAAATCATTAAGAAGAATATCTGTTCTTTTAAGTCCTAGAATAGCTCCTAATACATTTAATAAAAAATATCGCCATCCCTCGTTAAATATCTCTGAGTCCACAATTTTAACATTTTCCCTTACACAAACAACTCTTGATAATATTCTAATAGTATCCATTGTTATTTTTTCAAAACTTGCTGAAAAATTAAATTTCTTACTTAGGAAATCTTGTAACTTTTGCGGAGTCTTATCTTCAAATTTGATACTGTTAAGTTTTCTAAGAATATCAAGCTCATGTAGCTTAGTCGTTTTCTCCAATAAAGTAATATCTTCCTTCGTAAAGCGGAAGAACAAAAATCTCAAAAAGTTATCCGCTATCTTTATGTCGTTACCATTAATATAAGTTCTGTTATCTTCCAAGGCTATTATTCTTCCTAAAAATAATATACTTGAACCTAAAGTTTTTAATGTATTCCTTTTTATTTCATATTTTATCTTCAGGAGTCTCATAGACTCTTCCTTTTGAGCAAGTATTTTTTCAAGACATGTTTTAGCGTCATATGAAAGTGATGTATTTATTACGTTATTAATTAGCATAGGATATGAAAATTTAGATGGAACTAAAGGAAAAAATTCTTCTTTGAGGACAATATCTTTGATTTTATTTCTTGTTGTAATATTAAACCATAGATTAAAAGCAGCATTAACTGTGTTTTTATCAAGATGGATAAAATCTAAGTTACTGTTCAGAATAAAGTGAAATATTTTTACAGAATTAATTACAAAAGCCTTAATCTCCTTTATATATCGAGTGGGTAAATATAGATTATATAAAACTTCAGAGGTAAGAATATTATTTAGCATGCTGTCTATTTGTTCATGGATATCTAAAGGTAACGGTGTACTTAAAGTAAAATAAAACTCCTTATATGTTTTAAGCAAATACAATCACCTAACTGGTTAATAGATAGCAAAGTTAATTAAATAAAATAACTATTATGTTCATTATTAATCAATTAGCTAGTCAAATACTTCTTAAATCGATAGTCAGGTCTGCCAAATTCTCTAATGTATTATTTTCAGTATCATCCTTTAATAAAATAACTTTCTTTCCGTTTTCCTTTACACTAACAAGGACTGGAATCATGTTTATATTGCTTGTTCCAAAGATTATACTAGCAATTTTCTTATTGAATGAATATTCAGCAGCCTCTAATGCCATATGGATATCAACATCAGAAGGTACTATAATCGGAACACATCCGTTCATAATTACTTTCTTTATTTTTTCTTCCTCTATGTTTCCCTCAAAAAATATCTTAATAGCAATCAATCTTCCCAAATCATTAATAACCTTGCGAAAGCTAGCAATTTTTTCATGAAACATGTCTAAATTGAAAGTTTGAGCGTCAACAAGCATAACTAAAGTTTTTTTCCTAGTCATTCGCCTTATTTTTCTCTTTATTTTAGTTATATTTTGCAATCTAATTACCTCCCAAATCTCCTATGCCGCTGCTGGTAGGTTCTTATAGCTCTCCATATATCTATTTTTCTAATTGCTGGCCAAAAAACTTCACAGAAGAACAACTCTGAATAAGCGGATTGCCATAAAAGAAAACCAGAGAGTCTCTCCTCACCAGATGTTCTTATAATCAAATCTGGATCTGGTAAACCGGATGTATAAAGATGCTTACTTATCATCTCATCAGTTATCTCATCAGGAGCTATTTCTCCTCTTAGTACCTTCTCAGCTATTTTTCGTACAGCGTCAACAATTTCAGCTCTTCCTCCATAACCAATTGCTATATTTAAGAAATGTTGATTATATTTTTTTGTTTTCTCTTCCGCTTCTTTAATAGCATCCCTAACACTTTTTGGTAGTAGATCTATTTTTCCTATAGCTCGCACCCTTACTTTATATCTATGAATTTTCTCGTCATTTAAAACTCTTCTGAAATACTCTTCGGCTAATCTCATAATTTCTCTTACTTCTTCTGGTGATCTATTAAAATTCTCAGTAGAAAATGTATATAACGTAACGTATTTTATTCCTAATTCCCATGCCCACTCTAAAAACTCTTCTACTTTTTGAGCACCAAGCTTGTGTGCTTCATGAGGCTTAAGCCCTAACTTTTTAGCATATCTTCTATTACCATCTAGTATAACTCCTATATGATTTGGCATCTTTCCGTTACGTATTTGGTTCCATAGGTACCATGCATATAATCTATAAATTGGTGCTACCAATTTCATAGCTAACTCACTACATATAGTTTATATTATTATACAATATTATGATTAATAGTATATGAATCTTTAATTTAAATAATATTTTTATTGTTTCATTCAGAGATCTACTTCTATTCGAACTTGGGCATAGTAATTATTAAAATTTGTTTCTCTGTAGTAAATTTATAGATATTGTATTTTTTAATGTGAGAATAAGAGAAGTTTTATTACTAAAAAAATTAAAATAAAGAATAACAATATTTTGAATATAGGTTTTGTATAATGATTCGTCGTTGTAGATTATTATGAGTATTATCTTTATTAAAAATAGCTGAGGGTTATCCATGGCTGAAGACATGTTTGAACGAATATTATCAGATATAATAAAGGGAGAAAGCGGAATAAAAAAGGTAATTCTGGTAGACCGTAGTGGCTTAACAATTTCTCATGTTTCTCGTGATGTAGGGTCACCCGTGGATATCGAAAGTATCGGCGCCATAGCAAGTGCTGTTTTTGGAGCCAGTGAGGAACAAGGCAAAAACCTAAGAATTGGAAAATTAGATTTCGTTACCTCTGAATTTGAAAATGGGAAGATTTTCGCAGCTAGTTGTGGTCAGGGGATTTTAACTGTTGTTACTGATAATAATGTAAACATAGGTATGGTACGTTATCTCATGCAGAAAACTTCTGAAAAATTGAAAAAGGTATTAGATGAGTTCTTATCCGCAAAACCATATTCTCCAGAAGGTGAGGATGAATTTTCAAAGTTCTTAGGGGAGATGTAGCTATAATTAGCAGTCATATTATGCAGTTTTACCTTAAATTTATATTATTTCTACTTGATTCTTAATGGGTGATTCTTGTTATGTCTGTTGATATACAAGAAAAAATAATGTCTCTCTTAAAAAAATTAAAAGATGATGTTCCTGAAATTCAAACAATAGCATTGGTAAGTCCAGAAGGAAGCCCTATTGCCATTTATCCGGAGGAGGATAATCCTGAAAGAGATGTAAAAATAGCCGCTATTACCGCATCTATGCTAATTTTAGGTCAACATGCAGTTTCAAAATTAAAAAGAGGGCGTATGAAAGAGGTTGTAATTAGAGGAAAAGATGGCTATGTAATTACGCTCTCTGCTGGTGATACCGCAGTTTTAACAGTAAGTGTTCCAAAGGACCTGAAATTAGGGCTATTGTATTACTATATTATTCCTGTGGCTAACGAACTAGGGGAATTATTAAAGAGTGTTCAGTCTCAATTTAAAATAATATAGTTTTTTAATAGCAAAAATTAATGCATTAGAAAATATAATATACAAAAAAGGGTCTATATTTTTCGTTAATTATATTTTCATTTTTGAATAATGACAATTTCAGGTGAATCAAATGGTATCTGTTGATAAGGTAAGAGAAACTATATCCAGAATAATGGATGAAGTCCCAACAATAGAGGGGATAATAGTCTCTAAGGTTAATGGTCAAATAGTTGCGGCTCAAACTATAACTCATTTTGAAGAAGCGGTGCTTCAATCATTTGTGAGACAAATTTTGGATTCAGCGCGACTTTTAGCTTCAGCTAGCAGTAGCGTTAAGAAAGGTGTACTTAGAGATGTGCTTGTAAATAGTAGTAAAGGGTCGTTCTTGATGGTTGGAGCATCTGATATAGTTATAATATCACTTGTGGGAGTTGATGGAAAGCCTCATATAGCATTAATTCGAAAAAAGTTAGAAGCAATTCTGAAACAATTAACATAGAATTAACTATTAGCGCGATTGTAATACATTGATATTCTTTTTTCAATTCTTAATAATCTATTGTAATTGATAAATGAAAAAATTAAAAACAAAGATATGCCACTTCTCTTTTTAGTTAGGAGGGAAATATGTGGTATTTATCCAAAAACTTGAAATAACTAACTTTAAAAGCTTTGGCGGAACAACGATTGTCAGATTTTCCAAGGGATTAAATGTCATAGTTGGGCCTAACGGGGCTGGTAAAAGTAATATTCTAGACGCTATAGTTTTTGCTTTAGGAATATTGAGTGCTAAATTTTTAAGGATGCGTGTTTTAAGTGATATAATTTTTAACCCAGAAGTGGGGAGATCGAAATTAAAACCAGCAAGATCTGCAATCGTGAAAATATATTTTGATAATTCTGATCGTTTTTTTCCAGTTGATTCAAAAACTGTGATTATCTCAAGAGAGTTGCACAAAGATGGGAGAAGCATATATCGTCTTAATGGCCATATAATAACTAGAAATAATCTTTTAGATTTTCTTCAATCAGTTGGTTTATCTCCGGATAATTATAATATAATCCCTCAGGGAAAAATTAGTGAAATTGTTAATATGAACCCTATGCAAATTCGTGGCCTTATAGAAGAGATTGCTGGCATATCTTCATATGATGAAAAAAAAGAACTTGCTATGAAACAATTGCAAAGGGTTGAGAATAATTTATCTGCAATAAAAGCTGTTCTTGTCGAGAATGAACGAAAATTAGAACAATTGAAAAAAGAAAAGGAGGATGCCGAGAAATATAGACATCTCTCTCAGCAATTAGAATTTCATCAACAAGTGTTAATAAGAAAACGATTAGAAAATCTTCATGATGAACTTAGAATGTTGGAAAATGAATTATCAGAAAATAATAGAATATTAGAGGAAATATCTCGAGAGATTGATTTACTTAGAGAAGAAAGAAATAGCTTATTAAAACAAATAAAAGAAATAAAAGAGTCGTTGAAACAAAATAGGAATGTCCAGTATGAGCTTCAAAGTATTCTTACTAAATATAAAACCGAACTAGTTTCCAAAGAATTGGCTTTAAACAACATCATTCGTGAAATTAACAATTACTCTTATGAAATCAAAGAAGGAGCTAAAAAAATAAGTGAGCTTTCAAATGAACTTGTTAATCTATCGTATAACTTAAACTTGCTTCTTAATGAAAGGAATCATTATGAGCAGAAGTTAAGAGAGCTGAGAGAATTTGAAAAGAAAATACAAGACGAAATTAGAGAATTTAATAGTAAACATGACACCATTTTAAAGAAATTAGAGAGCATAAAGTATGAAATCGAACGCAAGCAAAATGAAATTTACTCTCTTAAGAGCAAATTAAATTCACTTATTGTGAAAAAAGAAACCGATCTTAAATTATTATCCGAGCTTGAAGAAAGAATAAATACATTAAACTCCGAGCTTCATAACTTGTTATTAAAAAGGGAGTCGGATGAAAAAGAACTCAAAAATTTAATTTTAAAAAGGCAGAATATGATTATGGAATTAAATAAGAAGAGTGAACAACTAGTTAAATTAGACGAAAAACTGAAAAATCTCGAAAATCTCTACAAATCTCTTACTAATAAAATAAATCAGTACAATGCAGAGAAAGCTATGATTATGCAATTGCGTAAACGTTACTTATCAAAGAGAAAAGCTGTTAAAGAAATTCTTAGACTTAGAGATGAGGGTAAAATATCTGGAATAGTAGGCACTATAAATGAAATAATTTCCGTTCCTGAGAAGTATATGCGTGCCATAAGTGCCGCATTAGGCGGTAAGTTAAATTATATCATAGTTAGGGACGAGGATGTCGCAATCTCCTGTATAACATATCTTAAAGAAAATAAAATTGGTACTGCTACATTTATCCCCCTAAGTATAATAAAATCTCATATCTCACAATCAGTGCCTCCTCAGATAGATGGGATTGAAGGAAATGCTATTGATTTAATAGAATATGACAAAAAATATGAGAATGCAGTTAGGTTCCTTTTAGAGAACGTTTTAGTTGTTCGCGATATTAACATAGCTAAAAGTCTGATAGGCAATAACTGGCGTAAAGTGACCATAGACGGTGACATTATAGAGCCGAATGGTTTAATTTCTGGAGGCAGTCTAAGGAGAGATAGTCATAAGTTGTTCACGTCAATATCTAAAAGAGAGATAGAAGAAATATCAAAACAGCTTGACATTATTGAATCTGAACTTAAAACTTTAAGTGAATCAAGGAATAGCTTACAAAAGGAGATTAATACTTTAACAGCTGATATTAATGAAACACTCTTATCCATTCGACCTTTAGAAACTAAAATAAATAACTATAATAATAGAATTAATGATATTCAAAAGTCTATAAATCAACTTAACGATAGAATACAAGATCTTTCTAAAAAGATAAAATTAACTGAAAATGAAATATCTGCTTTAAATCAAATTATTGATGAAAATCAAATAGAATACAACAATCTTAAGAGTGAATATGAAAAACTATGGAAAGAGTCAAACATGGCAGATTTAGATAATTTGAATATTAGACTTGAAAATCTAAGGCAAGAGATAAGTAAAGTATTATCAGAGTTGAACACTATAAACATTAAGATTGCACAAACTGAGGAGCGCAAAAGATCTTTAGAAAATAAAATTAACGAAATTGAAGCTAGAAATGGTCACTTAAGAGAGTTAATAGAAAAAAGAGAAAAATTGCTCCCAGATCTTCATAAAGAAATAGAGGGATTAAAGAACAAAGTTAAGTCTGCTGAAGTAAAAATTCAAGCTCTAATAGATATCTCAGAAAAGTTAGAAAATGACCTAAATGAGTATCAAAAGCTTAAAGAAGATATTGACACAAAAATACAAAACCTAAAAGATAGAACCGTGTCATTCGCAATAAAGAATGGGAAAATAAATAGCAAAATAGAGATAATAAATAAGCAAATTAGTGAGTTAAAAGAAAAGCTAATTAATAATATTGAAATACCAAAGGGTTTGTTTAGTTTAAGCATTGAAGATTTAGAAAACAAAATAGCATATATTTCCTCGCAAATTGAAGCTTTAGGTGAAATTAATCATAAAGCAATCACTCAGTATGAGGAACAGCTAAAGCGATATAATGAACTTAAAGAGAAAGAGACAAAAATAATTGAAGAAAAACGTAGTATAATTGAGTTTATGGAAAAATTAGAGCGTGAGAGGACTAAAGTATTCATGGATACTTTATCAAAAGTTAATGAAAATATGCGAAAGATTTTTTCTATATTATCGCCTGGTGGCGAAGCTTATCTTGAACCTGAATTTCCAGAAAAGCCTCTTGATGGCGGTTTATTTATAAAAGCTAAACCCGCTGGTAAGAATGTGACACATATAGGAATGATGTCAGGTGGAGAAAAATCTTTAACGGCGCTAGCATTAGTTTTTGCTCTCCAACAATATTTTAGTGCCCCATTTTACATTTTGGATGAGATTGATGCGGCACTAGATAATCAAAATATAGATCGAGTAGCTCGTTTATTGAAGGAATTCTCAAAATTTTCTCAAATTATTGTCATAACTCTCCGAGAACAGACTATGGCGAAGGCTGATACATTAATCGGCGTAACGCAAAGATGTGGTGTTACAAATGTGATTTTCCTACCACTTGGTAAAGAGGGTGTCAGGATGGCAAAGGAATTACGAGGTGTTCTTCGTGAATAAAGTTCCATACTGGAGTGAAAACCCTCTAAATATACTATTCAATCCTATTTCAATTAAGCAATTAGATCCATTTGAGATAGATTTATGCTACTTACTTACTAAATTATTTCAAAGAATGATAGAAGAAGACGACATAAATTTTCGAATTGGTGGTCTAGCTGTATATTCATCATCAGTAATTCTTAGGATTCAGTCTGAAACATTACTAAATTATGTCAACAGTGATAGCCGTAAGAGAATTTTCGATATAGATGATGAGCTATTAGAACTTGTGTTTCCTAAGATTACTCAGCCATTAACCGCAGCAATTTCTACTGTGAGTTTAGAAGATCTCGTAATTACATTTAAACAAGATATAGGAGAACTTGTGAAAAGAGTAAGGAAAGAAAGAATAGTTAGAAAAATAAGAGAGGATAAAAAAGACTTTTCAGAACTAAATGTGCTATTTGATGAGAGAGCCATTATTAATATGGAGGATTTTATAAATGAAATCTATCTAAAAATAAAAACATTATTTATGAACAAAAATACTAAGGATGTATGGTTTGTGGATTTGCTTTCCGACGATCCTGATGAATTAGAAGTTGTAAGAACATTCTTTGCAGTGCTATCTCTTCATTTTGCTGGTAAGATATATCTATATCAAGATGACGATCTTATAATTCATATAGAATTGGTGAATGGGAGTGAATGAATCAAAATCTCGTCAAACAATAAGCGAACCAAATCCAGAACAAATTATAAAAGCAGCGCTTTATGCATCTGGCAGACCATTATCCGTTGACATATTATCAAAGCTTGTTGGATTACCATCTACTGAGGTACATAAAATAGTACGTGCTATTAAGAAAGAGTTTGATAAATCAAATGATTTTCTCGAGATTGTAATCTCTCCTGGACCAACATATTTAATGCAGTTACGACCACATTTAGTAAAGTATGTTAAACGATTATCTCCTCAACCATTGCTTACAGTAGCAGAGCTTAAAACATTAGCCTTAATAGCTATAAAACAGCCAGTTTTTCAATCAACAATAGCGAAAATTAGAGGCACTCAAGCTTATGAGCATATTTCTAAATTAATAGAACTTGGATTTGTCTCAGCAGAAAGACAAGGTCGAACAAAGGTTCTTGTTACAACAAAACGCTTTTCAGAATATTTTGGTTTACCTCTTGATAAAAAGAGTCTAAAGTTGAAACTACTTTCATTAGTAAGAAATTTTGATTCTAAAAAGATCAAATCAGATACATTAGAAGATTTAATTAGACAATCTGCGCAGCAAATTAATAGTACCGAATAGAAAATGAATAATGTCTTGATTTGTTGTATAATTTAGAATTTTTCACTCAAAATGTATTATCTCATATTTTTCGTTTTTCTCACTCATTATTACTTTTACATCCTTAAATTTTAATTGTAATAGGTTTTTCAAATATCTTAAGCCAGGAATTAGAGATTCAATATAACCTACTTTAAGTATATTAATTTTCATATCAACTCCATACATTGCTATTTCGTACGGAATTTCACCAACAATTAATAAATCAATATTCTCTTTTGTTAGTGCGTTGAAGATCTTAAGATTTTCAAGAATACCAGCAAGAATACCTATTCTAGTCACACTACTTTTACTTGTTCCAAAAATTTCGAACATCTTAAATCCAGTTTTAAATGCAAGGGTTTTAATAATTTCACGAATAATGGATGCGCTTTGTAATTTTCCTATAGTTATATAGATAGACTTCAAATCCTCAGTTAATACTCTTTTTGACTGTAAATCCTCAATTCCAAGTGTTTTTCCTAGTATATAATTTCCTCCTCCGGGGGCATTAAGCCATGAGGATCCTAAGCTATAAAAGGTAATTCTATAACTCGATAATAATCTTATTTTATGCACTAATATTTCTAGATTGTTATTTATTAAAGTACTACTAATTATTGGCTCATATGATATCATTAAGTTTGCTTTGCTTGTTATACATCTCATAATGCTACTTATATCGGCTATTGGACTCAAAAAAATATTCTTTACATTAACTTTTTCTAAGACATCCTCATCCTCAAAACCTAAAACAAAATCAATATCTCTATCCCAGGGGTATCTATACTCTTGTGGTGAAATTTCTTTACCCAAAAAATCAACTACTTCCTTAAGTGTTGTTATTTATATCCCTCCAGAAATTATAGCCATATGTTTATTTAGTCTCTTTTTTCTAAACGATTTATAAGCTCATTACCATAAATAATTTCAACTTTCTTTGTTTTTACAGGAATAATAGCAAATTCTAAACTATCTGGACTTATTTTTTTATCTAAACTCCTCTCAATGCCCCTCTTGATAAGATCGTAGGCATCAAGAAGTGTCATATTCTCATTATATTCCTTCTCAAGCAAATCTCTTATTTCTGCCCCTCCCATTCCAGCGCCCCATGCTTTAAAAACTTTAGATGATCCATCTGGAGTAAGATAAATTAATTGTTTTTCATTACCATAGACTCCTCCTATAAGGAGAACTACACCAAATGGTCTAATCCCGGCATACATAGTATATATATGTAATAACTGAGCAAGTTCATTGCTGATTTCATACGGAGA
>JBECUL010000014.1:0-44509 GCA_040225955.1 Candidatus Asgardarchaeum abyssi | reverse complement strand
GCACGGGTTGAAGAGTGTGGATTATGTATTTGTAATGATGCTGAGCTACGTCTTAGGGACCGTTGGCAACAATATAAGGAGCGAGGAGGTGGCGAATCATGTATTTGGCGCATCACCCATTCTCTGATGTTACCAACCGCCTTCCGAAACAGTTAAATATTTTATGAGCATTTGTGAGTATTGAGATAGTGTCCGAATGTGGTGGGAGTAAAGCACCGAAAGGACACCGCAATGTGAAAGGACGCTGCGATGTGGGGCTTGTGGGGTTACCCTGAACGGGGTCGAGACCGATGACTTGTTCCCTATGAACCCAGAGGGAGCTGAGGCTGATGTGGCCCAGGGTGGATGTTCACCCACCAATGTGGACATCCACTGAACCCCTAACCTTAGTGAATTTAGAATTTAAATAAAAATGAATAATGTTATTTATTTTAATGCTTTTTAGCTTTTCTTTTTCTAAGTATAACTGCTATCATCGTAGATACCAAAATGATTACCGTTGTTATTGTATTTGCTGGAGCAGGAAGTGTTGAGATAAAGTAAACTATTGCGACGAAAAATAGTCCTATTAAGACAAATGGAAGGACAACATACTTATATGGAGGCATCTCTGGAGCCGTTGGATATGAGGACACAATCTCGATAATGAATATTGTTTCATTAAAATTATCTGCTGCATCAAACGCTATTACGTATAGAGTATGATTACCTGTTGAGAGTTCTTGGATCACGGATGAGGAGATTGTAATTTCATAAGATTTTGATGAAATTTCATACGTTTCATTAATAGTATTATCTATTGAATATGTTGCATTCTTTAGATAGAAATTGTCCATGAGAGAAATGACTATTTGTGAACCTTCTGGCACTATAATTTCTTCCGCCATCACGTTAAACACAACGATTGTTTGAGGGTGTATCACTGAGATATTTATCTCGGGCGGAGTAGTATCCAACATTACAAATGTATAATTTGATCCTTTAGCACCATTTGTTGCAACAGCTGTTACCATTATTTTCCAGAACCCTTCTATGGGCAGAGTAACGGTTGAATTAAGATTCTCTGCTGGAATATTAGAGAGTATAAGAGTTTCGTTTAGTTTTATTTCGAAATGATCTATCGTATACTCTGTCTCAACATCCCACTTTATTGTGATATTTTCTTTATTTGTCAATGTATTATTAGATGGAGACAAGATATTAACGTAGATAGGTGATAGGTAGAATGAGGATAATTGAAACTCACCATATCCCTCAGCTTGTTTTACAATCACATAATACCTTCCGTCCTTTGTTGGTTGAAAGTTTACAATCTCAGTTCCCCCGTATTGTGTTTGATTAGAATAAGCTACCAGAACCGGTTCACCATATTCGTTGGGATCCGGATCATAAACGTATAAGTCGAAATCCCCAGTATCAGGAACGTGAAGGTAAAATGTATAATTTCCTCCAGCTAATAGATCAACACCTCTAGCCCATACATGTTTTTTAAATGGATGGTCCTTGCCATAAAGATAATCACTAGCGACATAGTTAAGGTCCCAAGTTTTTGTTAAGGCTTCTATTGCTGCATCGGCTTGTACTAAGCCAAATCCTTCTTTATAATCCTTCCAACCATTTCTTGTGCTTATTTCCCAAGATGTCATTAGCAGAACTTGCTTTATCTTAAAAGCTTTAGATTTAACTTTATTTGGAGGGTCATAATCCCAGTTATTATAACCACCTAGTGCTTGAGCCAGTAAAGCTGCAATTCCTGCTACATGAGGAGTTGCCATTGAGGTCCCTTGAAGCATAGACAGTGAGTTTAATATCTCGTACCCGTATTCCTCATAATCGTTCGTATCAGCACCAATAATTGCACCATAACTAAAGTCTCCGCCAGGGGCTGCTATATCAGGTTTAATAACATCACAGTCACCAGCAGGTCCATTACTTGAATAATATGCAATATTTAATAGATTGTCTGCTGCAGCAACTGTGATGGCCTCTTCAATATTTGCAGGTGTGCCCATTTGATTAGATAATAGGGTATTACCCCAATTTCCTGCAGCAGCTACTACAACTAAACCTTTCTTAATTAAGTTTCTTATAGCAAGTTCTATTCCCGGGTCTGTTGTTGGATTACCATAATCATCAACGATGGTCCAGCTGTTTGACACAACTAAAATGTGATATTCCTCAGCATGATTATATATCCAATTTAGTGAATCTAGAATGTCTGCTGTTGAGCCATCAGCTAGTGCGGCCACAGCAACTATTTTTGCATTTGGAGCTACACCAGAGTATTCTATGTAGCCATCGCTTGAATTCACTACTGGCACCTCAAGAATTACTTGCATTTTAAGCGAGTTTGCTGTTGAACTTGAATTTCTAACTCCAACAATCACACGCCATATTCCAAAGTTATTTGTTGTTAAATTGTAAGTTACATTGAAGGGATCTGTTAGATCTTCAGCTTTTCTTGATGCACTAGGATCTACTAAAGCCAAACTTGATACATAAGCTGTTGACGGATTATCAGATGTCCAGATTACTGTAGCGTTAATCAGCCCTGTTGTGTTTAAATAAAAACCTATTATGTATGAATATTCATTTCCATCATTTTCCACATCCACATAAGTTATATCAACTGTTATTTCTGTAAGGTTATCATCATCAGGATCACCATCATAAAAATTACCAGCAGCAATACTTGCAACATGAGTACCGTGTCCATCATTATCATAGGGTGTTAAGCTAGTTCCTGTGGGGTCATACCATCCAACAATTTTTACATTTGGATTAGAGAAGTCTTTATCCGAATAAATACTCAACATTGAGTGAGTATCATCAACACCACTATCGACTATTGCAATAGCAGAATTAGGATCCCCCATATACCCATAAGTGTTCCAGATAAAAGGCCTAACATGTGTTAGTCTATTTGCAATATTATTAAGCGGTTTAGCGTGATACCAAGCAGGGTATATAAGAGCTATTTTCCTGAATTCTACGGATAATAATTGTGAAAGTTGAGCCTTAGTAGTGATTATATGTATTGTGGATATACTTTCCCAAAAACCAATAATTGGAATATTCGTTTCTTTGAGTGTATTTAGAACGTCTTTAGCATCCTCTTTCGAAAAACAAATAATTCCAACTCTTAGTTTATCATCATTAGAAATATTTAGAAGTGCCTTCTCTAATTTATCAGAAATTTTATTTCCGTTAGTATCATATGTTTTTTGAAGCGAAACAAGACTGCTATGAAATATATTTTTTTTCTGTTGGGAATATACATTAAGAGACAAAGCATTTTGATTTGGAGATGTATTTGCACTTTTAGTTTCCATAACCCAATCTGATCTATAAGGTAAAAATAGCGAGTACAGAGGACTTGATACTAAAATTATAATTAAAATCAGCGACAAAAGCCTTCTAAACCACAATTTTCTCATCATCCTAAAAATTCTTAAGAAAAACTATTTACTATATGGTTTAGCAGTCTTATAAAAATATCTTATATGAAAATAAATGAAAACAAAATAAAAAAGAATGTAGCTATTTCTAGGATTACCTTAAGCCGAACTTGTCTATCTTCCAAAAGGATATCGTTACTCTGACATAGGTTTTTCCTCTTCAGCAACCTTAATAACATGCCCGAATATGCCCATGGGAAGCTCACGATATCGAATTTCTAGGTACTCCATTTCGTTTCTTAGTTTCTCATTCAGTTTTTCAACATACTTTCCATGAAAGAAATTATATACGAAAACTGTGAAGAATATCTGTATATACGCCAGTGCAAACACGGCCGCCATTGTAATTAATGCTTGAGTAATATCTCCCGCTACTTGAATTATTGTAATTAAAAAAGATGCAACTGCAGTGTAACCAGCTATGCTACGTAAATAGAGTAAATACATACGACCAACTGGTTCTAGTAGACGCTTATCTGGGTAAAATCTTACCAAGTCTGAGTCCAGCATGACCTTAAGAATTGGAATTATGAGTCCTAGAATTGGTGCTGAGAATACAGCTAAATAGTTAAAAATAGGGGCATTTAAAGTTCCTAAAGCTCCGAGAACATAGTTGAATATCCCGAAGAGAAAGAGAGTTGGTAGTATCGAGTCGTCAACTGCGGCAAATAGTCGATCCAAAATTGAACCCATCGGCGGCTTTTCTGAATGAAGTAAGAAAAGGTTTTTTCCATAAACCTTTTTTGTAGGTGCTATAAGCAATTTATCTAGCAGGACTATTGATTTGCTTCCAACGATGTTCCACACTATAACCCCAAGAAAAATACTTAGCATAATTATAAGAAATAACCCTATTCCTGTAAGAATTATTACTGCTATTGAGAAGAATACAGCAACTAATAACAGTAAACGCCCTATAATCATCAATATACTACCTTTTTTACTAGACATTTTTCCACCAACATTTGCTACTATGCAATATCAAAATTGTTATTATTGAACGTATTGCTAAATTGTTTTTTACAAGTTCCTTTTGCCAATTTAAACTTAAAGATTGCAAAACTAAAAAGTTTTGTGGTATCATGGCTATAAGAATTATAAATTTAAAATACAAATTGTTATCAAGAAGAAATAGACAATACTTGAATCTCATAGCGTAATGAGATGGTGTCAATTGTCGAAAATAGCTAAGCGAATAAGAGATAACTTATTAATTATCCTTCTGCAGCTAATTTATTATATCAAGCTTCTAAAATTTGCTTTAAGCTACTTTTTGATCTTGTTGTTTTTGTTTTTTATTGTTGCGATTTTAGGGAATATTGACTTAACGCCAGAGAAATTTACCCTCTTTCTGACTTTAAATTATAATCCCACTAATATCGCAGAGACCATAGCTCAGATAATAATGTTTTTAATTCAAACATCACCGATTATGGCATTTGTAGAGGTGCGAACCTTGACTTATGAGGAGAAGGCTGTATTGAAGGCTCAAAGGATGAGAAATCATATAATTGTTATTGGCCTTGGACATTTAGGTAAACGTATTGTAAAGGTTCTTAGGGAACTTGAGATACCATTTGTCTTAGTTACACTATCTGATGTAAAGGATAGTGATGTGGTAAATGAATTGATAGCAGATGATATACCAGTAATTTTTGGAGATGCCACATCAAGAAATATTCTTAAGTCTGCTGGTATTGAGAACGCTAGAGCTGTTATTATATCTATCAATAATGACACCATCAATCCTATAATTGCAGAACGAGCTAAGGAAATTAATCCAAATGTTAAAGTTATTGCAAGAGTATACTGGGATGAAATTGCTAATCTTCTTCTAAAAAGCAAATTTGCCGACGAGGTACTGAGTACGACTGCACTATCTGTTGCGAAATATATTGTTGGTTGTTATCATGACATTGCAACGGAAATACCACCACCCATCCCATTAAGAATCAATAAAAATAGTCCGATCATTACCATGACACCAGAAACATTTGAAGAAAAAACGAGTCTAAATATTCTTGCAATTATTAGGGAAAATAAATTATTAAGAGATACTAAATCTTTTAAAGAGGGGGATGTGCTAATTGTTTGGGGTGAGATTTCAAGTTTGAAAAGCTTATTTTCCATAATAGAGTGAGTGATGTTATAACAATTAATTGTATTAAAGTAATAACTGCCCATTCCTCATGATATCTTTTTCTCTACCATCTTCGTATATAATTGTAACATCGGGCTTGCTTAATAGAAAATCTATATGAATTCGCGATGTGTTTTTACCTCCAGGGAAGTCTTCATTATTCCCAAATGCAAAATGTACGGTTTTGTCTACTTTCTCAGCTTCTAAAAATTCATCAGTTATCCTTGCTTTTTTATTCAACCCGATTGCAAACTCGCCTATTGTTTTGGACATACTATCAGTATTTAGAAGAAGATTAGTTACTCGATTCTTAACCTCTCGATCTTCACATTCTATGCTTCTAATACTTCCTTCCTCAACAATGAATTTAATTGGGCTTTTTAGTTTACCAATTCCACCTGCTGCTAGATCCGCTACAATTACTCCATTCATACCATTTTCAACAGGGGCCACTATGACTTCACCTACTGGTATATTTATCCATTTCATTGTCTTCCAGTCAAATTTAACGTCCGTAAAGAAGGTTCTTCCCTTTACAGAAAATTCCACATCTGTACCATGTGGATTTCTAACGATAACCTTTTCAACGTCGGAAAGAGCTAAAAGTAATCGCTGAGCTAAATCCTGCATTTTTCTATATTCATCTATTGTTAGAGACAATGCACCATCCTTTAACATATCAATTGTGACTCCAGGACAATGAGCAAGCCTAAGTTTTCGTCTTGTTTCAAGCTTAATTAACCGTATTCTAAATGATACCTCTTCGGCTACACCACGCAGTAGATTCATGAAAATATCTACGTTACTTGATAAAACAATTTCCTTAAGATACACAGGTACCTCTTTTCTATACTCTTTTGGTTTCTCCAAGATAATTCGCCTTACCCATAATCCAATTTCTAGTGCTGCATTAGAAAAGGCATTTGCAACTTCTTCTTTTTCTTGATCTGCTATAATTAAGATTTTCTCTCCCGGCTCAGCTTCAAGCACTGCAAGTAATGCATTTTTTGCAGAATCAATAACACTCATAATATCACCTAGATAACATTGAACTAATCATTTTTATAATTTAAAAAGAAAATGTTATGGCTTTTCTTTTACTTCATAAATTTTTGAGATTTGAAACTCATCTCCCTTAAAGTATCCTTTAGTTATAATTATTTTCTTAAAGAGGGACTCTGATGGTGGTTCACCAAAGAAAACTGCAGGGAACATGCCAGAGGGATCAGATATTACATAATGGTACACTTTTCGGACAATCGGCTCTACTGGGCCATGTTCTTGACAAACAAACTCTGAATCCGAAACATCTAAACTTTTCTTACAAATAGGGCATGCAAAGTATTCGCTTGTATCTTCCTCAACAACAGCAGCTTTAACTATAAATGATCCAAATGACTCTTTTGCTGCCTTTAGCGACTCAGCCCAAGCTGTTTTTAATTCTGTTATTTTCGGTAGAGTTTCATCTTCTAGTACTTCAATTGTAGATTTTTCGGTTACTCTAACCCACTCTCTTCCCCTTATCTTTGCTCTAGTATAACCTCTTATCTTGATAACCATATCGTCAAGTTCTCTCAGTTTACGAATATTCTCTTCTCCAAATGCTACACACCATATTCTTGAATTTTCATTTACAACAACAAATAAAACATACGGTGTCTCTCCTGACACGCCGGAGGTTTTTCTGATAGGCCCTACCTCTAAGAGCCGCCCAGTAATTGGAGGATTAATAATCTCTTCCGTATCTATGCCTAAATCTTTAGCAACTATAAGTGCAGCAGCTCTAGGCGTTATAAATCCTTCGTAGTCTTTAATTACAGATTCAACCTTCTCCTTAAATTCTTCTTTACTCAACCCCGTTTTTGATTTAACTACTTCATAAATATCATCATAATCTTGTTGCGACAAAATTATCACCTACGCTATTAAGATTTACTTGATATTAACTATCAATATGTATACATCATTATCCTATTTATTATTTTGTGTCACCTGAGTGAGAATTTAATAGTTTAAGGCAGCAACAGTATTTTATTGATAAGTATTCCTCGATGCTGAGATTATATTAATGGTTTTTTCAATAGATTTTAGCAACCTTTCTTTTGTTAGTGTTCCTCTAAACCATTTCTCTCTAAAACCAAAGTAGTAACCTTTAGTTATCTGTGCAATCCATATCAACAAAGCTGTTGGAGAAATTATTTGATCAGATGACCATTTATCAATGTGAGGAGGATTAATAACCACAACTGGGATTTTCCTTAATGCTAATAACCTAGCTGCTGTTATTACATCATTTTGAGCATCCATTAATGCTTTTAGGTCAGGATATCTAAAGTATGGATATCTAAGAGGGACATTAGCCATACCATCACTGATTAAAAATACTATCGGAATTGAATCTGGATTTCGTCTAGCCTCATATGTTAAGACGTATGCTGCTTTTATTAGTCCATCAGCAAGAGGCGTTGTTCCCCCTACCTCTAATTCACCAATCTTCCTAGCGACAATATTTATGTTTGTTGTTGGATGAAATCTTATCTTTGCTTCATCGCCCTGAAGGGTTATTAGGCCTACCCTATCACGCTTTCTATAGGCCTTTTTATGCAAATAGAGAATAGCTTCTGATATTATTTTTAAATAAAACTCCATACTTTTACTCAAGTCTATAACAAATACTATTGTTAGTGGAGCCTTATACATTCTAACATTTTTCTTAATATCTGGGGGCCTAATTTTTACAGGAATTCTTTTGTCAGACCCTATACTTCGTAAAGCAGCATACCTTAGTGTAGGGATAAAAGAGATATCGGTTATAGGGGATGTTGGTGTTTCAAATCCTATAATTCGCCCCTTGTTAACAGAGACTATCGCTAATGCGCTTTTACCTATATGTGTTCTAAGTCTAACTTTTGTCTTTATTTTAGCTATATTAATTCCGATATCTTTAGGCATTAACCGTTTTTCGAGGAGATCTCTATTTATATCAAGCCTTGTAGATTTAGATACATCAATTAAAGCAGCGCCTATAGAGGGTATCTCAATCATTACTTTCTCTTCTTCTTTGCTAGCTTTTTTCCTCAACACAACACCATCTGATGTTCTTGTATCTCGTATTGTCTTTATTTTTTCACCAATTTTGAGTTGCCCCTTAGGTTTAAATCTGTCTGTGAGTGATGAAAATGCTTTTCTTCTGAAAAACGAGAAATCCCATCTTTTTGTTTTCTTAAGCGCAATGACGGTGCTTCGTTTAAATAGAATTTGCTTTTTTGTTTTTACCCATGAAAACTCTTTCTCTTCTTTTTTATGATGATATGCTTTCTGAGCTTGCTGATCTATAGGAAGCTCTGACTCTTTTTGAGCTTGTTTAATTCTTTCCTGAACGAAAAAATCCTTAAGCGATGATATAACTTTATTTAATGTCTGCTCAATTTCATCTGAAGATGCAGGTTCCTCAAACCCACCGCGACGCGTTCTATGGGATAATGCTAATTTAGCAGCTATCTTTATATCATTCACCTCTACAGCTGTTCGACCAGAGAATGCAGCCAATGCTTTAGCTGCTTGAATTATTACAATATCGGGTCTATGTCCATCTACATTTAAAGATAAACATAATCTAGCGACCGCCCTCAATATAGGCTCTGGTACTTCCACTTTTTCAAGAAGCTCTCTAGCTTTAATTATGCGTTCTTTAAGCTTATTTTGTTCTTCCTCATACTTTTTTCGGAACTCAATAGGGTTTTCGGAAAACTCTATGTTTCGTCTAATTACTTCTATTCGTAAGTCTTCATCTCTAATTCCACGTATTGTAACCGATAATGGCAATCTATCAAGAAGTTGAGGTCTCAGTTCACCCTCCTCAGGATTCATGGTTCCGACAAGAATAAACCTTGATGGATGGGAAACAGAAATTCCCTCTCTTTCAATGATATTCCATCCAGATGCCGCAGCATCAAGGATGTCATCAACAATATGATCAGGCAATAAATTTATCTCATCAACATATAAGATATTCTGGTTAGCCTCTGCAAGAATTCCAGGTTGCAACGCTTTTATACCTTCTCTTATTGCTTTTTCATATCAAGAGAACCTATAACTCTATCTTCTGTGGCACCAATTGGTAGAATGACTACCTTCATTTTCTTCTTCTCAATAGGTAGTTATTCACCTTTATAATATTTCTCACGGCAAACATCACACATATTTGTTGGGTCGTGAGGATTGCAATTAAAAGGACAACCTTTGACAACTTCAATTTCTGGAAGTAAATCTGCTAGAGCTCTAACTGCCATACTCTTTCCAGACCCTTTCTCACCTCGTATAAGAAGGCCTCCTATTCTAGGGTTTATTGCATTTATTATCAAAGCTAACTTTAGAGGGTCTTTATTCACAATGGCTGCAAAAGGGTAAACAATTCTTTCTCTCTCAACGATTGCAGGCATCATTTGGATTTTCGCCTCACTAATACTTAAAGAAATAAAGATATAAATATACTTGCATATGTACCACATTGTTTAGGATGAACGGTATCGTAATTAAAGAAATGAAAATTTATTATTTGCTTTTATACTCAATCTTAAATTAATTTGATATCCCCTAAAGAAAAATATATAATGTTGATGAGGAAAATATTGAATGTTTAATGCAAATATCACTTGGCTAAGTGATCTGCATGGCAGACTTTTCAAGATACTTAATAAGGAGACTTATAACATTGATTCCAACGATCCTTGGAGTTGTGTTTATAACATTTACCATTGGATATATTATACCTCCTTTAATTAAACGTATGCCATCGCATAGAATTATTGGTCTACCGATTTAGATGCCCTGCTTTTGGGAGATTTTGATGCATTTTATTATCTTCTGTTTATATATTCTTTGCCAGCACTAACTTTAGGATTAATATATGATGGTATCTACGCGAGATTTATTAGAAATTGTATTCTGGATGTGCTTAACTCTGAATTCATAATGTATCTTAAAGCTAAAGGTGTTCCGCAAAAAGTGATTTTAAAGCATGCCTTGAAGAATATATCAGTTCCGATGATAACAGTTATTATTGGATTCAGCTTTAGCAGCCTTTTAGGTGGGGCAGTTATTGTGGAAATAGTATTTAATGTGCCCGGCTTAGGGTCATTCTTGTATTATTCTCTCTTTTTATATGACGTTGTGATAATAATGGGAGTAACGCTATTTTTTGCGATTATTGTAGTTTTGACAAGTTTGATTATTGATATAATTTATGGAAAATATTGGATCCAAGAATTCGATATTAAGAATAATGAATTAAGACCCAGTACTTCCGCACTAATTAGGTGAAAAATTTGTATTGGCTGCGAAAATTATTTTTATTGAGATTTCGAAATTTCATGGAACCGAGGCGAATCTTGGCGTCTAGGAGCGTATTCATTTCGAAAATAGTGCAGAAGTACTGAGACCAAGGTAACGTTTATATAGATGAAATTGTTTTAAATAAAAATTAGCAGAAGAGGGACTTCCACATGATAAATAACTTTTATATCGTTATTATTGTGCTTCTTATCATAATAGCATCTTTTTTGGCATTTCTCTATCTTTACCGTATATACAAAATACCGTGGATAATAAGATCACTCGATAAGACCATAATGAGCATCGCGAAGAATAAGTACATTGATTTCTCAAAATATCCAAGTATTGATGACATGCTTTCAGACATGCTTAAAAGTTATTTTTCTAAAATATCTCTTAAAGGCAACGATAGATAGATATTTTTAGAGTACATATGTAAGAAAGATTTAGGACTTCTCATTCTCTATTTTTATGCGCTTTAGCGAATACAACTAGCAGTCATTCATTTAAATATAAGTCCTCCAAATATCATTGGAACTATAAGAATTTCATCATTCTCCTTGAGGATGAGGTCTGGTTTAACCACTTTTCCGTTAATGATTATAAAGTAGTCATTATAAATATCTTTAAGTTTAATTTTTTTCTCTTTAAGTATGGTTTCAAGGGCCTCTTTAACACTTGTATTTTCACGAATCTCTATAAGATGTTCTTTTCCTATTATTCTTGCTAGCTCTGAGAAGAAGCGAACTTTAACTCTCATGACATCACCAATATATGCTTATATTTTCAGTCGTTCTCGTATTCTCATGATCGCCCTTTTTGCATCTGGGATTCCCAATCTATCAAGAACCTCCTCTCTTGGAATTCCATATTCGTCATATCCTATTTCAGTATAGTACTGTTTTTTCATACTGATGACATCTTCTCTTTTTGGAGCTTTTCCTTTAAATGGACCACTTGGGAGAGGATCATAAAATCTAAGTGGATTATCATCATGTATCCGAGGATCCCAGTACACATCTGGACCTCCCAGTAAAAGAAGAATTCGTTGTAGATGTAATATCCTGAGTGCTATTTCATCGTACCACTCTTCTAAAGTTATATTCCATCCTGTGATTACTCGAGTGAATTCTATAAGTTCTTCAGAAACACCCCAATCTAGGAATGCACACGTAACGGCTGAATCATTAAAGATTATTGCTAGTTCACCTTTTTGCTTTATTAATGGGTTAGCTGTGGATGTATGATCACCGCCTTGCACTGATGGGACATATGATATCGGGTTAGTGTAATCCATTTCGCTTCTAATGCCATGAGCTCCAACAGCGATTCCCTTTACTTGAACAGCATATTTTAACACATCAACATTTTTCATTTCACTTATTTTTACAGCAGCACGGTATGTTCCTTCGGCAAGAATTTTACCAATACCTTCTCTCTTAACGATCAACTCAATTAATTTAGCAAACGCGTCAGCATCTCCCCATTTGGGTTCAATGCCATTTAAATCTTCTTTTGTAAGAATCCCACGTTCAAATAACTCAGCAGTGAATCCTAAGATATTACCAGCATTTATAGCGTCTAATCCGTACTCGTCCATTAACCAGGATAGATAAACAATTTTTTCTGGTTCGAAAATTCCAAGATTCGGACCTACATATGCAATTAACTCGTAATCAGGGCCATCTGTGATTGCACCTTTATAAGGGCCAAATTTTAAACATGAAATTTTCATGCAAGTTACGGGACATCCGTAATCTCCCCAAAATCGCTTTATCCAAGCTCTATTTTCAAAATTTATTACACTTATCTCTGAATTCTCATGCCACTCTTCTTGCCAATTCCTTACCGGTTCGCTTGATTTAACAGCACCCACATTGTAACCACCAGCAACAGTTCCCCAATTTCTGAAAGACGCTTTTTCGAAAATTCTCTTATAGACTTGCTTAATCAACTCTTTAAGTCTCTCAATATTAGCAACTGGAGGTAATGGTCCGGTTCCTTTAACTATTATAGCCTTCAGATTTTTTGATCCCATTACAGCACCATATCCACCATAGCCAGCAGCATGGGCCCATTTAGCCATAACTGCTGAAAATCTTACTTTATTTTCACCACCCGGTCCAATGTACATTATTGCTGGTTCCTTTGGAATTCCCTTTACCCCTTCTCTCTTAATGAATTCATCATATATTTCTTTAATAATGGTTCTTACGAATTTAACACCACGCATTCCCCAATACTTGGATGCATCTCTTAGTTCAATGTAATCATCATGAATAATTAAATATCTTGGACCGTCAGCCTTGCCACGAATAATAATTCCATCGTAACCAGCTGTTTTTAGCTCCATTCCAACTTCACTTGAGAGTACTGATCCAACTACACCATTACTTTCTGGCGATTTAGAGACCACAGCAACTTTTGTCCCCGGATAATATCCACTTAAAGGCCCATTTAATATAAGTAATAGGTTTTCCTCACCTAATGGATCAACATACTCCCATCTATCACCAAGCTCTTTCCAAAGGATGTAAGTTCCTAGTCCACGCCCACCAAACCATTTTTTAGCTTCGTCTTCGGTTAAAGTACGCATTCTAATGCTTTCGGACGACAAATCTACATCTAGTAGTTTGCCAGTATAGCCGTAAAGCATATCATATCTCCTCCCAGTTATACATTTTTTTGGCTATATCAAAGCTCTTTTCAAGAGGATTCTTGGCATACGTTTGAAATATTTGATTGTAAATTCCTTTAAATAATGATAACGCTCCATACCCTGCTTCTTGACATATATCAACACAAGCAGGATTTCCCCCACAGAGATCGCAAATAACAACAGACTTCCTATTATTTGGTATTCTTGGAATATTTCCAGGGCATGCTTTTATACATACTCCACAGCGCACGCATTTTTCTTCATCAACTAAAACAGCACCCGTAGCTTCATCAATGGAGAGAGCCTTAGTTGGACATGAATTCACGCATGGATAATCAGGACATTGGACACAAAGATGTGGTACATCAACTCCAGGGATTAGTTCAAAAACTCTGATTCTGGACGCTTCAGGCCATATGATATTTTCATGTTTCAAAGAACAAGCAATTTCACAAAGTCTACATCCGCTACATCTTAAAGGATCTACAAAAATCCAGATTCTCTGCCTTTCCTCAGTTTCCGTCATAAAATAACACCCATTATTAATGTATAACCCATTAATAAAAAACATTAGCTCTAGAATATAAAATTTTGTAACCTATTTAACTACGAATATGTGTTTTGCAATAAAGGTGTTAGGGGGATTTTTTTCATAAAAAATAAGTTTGCCCCCTAACATTTTATTAAAAACAATTTATCAAAATCTTCTATAAAGAGTATCATCCTTAAGGTAAGCATACCCTTGTTGAACAATTAATTCTGCTAATTTTTTAGCCCATATTCTAGCAATACTTAGGGATTTACTCAGATCTGCAATTGTGATGAATCCTCTTTGAGAGAGAATTTGAAGAGCTTCATTCACTAGAGATGATAGCCAGCTGGGGTTATTTTCAATCTGCTCCTTAATATGAACCGCCGTTCTTTCGTCAATTCCCAATATTTTTGCTATATCCTTTGCACTAACTTTAGATGGCAGGATATCAGTTTCCCTTTTTATTTTGATATATTGAGATACCCAGAGGTCTAAATAACTTCTTAATGGAATCCATACAAATTTTTGTAGGTCGATTTCAACAGAGATTTCTTTTTCTGATATGCTATATAATTTAAGAGCACGACCACGATACATGGTATAATCAATTCGAAGAATTCCGGCTTCTGTTAGAATTTCAAGATGGCTTAAAATTGTTGGGATCGTTTTGTTTAGAATTCTTGCTATTTGAGCTGCGGTCATGCCGGTTGGATTACTCATTAGTAGTTTAAGAATCTCCAATCTAGTCTTATCAGAGAGAGCATCTATGAGAATTCTTGCTCTATATGGGTCATCTTTTGAAATAAAAACCATGATTATCCCAACCTTTCTGCAGTTATATCTATAGAACCCATATTCGATATTAATGTTACATCTATTCCATTTCCCTCGCTGAAATCACTTGTTTTCAGCTCTACAAAATTTCTCTGACTATTTACCACCTCAAAGTTTTCATCAATAGTATATGACAAATTGCCCGCGTCTGTTGACGCTTTAATTCTTCCTGGTATATTTGGGTTTAGGAGCATTTGAAAACTTATGGAGCCCATATCAGTATCTATATGCACATTAGAGGAATTATCGCAGCAAACATTATTCAACTTTAATGAGATAGACCCCATATTTGTTGAAATGGATATCTTCTTAGGAAGTTGAGAATTTAAGAGTTCCATGGTTATGCTACCCATATTGGTTATAAGTGTCATTGTCGATTTTATTGTTGCATTATCAGCATACATATCAATGCTGCCCATATCTAAGTCCACTATCATTTGGTCTATGGATGCATCTTTAAGTTCTCCTTCGAACCCTCCTGCACTTGAGCTAACTCTTAATTCACCTATTGAGACATGCTTATATGGACCTGGCGTGCTAATTGATATGCTACCCGTCTCGGTTTCAGCACTTATATAGGTTAGGTTGTAGATGTACTTTGGGTTAAAAATTAATTCTACTGATGGAATATCTGATATAATTATAAGCTCGAGATGAGTATTATTCTGGTCAAGCTTGTAGTTTATGCTATAGTTAGCCATTTCATTTTTCGGAATTTTCATGATGATTTTACATATTTTTGACTCAAATTCCTCCCAATATATGAATATACTTCCTTTAGTAGCACGTATGCTAAGAGAGGAAGAGGATAAATTCTCGAATTCTTCTGTATAGTTTAGATATTCATAGAGGTATTCGACTCTATAAGAGTCGTGAGGCTTCCAAGACCATGAAGGCCATGTGAAAGTCCACCAATTATTTACATAGGAATAATAAACTGAATATGCAAAGCCAAGAGTCATTATAGCTATTATGAATACTCCTAATATGTTCTCCGTATTTGTCTTCATTCAAATTCCTCCTTAAAATAGAAACACTAGAAGAAATGATGGTACTATGACACCGGATATGAATGCCTTAAATTCGTCTAGTCCATAGACTTCTTCTACTGAGATCATGTAAAGTATTGCTTTCCAGAGGAGATATATAATATAGGAGACTACGATTAGGCCTATATTTATAGGAGTTGGTAGAAAAATTGCAACTAAAGATAGGGCAACAACTACTACATTTGATATTGATGAATATCCATAAAGATTCAGAAGTTCGTTCATGTTCCCTACTCCTTTGAATATTTCCTTAGCAACAAAATGTGAGAGAAAAGATGATGCGAAAAGTGACGCTACAGCCACTAATGATAATATCAATGTAAGATTGATAAATGATAAACTGGAGGGAAATCCAGGAAAAATAGAGCCATTAATTGTTTCAAGCACAACAATTAATGTTGAGATTTTCACGGATGTAAAAAAGAGATACACCAAGAAAACATCGTACATTAAGAATCGTGAAGGTTTATTTATAAGTAATGAAAAGGTTTCTCGTGGCCTTAGTAGTATCCTTCCTAAGAGCTCGATGAATTCTATTTTTTCTGTATAAATTTCAGACTCCATGGATATCACCATATTTGAAATTTATACTTAGATATCATATCTAAGTATAAATTGGGAACAAATGTATTTAAATATTCCGCTTCTATAAAAACTTAAATTTTTCCTTAAGAAAATAATTTAAATAGGCTGATAACATTGAGCGAAAAGAAAATACAGAGCTTTGGATACTTAATTCTTCCGTCCATAGTAGCTCAGATTTTTATGTTTATAGTTCATTTAACCTTTAATCAAAATATTTTTGCAGATATTTATCTATTATCAATTAGAACTACCTCAGTTGAGGGGTCTCTATTCATAACAACAATCTTCACGATAAAAAGAAATGGTCTTTCTTTAGGTACTAAGAAAAAAGATTTGCAAGTTAGTATGGCATTTTTGATAGCAGTGGTATCATTCGTTACACTCATTATAACATTTTCTATAGTCAATTTTCTAGCCGAGTTAAATATAGCAATGCGGAAAACTATTCTCATTGGAGAAACAAGCATAGCTAAACCTTCAATAGAGTTGATTATAGTTACTACAATAGTTTCAATAGGCATACATTCGATAGTCGAGGAATTATATTTCAGATTTACCTTGATCGAGAGTTTGTTAAAACAAGGATATTCCTCTAAGTGGGTAATAAGGTTTCAGGCATTTTTATTTATGCTATGGCATTGGTATTTTGGGATATTATTAGGGTGGCCTTTTACACTTGTAATGGGATACCTCCTCGGTCTTCTGTATATAAAAACTAGAACCTTAGAAAATACGATAATTTCACATGCCTTTCTTAATCTTTTCCTGGTAGTTACGATGATAGTTATGACTTTACAGCCTTAATTCTTTCACAAAAGTTACGTCATCTATTATTCCGTCACTGTCTTTATCAATACCTTCTACAAGGAATGCAAAATTACTATTATGCGGAAACCGTTCTTCATATCGGATTAGAGAGAGAATTGCAGCTCTTGTTCCAGCTATTTTCTTTCCCGCACAAACTAGAATTTTCCTTTTTTCTTCCTCAACAAATGGATTATCTATCAGAGCAACAATTCCAAGGTTATCATCAGTGTATCTTTTCATCTCTACCTTATCAACTATAGTATTTCCAGATTCTATATCAAAATATAACGGTAGATACCTATTTACTTTCCATGTAATCGAATTTGTAATTGGACCGCCTATTAGAATTAAATTTTCTTTAATAATATCAGCGTCAACAGCAGTATCTAGTACTATTGGGTTTTTATCGAGCACCGATATAAACCTCCCTAAATATAAACTAAGCTCAGCAGCACTCCAAGCATCTCTAGCTCTTGCAGAAAATGGACCATGAAGATCAGGACTTCCAACAACTATTTTTGCATTAAGTTTACTATCCTGCACAAAATGAGCCACCCATCCACTTATGATTGGGGTATTTATTGGAATCTCTATCGCAGTTTCAAAAATTGAGTCACCTAAAAAATTAAAAACAAAAAGTTTAGGTGAGACCTTATAGAATCTGGCAACAGAACCAGAAATTCTCTCTTCTTTGATCTTCTCAACAAGACCCAGTTCTTCGAGTTTTTTAAAATGATAAAGGAGTTTTTGTGGTTGTATATTCAACTCTTTAGCTAAAGCTTTTGGATAATTTGGCTTTATAAGCAATGCGTTTAATATTTTTAGTCTAATTGGATGAATTAGTGCCTTTAATATATCTAATTTCTCCGTGTAGAGAATATCTACCTTTTTTATTTTTCCATTCATTCTAATGAAAAACTCCATTTTTCTGCACCAACTAATAAAAAGTTTATTTTACTAGGATAAAAAATTTTTTGACAGATTTCTCCAAAACATATATAAACCGTACAAAAAAGAGTTTTACCATTTATAAGAAAGTTTGAGCAACATATATTAATTTAGGCATTAAAATTTTCATAATCTCATTCTTGAGAGGGATTTCGATGTGTGGCATTATCGGCATAGTATCAAAGCATCAAGGAAAAAATATAATGCCAATGGTTTATGAGTGCTTAAAAAGATTAGAGTATCGCGGATATGATAGTTACGGATTTGCATCGATTAACCCAAAATTGAAAGTTTTAAAGAGAGTGGGTGCGGTTACTAAAGACTTAAGACTGGAGACCTTTCCGCTTAGTGGGGATATTGGGTTTGCACACACTAGGTGGGCAACCCACGGAGGAGTTACTACTACAAATGCTCATCCTCACTTGGATTGCAAAGGAAAGATTGCTGTTGTTCATAATGGAATTATTATTAATCATAGAGAGCTTAGAGAGAGGCTTGAAAAAAGGGGGCACACTTTCAGAAGTGAGACAGATACGGAAGTTGTGGCACACCTAATTGAGGAAGAATTAAAAAAGGTAAAAGATTTTGAATTGGCAGCAGTTAATGCAATAAGAAAATTGAAAGGTTCATTTGCCTTAGTTATTGGTAGTGAAGATTACCCCGATATGTTACTAGGTTTTAGAAAAGAGAGTCCTCTTATTTTGGGAATAGGAGAAGATGCCTTCTTTTTAGCAAGTGATGTTGTCTCATTTTTGGAATATACGAATAAGATAATTCCATTGGATGATTATTGGTATGTTGTTGTTACTCGTGACTCTTATGTCATTAAGGATTGGAGAACAATGAAAATAGTAGAAGCCCAGCCGCAAGAGGTTCCATGGACTTATGAAATGGCTAAGAAAGGTGCGTTTGATAGCTTTATGGAGAAGGAAATCTATGAGCAACCAGTTGCATTAAGAGAATCATTTTATGCAGACAAGGAAATGATTAGAAAAGTTGCAGAAATACTCATTAAGGCTAATAGGGTATATGTTACAGCAAGTGGAACATCGTATCATGCTGGATTAGTTATGCAATACTTGCTAAAAGAATTTGGCGGAATAGCGGCAATTCCTATAATTTCAAGCGAGTTTGATAATTATGCTATAATAGATGATAAAACTGCTGTCGTTTTTATTAGTCAAAGCGGAGAGACTGCAGACACTTTAACAGCATTAAGATATACTAAGAGATATAATGGTATTTCTATAGGTATCGTAAATGTAGTAGGGAGTTCAATAGCAAGAGAATGTGATTACACAATATACATAAATGCAGGTCCAGAAATTGCTGTTTGTGCAACAAAGTCCTATCTGAATCAGTTATCAATAATTTATCAGATTGCTTTTGAGATAGCAAAAATCAAAAATACGATTCCTAGAGAAGAATTAGAGAAATTAATAAAAGAATTTGAAAAGATCCCAGATATAGTTAAGAAAACAATAGATAAAACAGCAGGTCTTGTTCACCAGATAGCTAGGGAAATTTATACTTATGATAAGTCATTTTACATAGGACGTGGAATTGGCGTTCCAACCGCTAAGGAAGGCTCATTAAAGTTAAGAGAGATAACATATGGTTTCTCAATGAGCTTTGATGGTGCAGGCGAATTAAAGCACGGTAGCATATCCCTGATAGATAATGATATGTTTGTTGTAGCAATCGTTCAAAATGATAAGACATATGAGGATATACTAGGTAACATACAAGAATGCAAGAGTAGAGGGGGTAAAGTAATCTCGGTAGCTTCTTATGTTACAAAAGAGTTAGAAGAGAAATCGGACTATATAATCAAGGTACCCGATGTCAATCCCCTATTCTCTCCAATCGTATATATAGTTCCTCTGCAACTTCTTGCAGTATATACAACTAAATTAAGAGGATACGATCCAGATAGGCCTAGAGCGCTTGCAAAAAGTGTTACTGTCAAATAATCTCCGTTTTTCTATTTATTTTTATTATTCCCCTACTACTTGTACGATTATAGTCCTTGACCTTGGTCTGGTATCAAGTTCTAAGAAAACTATTTGTTGCCAAGTTCCTAAAATTACTTGGCCATCAGAAATTGGAAATGACACGCTTGGTCCTATTAGAGATGCTCTAATATGACTACGCCCATTTATGGGATGTCTATAATGTTTTGTTGAGGGAACTATCTCTTCTAATGCATCTCTAAAATCCTGCAAGAGATTCGGCTCATATTCTATTGTCGTAATGGCCCCAGTTGCACCTGGAACAAAAACAACAACGATTCCATTTTTAATTTTTGACTCATCAACCACTTTTTCTACCATATGAGTAATATCTACGATGTCTAACTCTCCTTTTGTGTTAAATTTGATTTTCTTACTGAAAACAACCATAAGACTTCCTCCTAACAATTTAATTTACTTCATAAATGGAAATATTAGCATGATATTTCTCTATTTTAAAGTATATAAATCTCAAAGGAAAAATAAATAGAGATCATAATGAAAATCGAAACAAAGGAGAGTAAGGGAATGAAAAAGTCCGTTGCGATGAAAACATTTGCACTCATCATTGGTATTATCATAATGTTAACCGCTGCTTATATTATTGTTTCTCCAACAACGTATAAGATTTCACCTGAAAATTTTGATAAAATATATAATAGTGAGGATTTTCTTACAGTTACCGAAGCAAATAATTACACGTTGAATAATAAAATTATTTCTGTGAAAGGAGAGGTTATCTACATAGCCAGCCCAGATCTTTCAGGTGTAAGACATGAAAGATTCGTAATTAGTGATGGAAATACTAGTTTGGTTGTGATATATAACATTGATTTCCTAGGTAGGGGATTCCTTAATCCAGAAATCGGAGACAGAGTCATTCTTGTTGGGGAGTTAATTCTTGGAGATCAACATTACGGGAATATAACTGCAATAGGTATCATACATAAGGTTGCAGAAGGAGGCTTTCTACTTCTTTATAGACACAAGACGGAAGAACTCACAGAAGTAGGAGTATATGGAACTATAGATATGATAATATTAAGCCTTGCATCAATAATATCAATAGCTATCAACTTTTATACGTGGTATTTGTCGAAAAAGCATAGATGGCATGAAATTGATCTTAGTCAAAGAAGAAAAAGAAAAAAGAAAAGGTAACTCTTAATTTCTTATTTTATTTACTCAACGACCTCTTAAGAAAATTCTCAAAATTAAGATATGCGATTTTTTCAATTTCGGTCTTACTATATCTTTCACTTAAGAGAGATATTACTGCTCCAACATCATCAACTTCGCCAGATTTGAAATATATTGAGTCCTCTGGCATAATTCCGTATAAGTCACTTCCTATAGCTACATAGTCAATTCCATAATTTTCAATGATATAATCCATGTGTTTAAGGAAACAATCTAGTGGCTTACAATCATTAACTTTTAGCATACCTTTATGGAAGATTATACCGATTACCCCTTTTCGGTCCACAACGCCTTCAATTACTTTTTCATCAGCATTTCTACTTATATTGGTTAATGGCCTTAATCCAGTATGACTGATGAAAACATTTCTATCTGCAATTTCGAGGACATCTAAAGCCGTTTTTGTACTAAGATGAGCCAAATCTATAAGAATACTATGTCCTAGTGCAAAATTGATTATTTCTTCACCTCTGCTAGTTAGGCCTATATCTTTTTTATCTTTACAACCGCTGCCAAATGAATTTCCAAGATTCCATGTTAGTGAAAAAGAACGCATACCCAAATTATAAAGTGCTTCAAAATCGCTTAGTGTTTCAACGCCATAAATGCCTTCGACATGATATAGAAAACCAGCAGTATCGCTACTCTTGGCATCAAGATAATTATCAAATGTAAGAATTTTTTTCAAGAGATTACTGTTTCTTCGTATTAAGTGATCGTAATAGATTATTTGTGTTATAGCCTCACGAAAAGGATCTAATAATGCAATCTCACGAAACTGAGTATCATAGGTCATTAGCGTAAATATGGCAGTTAATACAATATGAAAATTTGATGAGTATAATTTAATTAAATCCTTCTCTGGCAGTTTCTTATAAGATCCCAAGAAGATTGGTGTTCGAAGCCTACGTATTAAATCGTGATGCAAATCGGCTACTTTCACGCTCATTATAATCACCATAGGGTAATAAAAAATAAGAATTATTTTATATTTATACTTCTTTAAATGGAATTTCTAATTTTGTGAAAAGAGCTATAACGTTTAGCTTGAAACCAATATGTATTAAGATGTAGATCAACATCACTGTAATTAAGAGATTTAACTCAATCAGCCAAATGTTTAACTCAATGAAACTACTTAGGACTGCTATAAGGTCTAAAACTGAGTGCAAGATTATTGCTATCCAAAGATAATTTTTATTTAACAAGGCTTTGGTAATCACCAAAGTAGCTATTACATGAAATGATACAGCAATCCATCTTTCAACTACACCAGCCATCCCAGATATGAATAATTGTTCTGGAGGTGGGATTACTGGCATTCCAGGAATTGAAATATTCATTAATATGAGAATTAGTAATGTAGTCAAGTTGGATGTATGAAGAACCCAGACTTCAAATATACCCCAGCCTATACCAAAGCTTAAAATTTCGCCATTGGTTCTTTCATCTAAGGTAAGTTTTTTAGCCAAAATGTATCTGAAGCTTTCTTCAAATACTCCTGCTAATATAGCTGACATGACATAATACATCAGCAAATCTAAGATGAAACTAGTACCATAGAGTATAGGTAATCTTAATATAAGAGCCACTAGCCAGCCAGCTCCAGCAATTACAAATAATTTAAGGTGCTCTCCTTTCAATTTTGAATAATATACGAAAAATAGTAGCCAAGGCAAAAACGCAAGAACAATTAAAGTGATAATAACTGGTACATAATCCAACGTAAACACCTTCTGCTTCTTTTATATAACTATACTCATATGAGAAATAGAAAATTATAAGCTTTTTTGGAAAATTTTCTATACAAGTATTGTAAGATAAATTATACTTTTCTAATAAAATCCATTTTGCATCCATATTCACTTATTGAAAGAAATAGATAGACATAAAATTAGAGATTTATTTAGAAAAAAGTTACTGTTGCTTTCTTAGCTTGAGTATCTCCTTTTTTCTAGAAGGCCATTGCGTATTCTTTTCCTTATTAACGGTTAAGGCTATGTCATTTATCATATTTTCAAGTTCTTGATCCCCAATGACTTTAAACCATTTACGCTCCAATCCTTCAACGCGTTTAGACATCATTGTTACAATACGACCTATATTTATCGCATCCAGCAGCACATTTCTTTCTTTTGTTATATCACTCATTTTATTAAAAACAGCAGTTGCCCATGGTGGAATTATGAAACCCATAGAATTTAACGTAGCCATTAAAGTGGAAAATGTGTTCACCCCACCGCTATCATTGCCAACAGCAATAATTCCAGCTACTTTACCCTCAGTCCAGCATGTACCATCAATGTATAACATATTTTCGAAAACAGTTAAACGATCAATAAAGTTTTTCATGACACCGCTCGGTGCGTACCAATAAATTGGTGTAGCAAAAATTATTCCATTGCTCTCTAGGACCATTTCATATAGCTTACGCATATCATCTTCGATAACACAAGGATATCTGCATGCATATTGATCGTCAGATAAGCAACCTAAACATGGTTTTATATCATAATCATATAAGTGAATGATTCTTACTTTTGCGCCCTCCATCTCAGCACCCTTTAGGGCTAGATTCAGAAGAAACGAAACATTTCCATACTTTCTGGGAGACCCATTCACGCCTAATATGGTGACCATAGCCATTCCCCCATTTGTTTATCACTATAGAAAAGCCATGTAATCATTTATTCTTGATTATTAAAAGATTACGTTTTCAATTAAAGAAGAAAAAGGCTTAATTTACTCGTAAAATTAGAAAATTGCAAGTATAGAATGACAACAAATGCAAAGTATATAACCTTGATTAGAAAAATGTCTTAGGGATGATAGATGTTTTTAAAACGAAGAAGGATACTCGTATTTTCCGTTGCAGTTATTATATTACTAGTTTTAGTTTCATTTGGATACATTGATATACGTCATTTAAATAGACCCTCGTACGTGCTTAATGGTATTAAAATTAATGATTTTGCCTATTGGCTAAATAATCCAGACATATCAAGAATTAAGAACACCGCATTTGACCTTATTATTATGGATTACTCTAAAGATGGAACGGATGAAAATGCTTTCACAAGAGAAGAGATTATGCTAAAAGAAAGCAAACCCGGAGGAAGAATAGTTTTAGCATACCTTTCTATAGGCGAAGCAGAGAGTTACAGATACTACTGGAATTCTAGTTGGGACTCCGATAATGATGGAATTCCAGATGATGATGCACCAGAATGGCTAAGAGAAGAAAATCCAGAATGGGAAGGTAACTATGCAGTTGAATATTGGAACCCGGAATGGCAAAAAATAATCTTTGGTTCAGAAGATAGTTATTTAGATAAGATAATTAACGCTGGCTTTGATGGAGTTATGCTAGACAAGGTAGATGAATATGAATACTTTGAAGATGAGGTTGAAAACGCAAGCATTCTTATGATTAACTTCGTGCTATCAATAATTGATTATGCAAAAAACAAAAGTCCAAATTTTATAGTGCTAATCCAAAATGGAGTGGAACTCCTAGAAAATGATACACTTTCAAAAGCAATCTCAGGGATTGTTGTAGAGGATTTGTATTGTCTAGGTGATCAACCTCGTCCAGCAAACTACACGGAGTCGATGCGCCCATTTTTAAAGAAATTACTTGACGATAATAAACCAGTATTTGTTGTTGAATATCCGACATTATACTACTTAAGAGTTAGTGTTTATTTGAGTGCATACTCCGATGGTTTTCTAATATATGTGGGACCTAGAGAACTGAATAAAATTGAAATAACACCACCATTCTATCCAGATTAAATAGTGATAGAAGCTCGCTCCATAAGCGGTTTACCAAGATCATGATATCAGCTCCACACATAATACTTTAGGAATATTTTTCTAAAGTTTAAGTATATTCGATTTGCAATAACAACATAATGAGAATTATGTTTCGCTTCCGACGTGAAAATCGGAAAACACAAAAAAATACAAAATTAACTTTCAAATAAAGCTTTAAAAATACCAAAAAAGTCTAAACTATAAAAATTAAAGAAAGAAAAGTTTAAAATGCTTTGGAAGAACTATTGAAACCGATTTCCAAAAAGATGGTGATCTATGATATGGCAATTAATTTTGATATTAACGACTACGACTTATTTATTTTTGATGTAGAAGGAGTATTAGTAGATGACATAGATAACCCAAAAAGATTTGAAGATGCCTACAAGTTCATGACATATCTTAAGAATGAGAAAAAACAATTCGTTTGCTTGTCAAATATAGGTCGAAAATCCCATAGATATATCTATGAAAATCTAAAGAAATTAGGATTTCCAGTAACACCAGAGAACATTTTTTCTGCTGGAAGACTTGCAACACTGTACTTCAAGGAGAATGGTTATGAGAATGCTCGAATATATTTAATTTCCGAAGGTGGTGTCTTAGAAGACTTCTTAAGAGCTGGATTAAATATTGTTAGCAATCCTCCTGTTGACTTTGTCGTGGTTGCTATGGATAGAGGGCTAACATATCAGAAACTTAATTTTGCTGCTAGAATGCTGTTAGAGGGGGCTAAACTTATTGGTGTTGGAGGAGGATTCATAGTAGAGGGGACATATTTAGGTGAAAAAGGAAAATTCTTAGGCGAAGAAGCTTTTGTTTATATGCTCAGCAAAGCAACATCCATTAAACCAATCATGATAGGCAAACCTCATAAAATAATATTTGATATAATTCTTTCATCATATCAAGTCGATAGGAGTAAAGTTATAATAATTGGTGATAAGCTGGAAACCGATATAAAAGGAGGAAAGAAAGCTGGAATACACACAATGTTGATAAATAGAGGAAGATATGGCAAGGAGATATTAGATAAACTTGATGACAATGAACGTCCTGATTTTACTATAAACTCTTTCGATGATATATTTACAACCTCGAAAGATTGATAATTTGCTAATATATAATTCATCATCATTAAATTCTTCTCTAACAAGGTTAGCACATGCATTTCGCACATGTACGATCTATCGCTATCCTCTTTTAAGTTAACCTTCCTGAAGTTACTAATAAAGTTTATTAATATTAATTTTTGTATTTTTTTTAGGAGTACGAAAAGGTGTAAAGCTATGGAGATACTGAACTCCAGAGAGGGCGTAATACATCTTGATGATGGCACAATTCTTAAACTAAAAATTGAAATCGTTGACATCCGTGAATTGGGATTTTCACCCTTTGGAGGTGTTAACATAGTAGTAAAACCAATGGGAGGTATCGCTACAAAAGAAGTGCCATCTAAACTAAAGCAACAAGTGAAGAATAGACCCTTGATACCACCTATAGAACCTCAAGATGGTTGGGAATTAGTAGGAATAAAACAACAAGAGGAGGCAACTCATGAGGGATTAATTACTACATCTAAGGGTAAGTTTATTGTAAAAGTCAGAGCCGAAGTTCTTATGGTAGCAAGAAATCTTCTCTACAAAACAATAACTGATGAGCCCATTTATCGAGCAATGTGGATATATAAGGTATCCTGGATACCAGCTAAATAGGTGGTATTAATGATGAAAACAAATAACATGTATTCTGTAAGCACTTTTGGAAAAATTGGTGATACGACTGTTGTATCTATTTTTTATCAAAATCAAAAGCTTGCAAGACTATCAACGTCTTCTCTTGATGCTTTAATAGAGGATGCTAATAAATTATTTGAAGCACATAATTACATTCAGGCATGTGAGAAATATTATAAGGTAATGGAGGAAATTATTAAAAAGCTGGCTGAACTATATCAAAGTTCTAATGAAAAAATTAGTAAAATTATTGAAAAAGTAAAAAATTCTGGATTTTGGTATACGCGACTTCTTGAACAAGCAGCATTAGAAATTTCAAAGCTGTTTAAAGAAAAGGGATTAGACAAGGATTTACCTTTTTATGATGCATGGGAAGACGCTCTACGGTTGCATAGAGACTGCTTTCACGAACAAATACTTACTCCAGAATCCATTGAGGAGAAAAAGAAAAAAATTATGATTGTTTATACAAGAATTAAAGAAATCCTCACAAAAACAGATGAGCAATACCTCATTATGTACGATCAGGGAGATAATAGTAGTTATTAATCAATGCATCCTATAAGCTATAAATAGATGATATAGTGTACGTATAAAGATATTATTGGTAGTGCGAGTAAGGATACTGTTTATAAATTATGGTGTTTGGCTTGATTACCGAAACTATGGTTTTCTCAAGCAGATCATTTAGGAGGTTTTTTCAATCAGAGACAACAGAGTTAAAGGGTATTTATGAATCTTCTTTATTTTCTGAAAAATTATTCGTTGAACGAGAAAATGTAAAAGAATCATTTGAAAGATTTCTCTTAATGAGCGAAAGTGAAAAAATAAAATTACCAAGAAATATTTATCTCTTGGTTGGATGTAAAGGGTCAGGAAAAACATGGAGCTTAGTTAGATTATCAACGCTACTTGAGCAAAAAGGAAAAAACGTTCTTTTTTTATTACTTAGAGATAAATTTTGGGAGCCTTTCATATCAGCATTTAAAGTAAGTACTCTTAAAGATTTAAGAGACACAATCTTAGATTTATATGAAAATACAGGCACCATAACATACGTTTTTCTTGATTCTATTGATTCCCTTAGCGAAATCGAGACTAAAAAGCTATTTCAAGTCGTAAAACAACTCGGAGGCATTAAGGGAGTCTCATTTATTCTTAGTATTCAAAGAGGCGATTTTTGTTTTAATCCAAGATTTTCTGAAAACTATGGAGAGCTTAGGAAGTATATATACCAATTTGAGAGAGACCCTATCACATTAAGACCTATCTCAGCGTTATTAGGTATCTTTAATTACAGAGAGTTCAGAGAAGCAAAAATGAAATATAAGATAAGTATTCCTAGTGAATTTCAAGATGTCTTTCGCTATCCATTATTCATGAGGAAAATATATAACAGAGAATACAAGGTATTCAAAACTGCGCACATATATGATTTTCTCGAATTAAGCAACGATCTAAGAAGAGCTCTCCATGAAAGAATTTTATTAATAAAAAATTCAAAAGAAAGAAGAGTCCCACTCAGAGTCTTTAAGAAGAATCTATCTAAGTCTGTGTTTATTAAGTTGGTAAACTATTGCTTCATTAGAATATTTTTTGAGGATAATGACTTCTACATTACTTTGGAGAACTTCTTTTTAGACACTAACTGGAATATTTAAAAATAGGTATATTTTTACGGCTTCATTCTTCTTATGCACCTAACGTAATGTAATTATAGGAAAAACAATAAGGTTATCTTAAAAGGTGAGTGGATTGAGTGACGAGAAGAATTATGTAATTGAGACCATAGAACTTACTAAGTTCTTCGGTTCTAAGAATGTCGTTTATAACTTAAATTTGAAGGTCCCTAAAAATACCATTTTTGGCTTTTTAGGGCCTAATGGTGCAGGAAAATCTACAACTATAAAATTAATTTTAGGATTACTAAGACCCACTTTTGGGGAGGCGAGGGTGTTTGGGCTGGATTCTACCCTTTTCCATAGAGAAATCATGAAAAAAGTGGGTTATCAGCCAGAAAAACCAATTGCTTATGAAAACTTAACAGCATTTAGCTTTCTTAAATTTATGGCAAGACTATATGGATATTCACCGAAAGTCGCTACAGAAAAAGCTAGGGAATGTCTAGACTTTGTTGGTCTGGGGAAATTGGCATTTACGATAATTAAGAATTTTTCTGCTGGTCAGAAGCAAAGACTCTCGCTTGCTCAAGCATTAATAAACGAACCTGAGTTGCTTATTTTAGATGAGCCTACCTCGAACTTGGATCCTCTTGGCAGAATAGAAATAATGGACAAGATAAAAGAGTTAGTTAAAGAAAAAAACGTAACTATTTTCATTTCATCACACATTCTGCCTGAAATAGAGAGAATCTGCGACCATGTTGCTATTATAAATAATGGTAGGCTTGTAATTCAAGGGAAAATTTCGGATTTGGTTAAAGATGTAAAGGATACAGTTTATGTGGTTGTTGCTTCAGAAACTGAGAAATTAAAGGATTCTGTAGAGACTCTCAGCTATGTTAAGGATGTGTATGTAAGAGATAATGCTGTTTATATCTCCATCGATTTAAATGATGCCGATAGACTTTGGAAAGATATCCCAAAAATAATTACAACATTAAATATTGAACTAAGAGAGTTCCGGCCTTTAAGAAGCTCATTGGAGAAGAGTTTTATTGATGCACTGGGGGTTAAGACCCTTGGCGAAGAATTTATCCTTTAAAGATAGGTTGATACACATATCAAATTTAATTTTAGAAAAAATTTACCAAAATAAGATTATTGCCATTGCGGCAATGGAATTATCAGTGTTAATTCCAACTAAGAAGTTTTTAGCAATATTTCTCGTAATGCTTTTTCCAGTCATTGTAGCTAGCTATCCCTCGATTAATAATTTGAATAAAATACCGATTACTGAATTTGTACGTTACTTTGAAAAGGATATTGGCAATATTATACTATCATATTGGGTTGGTTTGCCTGGACAGATAATCGCTATTATGATTGCAAGCGAATTTATAGCAGGAGAACTGGATAAGGAAACTCTTAAGCTGCTATTTACTAAACCAATGAGGAAAATTGATATAATTCTCGGGAAGTTGATAGCATTTATAATTTTAATGCTAACTGTTATGATTCCTGTTCTACTAATTAGGACTTCAGCTTTTATATTAATTTTTAACAAGGGATATGATGAGCTAATTGCAATTTTATCCTCTTCTTTCTGGTGGGGATTGGGCATAATTATGCTTGGATTGATATTCATATCATCACTAGGAATTTTAATCTCATCTTTGATGAAAAAACCACTCTATGCGGCATTAGCAGCAATAATTTTCTTAGTTGGTATACAATTATTCATAGGGTTAATTCCATTCATTTCTGATCCAACGAGATACACTTTCACATATCAGATGGGAGTAATAATCGAGGAGGTTTACTATTTAAGTGATTCCAACCTTTACAGAGGAGACCCCTTATTATCACTTACATTCTTTGTAACCGCAACAATTATAGATTTAATCATAGCTGAAATAGCCCTCATAAGAAAGGAGGTGCCATAATTGAAAAACAAGGTTATCCTAATAATATGTTTATTGCTAATCACCTCGCTAAATAATAGCTCACTAGTAACAAGCATAACAAGTAAGTATAACGAGCCTCGAAAAACTTTCCACTTATTAGATATATCAAAAAAAGTAAATTTGAATTGGACAAAGGAGCTAGAACTGGCTGCGATTGGTTTACCATATACGGTTTCTCTTCCAGTTGGAAATTTGACCTTTTTTAAGTATTACTTATATGCAAACAAAACGTATGAAATTTTTCTTTATGGTGGGTTTGTTAACGCTAATGCAGATTATGATGTTATTGTGCTGGATTCTAATTTTGCAAAAGTAAAGGAGCTTCTTAATGATCCTGGAGTTGAGGAGCATGACTCTTTCACACCTAAAAAAACAGATATTTACTTCTTCGAAATCGTAAATAATCCATATACGTCAGAATCGCAAAGCTATGCTACGTTAGTAGTGTTTGAACAATTAGATTTATCTACGGACAAAAATAACGTAGAGCTATCATTAAATAATATGGTTGGTAGTAATAAGACCTATACGGCTCCGGTGTACAATTCGACTTATGGGTTTGTGATGAATGTTAAAGAAATTAAGGAATATAAAGTAACAATAATCGCTGATCCGACAAGTAACATTGCAGTTGAGGTTTCCCTCTACGAATATACATCGTATCTTGATCGAATAAAATACAGTCTGGATAGTAATGACGAGGATATTCTTATTGATAGTTCATCGGGGAAAATAGGAGAGACTGTAGAGATATCATTTATCGTTGGAAGAAGAGGTTATGAACATAAAAATGACACAAGCGTAGTACTATTTATTAAAGCAATTAGAGGTTATGGAAATATCACATTGCGTATTCTTTTAGAAAAAACAACAATAGAAATCGATATTTTGCCATATCTTGCTACGGTAGGGCTTACAATTGCGATTCTTGTTATAATAGCCATAAATGAAGAAAAAATAAGGAAATAAGATTATGGTGGAAGTTCTATCGAGTTGACCATTTCCCAGAGAATGGGTTCCATTATGTGATAATATCGATCAACCGCGCATGCATAGATAATTACTGTCCGGTCATACTTTGGCATGTAAAACACTATGAAAAAGCCAACCAATATAACATCCTCATATGGAGGAACATCAGATTGCGACTCATAGCTACCATTCATGAAAAGTGCGCGATATCCTTTGAAAGTACCCCACGCAACTCCTGTGATATTATGAACTTTTGTAACAGGTGTCTTATGTCCATGCAAGCTTAGCCAAGTATCTTGGTCCAATATTGAGAAGGCGAAGATCTCTTCTTGAACGTAAGTATTATCATCATATATTCCAAAACGGCCTTGAACCCAATATAAGCCAAACCATACCTGATATCCTGGATCACTGCGATTAAACCTTCCCTCAGGATAGTAATAGTTGTTTGAACCTTTGACACCCATCGGCGCCCACACAAAGTCCATACGTACATTTACAAAAACCCAACCTTCTTTCTTCGGTAAATAAGGAACTAACGCTGTTTCATTGGTATACGAAACATACATAAGAGTGGGAGTAAGTATCATTAGAATTATTATGAAAACGGCTTTAAATTTTAGCTCTAAATCCTTTTCCTCTGTAAACTTTGTGATACCCGCTGCACGAAGAATTATCAATCCAAAGATAAAACTGATAAGTGCATCTACAGCTTGCGCTGTAAATAAATTAAACCACCGTGTGTATGGTAATACATCTTCCTTGAAGGGAAAGTACATAGTTGTAGTAAAGACAGCCAAGTCACTCAGATATACAACTATGGACCCAAGTAAAGCTATTATTATAAGAAGAATATCATTTTTCTTTCGTTTGGCATAAGAAAAACCGAGTCCCCACACAAGTCCGATGGCGGCCCAAGTTACGGTTCTGAATATGTAGAATGGATCTGTTAACGTCAGTATTAATGATGTAACAATACCAACTATAACAGCTGAAACTGGACCAAAGGAGTATGCCATCAAGAGTACACCGACCTTATCTAAGAAAATTGGCATGTGTAAATTATTATCTAAAATGAAATGCAAAGTCAAGTTAAGTAAAACACCCATTGTAAACATAAAGGCAAAGTAGTCTTTTCTCTTTAGAATCTTAGTAATATCTAGCATAGAAACCACCAAAATATTGGAAATATACACTTTAAAAAATAGTTATCAGTGGTATATAATTTATTATCTCCGTTTGAAAATTAGGTATTCTATGGTAGGTTGAGCGTATGTAAAAAATATTTTATGCATAATGCTTTCACATGATTTTTTGGGATGTGCGCGGAATATTTTTTATTGGAGGATTTTGAAATTTCATGGTGACCGAGGCGAATCTTGGCGTCTAGGAGCGTATTCATTTCGAAAATAATGTGGAAGTACTGTTCAAATGAAGATTTTTAATATTCGTTAAACTATTTTTTACGGGTTCAAATTGAGCATAAAAAATTTATATACAGTCTTCTGTTAGCGGTTCTCTAATTTAAGGTTATTGTCATCTTGTTTGCATATTCTAAACATTTTTGAAGCTAAAACTAAATAGATCGTATGTTTCTTGAATCATAAGTTGAAATAATGCATTCCCTACGTTAATCTATATAGATTATACCCTTGAAGATATCCTATCTTCCGAAACAAATTGAACATCCCTTGACAAAAGGGAAAACAGATGTTCTCATGTATAATTTAGTGATTAGTGAGTTAATTAAATATTTAGATCAAAAATAGATTAATAAACCTATGTAGACAGTGTATTAAGGAAAGATCTTACAAGAAAATCAATTTGATGAAGTACGCGTTAGTTGTGTTCCACTTAACTCTAAAAAGATTTAGAATAATAATTGTAATAATTAAATAATAAGACAGAAGCTTCGTGTTATTGTGTTTTAGTAATGATACCTAGCGTGAGAAATCAGACAATCACTTGCGACGTTATCTAAGTGATTTTTATTTCTATTTTTCGAGGATATATTTTTCTAAGCCCACAAGCTTTACACCAGTTATGGCTGCAGCATTGACATCTAAAGCTCGTAGATCCTCCTTTGATAATTGATGAATATCATCGTGACCTGAAAGCATCGTAAGCATCTTAATCTCCTCAGCCATAGCTTTTAAGAAGTTAACTAGTCGCTCGGCAGCTTTTTCTGGTTGAAGCCTCTTTCGGAGTTCTGGATCTTGAGATGTTATACCATATGGACATTTTCCTCTGAGACATTGTGTACATACACGACATCCCATTGCAATCAAGGCTGCAGAAGCTATCGCTACACAATCAGCGCCTAGCGCTAAAGCTTTTACCGCATCTGCCCCATTACGGATTCCGCCCATTGCAATAATTTTCACTTCATCACGTAAACCTAAATCTTCGAGCGCTTTAACAGCAAGCGGAATACATCCTATTGTTGGAATTCCAGCAGTTTGAATAGCCATTTCTGGCGCAGCCCCCGTTCCACCTTGTGTCCCATCTATGGCAATTGCGTCAGCACCTGCTTCAGCAGCAAGTTTAACATCTTTATATACCCTTCCAGGACCTAGTTTTACAATAATTGGCTTTTCGTAACCTGTTACATCCCGAAGAAGCTCGATTTGTTTTTTAAAATCTTCTTTAACATTGTAAATATCATAGTGTCGGCATGGTGAGAGGCAATCTGTACCAACTGGTATACCACGGATCTTAGCTATTTCCTCTGTAACCTTTTCTCCAAGTAGATGACCGCCCATGCCAGGTTTTGCTCCTTGTCCTATTTTAATTTCAATAGCGTCTGATCTGTTAAGGTAATCGATAGAAACCCCCCATCTGCCACTAGCCCATTGAACTATCAACTGTCCACCAGGTTTGTATGTTTTTTTACCACGTTTGAAATCCTCTTCATTCTTATAGCCATGTACGAGATAATATTCCTCAGGAAAAGAACCTCCTTCACCTGTACACGTGGCAATTCCCATTTTGGCAGCTGCTATAGATAAAGCTATCTTAGCTTCCCTCGAAATAGCTCCATATGACATAGCAGCAAACATAATGGGTATTTTAAGCTTTAAAGGCTTTTTCACTCTTCCTTCGCCAATTACAACATCCATTCTACACTCTTCTCTATATTTGTCTTTGGGGGCAGGTGGATAAAGTTGAGCTGGTACAATGACTAAATCATCGAAATGTGGCATTAATCCCATTGTTCCAAATCCTCTGAGTAAATATTTTCCAGTTTCAGCTTTATAATGAACTTCTTCAATTGCTTGAAATGTCCACAATCCTCTTGAGAAACGTTCAGATTCAGCTGGTCGAATATGGATCACATTGTTAGGACAATTTGCAATACAAATTCTACAACCAACGCACGCCAAGTCATTAAGTACATAGACTCTACCCATATCATCTGTTGAAAAAACAGAATTTGGACACACCTCTACACAAGTTGAACATTTCCCAGGCATGTTCCAACTAATACAACGTTCTCTATCCATTGTAACACAATAGGCTCCTACTATAGGCATCCTACTATCACCTCTTATTTATAGAATGGCTTCACCGAAATGGGTACTATTTTTTTAAATTTTTTCGGATCCGCGCTTATATTATACTTATTAAAATATTCTTCAAGTTTCCTTACATCTTCGTTTTCTATCGGTGTCTCTTTGCAATTATGCCCTAAACTTTGCCATTTTCCTCCAACAAAAATGCTACCGCGAATAAACCAGTTTCCCACATTTTCACCCACATTTCCAACTATTATTATTTCTCCTCCCACCATGTAGGTCCCCACGTCGTTTCCAGCATTCCCTGCAACTAATATTGTTGCCCCCTTATTTAAAGCGCCTAAAAAATCTCCGCCATCTCCACGTATTACCACTAACCCACCGTAACAATATTCTGCAGCTCCATATCCTGCATTTCCATTAACAATAATTGTGCCTTTAGTCATGTTATCAGCCAAAAATTTACCAGCATTACCGTTTATGGTAATTGTTGCACCGTCGTTCAATGCAGCTGTGTAATCTCCTACATCTCCGTTTATGATAACATTACCGTTTTTTAATCCTGCCGCAAGACCATGAATATGGGAAGCATTTTCAACTACTATTTTCTCGACTCCGTTCTTAATTACCTTTCTAATCTCAGAATTTACCGTTTTTAAGTCTTTATTACTTGCATCTATTTTATATTCCATCGTTTACCTCCTCCCAATAGACTTTAACATTTCTTCGATTTCCTCTCTACTTTTTTCGCCTGATAGAGCATTTAGCGTTGATAAAAGAAGAGAATCTACCTCTTGTGCCTGTTCTCTTCTTTTCTTGTCTGAAACAAATCTTTGTATCTCTTCCATATTAACGGGGGTTTTCGCAATCTCTATAGTTCCCTCTCTGATAGCATAATCCAAGCAGTTTTCACCAATAGGCGTTCTAACAATGACAGTAGTTTTTCCTTTCTCTGAACCTAAATCTCCAACTGATAAATCAGCCCATTCCGATGTGAAGTCTGTACAGCGAGCGCAACCGTTCCTCATATATTTTCGAATATCTGGCAACGGGATAACCTTTTCCGATCCATCATGCATTATAGTTCTTAGTAATGCGTTTCTAAGATCTACTTTTACCGTGTTAATATCGTAGGGTTTAATGTTAAATCTATTAACTATTTCGTTGGTTACTAATTGATAGGAATAGATACCATCACAAAATAGTCCGATGGTTAAACGTATTCGTTCTCTATATATTTCAAGCTTTTTATTTGTAGATGAAAGCACGGTTTTAACCGCTTGGGCAACGCAAGGTGGTCCAACAATTGCTATTTTTCTTAATCCTCTTCCATAAATTGCGTCATTTAAAGCTGTAAGAACTGGAAACCATAAGTGTTGATAACCTGCGCTTTTCAGTATTTCATCTTCATTTGTCGCAACTCTAGGTAGTGGTTTAAAAGAATTTCTCTCTACATCCCATAAAATTGCTCCGTCAATGAGTCCACATCTAAGTGCTGAAATTAGTAATGCATCAATAACGTCACCACTCGGCAACCTTGAAACTGCGGAAATTATACGAATTACAGGTCCATTTTTCCATTCTTTCAATCGGGGACAACTTTCTTCGCATGGCTTCTCGCAGAAGAAGCAAGTATCTACCACTACATGAGACAAACCAATGTTTCTCTCTTTGACCTCCAAAATTGGTTGATCACTATCTTCGGGAAAGTGTATAACATTCTTTGCACATGTTGAAACACACATCCCACACCCACTACACCTATTTACATCCCAAACTTTCTTTTTAAGCACCTTAACCACACTTTTCACCTCTAAGCTTTACTTTGATGCTTTAACAAGCTTTCTGCACTTATCTTATTGAGATGTAAACCTACTTCTTCTGGTGTAAAACCCAAAGCGAGTCCGAGCAGCTGAGGATAAAGGAGTACAGGCATATTGTATTGCTCACCAGTAACTTTGCTTATCTCTGGTTGCAAAGTGTCAAATTGAATTTGACATGATGGACAAATGGTTACAATACAGTCAGCCCCAGCTTCTTTAGCACTTTTAAGTTTCATTCCAGCTATAGATAAACTTAAATTCCTATTTACCGCCAATATTGGCGAACCGCAACACCAGAGTTTTAAAGGCCAGTAAATACTCTTTGCACCAGTGATTTCAACAAGATCATCGAGTATTTTTGGATTCTCAGCATTGTCAAACTTCAATCTATAAGATGGACGTAAGATATGACAGCCATAATGAACTGCTACTCTTAACCCATCAAGCGGTCTTTTGATCTCATCTCTAAGTCTTTCAAGCCCTATATCATCATATAATACTTGAATTAAGTGTTTAATTTTTTCATTACCTTCATAGACTATGTTATCTGTGGATTTGAGTATGGTATTAACTTGTTCTCTAAAATTTTCGTTTGTTTTAACCAAATACTCAGCTTCCATGAGAGACTCGTAACAACCGTTGCAGATGACAAGGAGATCAAGTCCCATGTTTTTAGCTAGCGCTAATATCCTAGCGCTCATCACCAGATTAGTCTTAAGGTTTACAGAACGAACAAGTACCGTACCGCAACAACCCGCACCTTCTAGGTCAACAAGTTCAATTCCAAGTTTTTTTGCTACAACACGCGTAGACAAATCATACTGATTCACTCTTGCTGGAACCCAACATCCCAAGTAGTATGCGTATTTCATTGCTTTGCCCTCTCCAAAGTTTTTATAAGACTAGTTTCTTCCAGTATTTTCCTATTTTTCTCAACATGCACTTGCGGAATCTTTGGAAGCCCAAGTTTCATTCTTTCCCTTTCTCGAGCAGTACCAACCTTAATAACCCTCCCAGTTTTGGCTAGATTCTTACCTATATCTCTCAGTCCTTTGGGAATTGCACCTTGTTCTGCTGCCATGTTTTTTAATGAAAATATAATATTTGCTGGATCAACTTCTTGCGGACATCTCTCTGAACATGTAAAACATGTAGTACACAACCAGATTTCCTTACAGTTGATTAGTTGATCCTTAAGTCCCAACATTACCATCCTAACTATTCGGTGGGGTTTTAAAAAATCGGCAACAGGACATCCAGAGGTACACATACCACACTGTATGCACCAGAAAGCTTTACCCCCTAATTCCGTATTTGCAATCTCAAATTTTAAGTTAGAATCTATCTCAACTAATTTAGGAGAAATTACTACTTTACTCATCAATTAACCTCCTTCTTAAAGGATTTAATCCAAGCTCTTCTATTTGAAGTGTGAATTCCTCAATAATTTTGGCTAATCTTAATCCTTCTCCTGCCGAAGCCCATTCAAGTCTAACTCTTTCCGGTTCCAAACCAATGTCTCTTAGCCATTCTTTTACCCTTAATATGCGTTCTTCGGCCCTTAAGTTGCCTGAAATATAATGACAATCACCTGGATGACACCCAACAATCAACACACCATCGGCTCCTAGTAGAAAAGCATATAAAATATGAAGTGGATCTACTCTAGCACTACACATTACTCGAATAATTTCAACGGCTGGAGGATATTCGTAGCGGCTTATACCTGCCATATCTGCTGCAGCATAACCGCACCAATTACAGAAAAAAGCTATGATTTTCACTTGATCTCTTGGCAATGGTTTTTCAAACGCCGCCCTAAGCATGTTTAAAATTTGATCAGTTCTAAAGTGATGCATCGTTATGGCTCTTGCTGGACATTCAACCGAGCACGAGCCACAGCCTTTACATAATAGTGGATTAACTTTAGCCACTAACTGTTCATTTGAAGCAATTTCTAGTTTAATTGCGCCAAATTCGCAGACGTTTACACATCGTCCACAGCCTGTACAAAGTTCCGGGTTAACATCAGCTATGATACCCTCGGTAGCCACTTTTCCTCGCATTAGTATAGTAAGAGCTCTAGAAGCAGCAGCTAACGCTTGGGAAACACTTTCATCTAATCTTTGCGGACCATACGCCAATCCGCAGAGAAAAATACCATCGGTAGCAAAATCTACAGGTCTAAGTTTTGGATGGGCTTCTAAGAAAAATCCATAATTATTAAGAGGAACTTTAAGTTTAGATGCGAGTTCACGGTTTTCTTCAGGAGGCACAATTGGTGTAGCTAGAACTACTTTATCAGCGGATATTTTTAGGTCTACATAGGATGTGATGTCATAAGCACTTACGATAAGTTTTCCGTCTTCTTGATAGACCTCAGGTCTTTTATCTAAATTATATCTTATGAAAATTATTCCAAGTTCACGAGCTTGGCGGTAAAGTTTTTCGCCTTTAACTGGCAACCTTATGTCTCTGTATAGCACATAGACATTCAGTTTTGGATGTTTATTCTTTATCTTAACTGCTTCCATTAAAGTTCTTTCACAACAAACAGCAGAGCAGTACGTTCGATCAAGATTTTCCCTACTACCAGCACATAGGATAAACACTATGGTTTCTTCATTTTTCACGTTGCCATCTATCTGCTGAAATTCAGTTAGGGTATAGATGTTACTGAATTTTCCGTAGCCATACAAACCCTTTGGTTTAAACTCTTCGGCGCCGGTTGCAACAATAACTGTTCCAACTTTAATTTCTTTATTAGCTCCATTTTGATTTAATTTAACACTAAAATTTCCTATTGAGCCTTTAATATCTTCTATTTTGGTGGAAGAAAGAACCTCGATGTTTTCATGTTTTTTTATGGAGCTAATTAATTCAGAGATCCATTTAACACCTTCATTGTATTCGTAGAGATATAGATCATATCCCATTTTCTCTCTGCTTTCGACAAGATATGTTTTAAATCCGCTGTCAGCGATATTTTTCGCGGCTATAAGACCACTAACTGTTCCGCCAATAACAAGAGCAGCAGGAGTAACTTCTACTTCCATTCGCTCTAACGGTTCTAAGAGCCTTGCTTTCGCTACAGCCATTCTAACAAGTTCTTTTGCTTTCTCGGTTGCCTTTTCGGGGTAATTTTTATGAACCCAAGCAACTTGTTCCCTGATGTTAACCATTTCAAATAAGTATGGATTTAGTCCAGCTTCTTCACATGCGGTGCGAAACAACGGTTCATGAGTTCTCGGAGTACATGAAGCCACTACAACTCTGTTAAGGTTGTACTTTTTAATAGCTTCTTTAATTCTTTCTGTCCCATCCTTAGAACATGCGAACATTAAATCTTCAGCATGAACAACATTATCAAGATTCTTCGCTTCCTCCACGACTGCCTTAACATCTACAACAGCAGCTATATTAAGACCACAGTGACACACGAAAACCCCTATTCTCGGCTCTTGATTCAACGATCTTTCATCTTTCACAGGCTTTTCCCCACTTGAAGTGTTTTTTTGCTTGTTCACATGTTTTACTCTGCTTGCTGCTTGAGCTGCAGCAGCTAGTGCTTGTATTACGCTATGAGAAATATCTTTGGGGTTTTGACATGCACCACATACATATATGCCGGGGACATTAGTATTGACCGGTACACTACCAGTAGACTTAAAGAACCCAAACTTGTTTAGTTCTACTCCGAAAATTTCAGCTAATTTGGTTGTATCCTCCCTTGGTACTACTGCAGGACAAAGCACTACTAAATCCACGTCTATGGATTTAATTTCTCCGCTGAGAAGATCAGCATACCTTATTAATAATTTTTTACTTTTTTCGTCCCATAAAACTTCGCTTGGTAAACCCTTTATGTATTTAATTCCATATTCTTCAATAGCTCTTCTTAGTAAGTCTTCGTGACCCTTGCCAGATGCATTTAGATCATTGTAGAAAACCATTACATCTATATTTGGATTATGTTCTTTCGTAACTATAGCCTGTTTTGCTGCATACATGCAACAAATCTGCGAACAATAGTCCTTTATTTTTTTGTTCCTAGATCCAATGCATTGAATAATTGCAATCCTTTTTGGATGTGTTTTATCTGAAGGTCTAATGATTTCTCCACCTGTTGGTCCAGCTGCATTCATAATACGTTCGTATTGTAAGGAGGTTATAACGTCTTTAAATCTGCCATACCCGTACTGTGGTAGAATAGACGGATCTAAGAGGGAAAAACCAGTTGCAATAATTATAGAAGCAACTTCTACTACAATTTCTTGAGGCTTTTGGTTAAAATTGATTGCATTTATGGGGCAAACTTTTTCACAGACTCTACAAATCCCTTTAGTAAAATAAAGACAATGATTTTTGTCAATGGTTGCAATATTTGGTACAGCTTGAGGAAAAGGAATATAAATTGCTTTTCTTAAGCCTGTTCGTTCTTCAAATTCACTAGGAACCTTAACTGGACATTTTTCTGTACACCTTCGACACCCTGTACACTTTTCTTCATCTACATATCGTGGTTTTTTAAGTATTTTGACCTTGAATGCGGAGCCGTTTTTTATGGGTTTTACGTCTATAACTTCAGAATATGTAAGAAGTTGTATGTTAGGATGCCTGGAAACCTCAACCATTTTTGGTCCAAGAATACAAATAGAACAATCAAGAGTTGGAAAAGTTTTGTCTAATTGAGCCATACGACCCCCAATTGAAGGCTCTTTCTCTACTAAGTAGACTTTAAATCCTTTTTCAGCAAGTTCTAAGGATGCTGTAATGCCAGCAACTCCACCACCGACTACAAGTATATCGCCTGTTGCACTTTCCATTTCAGCAGACTCCTTTTAAATTGTAGATGGTAGATTTCCGCCCTTTCTATTAATAACTTGGTCATTAATAAAGATTTCGTCTAGACGAAGGTAACATCCGAAAATGGGTGATTTATAAATGATTTACCATGAGCCTTCAACTCCTAAGTGCCAAAACGGTGTTATATCACCTATTCTCAAGATGTTACCACAGTACTTCCGCACTAATTTGATGAAAATCCGTATTGGTTGCGGAAGGTTATTACGATTTGATTTTCATAGGTTGAGGCGGCAATTCCAAGCATCCTTCCAACCACTAACGTCCATCTCCAGCCAAAAAATAGTGCGGAAGTACTGTACCAGACGAAATCTTTATTTCGTTGTGTATGATAAAAATTCCATTTCTATCATTTTTTCACTGACAAAAAGGAGTGCGGCGGAAAAAATAATTTTTTCGCAACCAATACGGATTTTTCACCTAATTAGTGCGGAAGTACTGTAATAACGCATGTCTTGCAGATTACACCAACTCAACTCGTGCTTGTACAATACTAAAAGAAAATGGACATTATTTTTCTGAATCACTATGGACAATTTTTTTCTTAATTACTACGAAGAGCTTATACTTGTTCTATTACAATATTATGAAGAGAAGAGGGCACAAGGTAGCGTTAGTGGCGTTGGCAAGGAAGCTTTTGGTAGTGATGCATGCGCTGGTGATGAAGGGGGAGAAGTATAGAGATGCCAGTAAGAGTCAATTAATTACGAGGAAGCTGAAACGGATAGAGGCGTATGCGAGGAGATACGAGAAGATGATAAAAGTCGAGATAAACGAGCTAAGGCGGATGTTAGAAATATTTAAAAGTGGCGGAGTGGAAGATAGAGTGGGATCGGCAAGTTTTTCATAGAAAAAAATAAATAAACATAAAAGCGAAGAAAGTTAAGGCCATATGCCTCTGTCCATCAGTGCATCTACGACTCTTGTTAGAGCAACAATATATGCGGCCTCTCTCATCGTGACTTCTTTTTCCTTAAAAACAGAATAGACTTCATTGAATGCTGTAGTCATCTGGGCCATAAGTTTTGCACGTACTTCCTCCAAAGTCCATATTTCCCTGTGCAGATTCTGATTCCATTCTAAGTAGCTAACGATTACACCACCAGCATTGGCTAAAATGTCAGGAACTATTACAACACCCTTCTCATTGAGTATTCTATCTGCTTCAGGGGTTACAGGACCGTTAGCTCCTTCGATAATTATTTTTGCATTTATATTATCGGCATTCTTTCTATGAATAGTACCTTCAATTGCTGCAGGAATTAGAACGTCAACATCTAAAGCTAGTAGTTCTTCATTTGTTATAGTCTTTGCCTCAGGATATCCTACAACAGATCCAGTTTTCCTGGAGTATTCGAGTACCTTTTCTGGTTCTAAGCCATCTGGATTATAAACGCCTCCTTCGACATCACTTACGGCAACCACCTTATATCCAAATTCCTTTGCTGTTAATGCCGCATGAGAGCCGACATTACCAAAGCCTTGAATCGCAATTTTTATGTTACTACTATTCATGTTAAGTTTTTTTAAAAATTCTCTGAGAACAATAATGACACCACGACCTGTAGCTTCTAATCTTCCAGCAATACCACCAACTGATAGTGGTTTACCCGTTACAACCTCTGGTATTGCATATCCATGGTACATGCTATATGTATCCATTATCCATGCCATAACTTTCGGATTTGTATTAATATCTGGTGCAGGAACATCCTTATATGGTCCAATAACATCAAGTATTGCGACAATATACCTTCTTGTTAATTTCTCTAGCTCTTTTTCAGACATCTTTTTTGGATCACAAACAACGCCTCCTTTTGCACCACCATAGGGTAAATTCACAACTGCCGTTTTCCAAGTCATCCACATAGCAAGAGCCTTTACCTCATTGAGAGTTACACTAGGGTGATAACGAATACCACCTTTACAGGGGCCTCTAACATCATTATGATGTACTCTATATCCCATGAAAACTTCAATCTCCCCATTATCCATGATAACAGGTATAGCTACTTCAACTGATCTTTTAGGCTTCTTAAGATACTTTACAATACCTTTATCAAGATTCATTATTTTAGCAACATGTTCAAGTTGTTCAATAGCCATTTCATATGGATCTTTAAAAACATTAGCCACATCTATCAACCTCTTTTAGTTGTTATTCGATTGATTTTAAGGTTCACTTGCTAATAAATGTTGTGAATTTTTTTGATAAACTTTTATACATTAAGTTATTATTTTTTATGGAAAAATTAACATGTGTTAAAAATATTTTTCTATACTCAGTACTTCCGCACTATTTTCGAAATGAGTACGCTCCCTAGACACCAAGATCCGCCTCAGTCCTCCATGAATTTTCAAAATTCCCCAATAAAAATATTCCGCGCACACACCAAAAAGTCATGTGAAAGCATCGTACGCATCAAATATTAGAATAACCAGTAGACATCACAATCACAAGTCATATTGCTATCATCACCGGCGGCGGCCAGCTCTCACGCTCACACTTGTACGGGATACCACGAACCCCACTAATAGTAATAACCTCAGTAACCTCAAACTCGACAACTCCCTCCCAAACCAGCACAAAAACGTAAAACGACTCACGGATGTCCTCACGAAACTCTCTAAACCTCGGCT